>JAHQVK010000068.1 GCA_019634385.1 Myxococcales bacterium | reverse complement strand
TCTAGACTTGGCTATAACTTTGGGCAAACAAATTTCTCATAAAATTGATGCTGATGATAGCCCGTGACGAAAACAACCTGTGTAGTTGTATGTACGTTCAAGGCAGAAGAAAATATGCTGTTAATATCTGTTAACAGCATACTACTAGAATTTGTCTCCATTTGTACTAAATATAAGTCGTGTACTAAAGTTACTGTACTAAAATTTAATATGTACTAACTAGTACATATTGTGCTTGATAATCTTACTCACG
The DNA here is from genome assembly GCA_019634385.1 of Myxococcales bacterium. Lineage (GTDB taxonomy): Bacteria > Myxococcota > Kuafuiibacteriia > Kuafuiibacteriales > Kuafuiibacteriaceae > JAHQVK01. The sequence continues at coordinate 21,396 of JAHQVK010000068.1, read as the reverse complement.
TGAGGACGGACATATGAAAGTCACCCCCAAACAGATGATGAATGAGCGTTATGGCACGGGAACTTGGGCCAATATGGTGGCCTTATTGGATGCTTGTAGAGCGCTCGAGGCTGAAGGGCATAGCATTGAAGGTGTCAATCGCTCTCAACTCGCTGCCGTGAGCGGTGTGACAGCAAACAACGAGATAGCAGCCGGAAAACAGCTATACAAAAGACGCCGAGAGCTCTTGAATACCCTGCCTGAGACTCCAACAGAAGTGGCTGAGATTGTTCTTCGGTCCGTCAACACAGAGTTTGTGAAACTCCAGGAGCAATTCCAGGACGAAATCTTGAATCAACAGACCGCTTTTGAGGAAGCACTCACGGCGTCTGGCGATGAGTGTCGTCGTTTGTCTGACCTGTGTGATCACCAGAAAGCTCAGTCGGACAAGCATCAGAATCAAATGTCAGCCCTCCAAAAAGAGATTCAAGATCTACAGGAGACCAATGAGCTTCTGGTCCAGCAAAATAAGCAGGCAATGGAGACAACCAAGCTCGCTGAAATAAGCCGAGAACGATGCCGGGGTCTACTTCGTAAACGACGCTTTCAGATTCGCCGAGCAGAAGAACGATACAGACAAGAGCAAGTGCGTCAAACTCAGATCTGGGCGGAACAAAAGACGGAGTTGCGAACAGAGAATGAGAAAGCACTAGACCGTTTAAGTCAAGAGCTCGAAACGGTAAGACAAGAACGAAAAGCCACTGAGAGTGAGCTCCGCGAAAAGATAGCAACGCAACAGGATGAGCTGTCCAGTCGTCAACGATCTCTTCATCAACAGACGGACCAAACGGTGAAGCTGTCAATGGAATGCGATAAGCTACGGGAGCATCTGGCCGATATGTCAGAGAAGTATGAGAATTTGAAAATCGAATTACAAACCAAGCTAGAGGAGAGTCAGCAGTTAATCAAAAAGTCGGAGTCGTTACAGATTGAGCTAGATATTTTGCGAAACCAGGCGAACCAACTGCAATCATTGTCTACAGTTCTCTATGCCCTTGAGAGGCGACTAGACAAAAATTCTTCGGATGACGAGCTGCAAGGGCGACAATCCAGCAACAAAGAGGGGTAAGTCTCCCTCAGTAGTCAATACTCGGAAAGGATTGCGTGGTGTGTTGCGCCTAAAGCCCCCATCGCCAAGTGCACCGAACGCCAGCTAGTACTTGTACGACTCCTGCCCGGTTGGGCCAATCAACTTGTGCTCTTGCCCAACCTCCAATGGCCCAGTTAAAGTTCAGCCACCGATCAGCCCCGACGTCTGCTCGGACAAGAGGACGAAGATCTACAGGAAACTCAGAGGACACTCCCAGCATGAGCTGAGCCCACGGCATATACGAAAGTGCGTCAAAGGCAAATGCCGAACCGAACACCATCTGCATGGTGGAAGAAGCTTTGGTCAGGCCGTTGGTTCCTATGGCACCAGATAACCAGAACCAGTCGTTCATGCCTAACCAACCAGCAATATTTCCGGCCAGAACGACGTTTTCACTAGGCAAAGGGGTTCCCACACCTACATCGAAGCTAATCTGAGCCTCACCCGACGCCGCGCTGACGAAACGCGCAACATTCAACTGCAATAGAATGGCGAATATGAGGGAAAATTTGCGCACAATGGCTCCTATTGAGGAAGAGATGAAGCTTGAACCAAGCAGGTCATGTTCTGGCAACGCAACGCGGTTGACTCAAGCGTCTTAGGGTAGAGAAATAGCACGAAATGTCTCGACGAAGCAGGAAGAGGCGCGAAAAAGAGCAAGCCGAACAAGAAGCACTCCTGGCTGAGGATGCTTTTGTGCAGCAAGGTTCCACATGGGTTACCGTGCTGGAAAAGCACATTGTGCTCGTCATAGCCGCGATTGTCACAGTCCTTGTGACAGTCGTGATTGTAGAATCACTTCGCGCAACTAGCAACAAAGTCTCAAGCGAGCAAACTGTGGCTCTGATGGAGGGGGTCCAAGCCTACGAAGGAGCAATTCGATTCGCTGTCGTAACCTCCACCAGCCCCGAAGAGCACAAGAAGACGTATGAAACCGCGCGCGACACATTAGCTGCTGCTCGAACCGTGGACATGCCCGCTATTCGATCGATCGGTCTACTCTACGATGCTGACCTGGCCCGACGTGGTGGACTACTTGATGAAGCCGTGGACACTTACGACCAGTATCTCGCGATCACGCCGGAGAGCGATCCTCTCCGCTTTTATGCCTTGGAAGGTAAGGGTTATGCCCTGGAAGCCTTAGGGCGTCTTGATGATGCACTATCGGCATTTCGTCTGCTTGCTGAAATTACGGAGTTTGATGATTTTGGAAACAAACACGTCGCTCGTGTTCTCCTAGAACAAGGAGACGCTCTCGGAGCGAAAAGTGCACTAACCAACATTGTCAATAGGAGACAGCTCTCTCTCTTTAGAGATTTTGCCGAAAAACAATTAGGAGAGCTGGATTAGACCAATGACGAACTTCGAAGCCTTGCCATTGATCTTGGCTTTGTCCGCAATCCCATCCCCGGATTCGACTTGGCAAACTCCTTCAGAGTCGAACCTCCTCGACCTATACGGAGTTCGGTGGAAGCAAGAACTTAAGCAATTCAAGCTGCTTGCAACCAATTATGAGGAGTGGAGTCAGCCAGCATTCAGTGCGGATGGTTCTCGAGTCTTCATCGGGACGCGAGCAGGTCGACTCGAGGCCAGAGCTGTTCTAGATGGTAAGCTTCTTTGGCATAAGCCTAAAGTTGGAGTGATTGGCAATTCGATGGTTCCGTTCGGGGACTCCATTGTTCTAGGTATCGATTCTGACTTGGTAGCGCTAGATGTCGTTCGCGGTATTGAAAGATGGCGTGTACGACTAGGGGGCAGCGTAGGAGGGCCGTCGAGTCTGTGGGGGGAAATTGGCGTGTTCCCAGTTCGCCCTAACGCCTACGTTGCCGTTAATCTCGTTTCGGGCAAGCGCCTCTGGCAAGTTAAACGGCCAACGCCAGAGGCGCTGACGATTCGTGGTCAAGGAGGTGCTACTATTGATGCGGCTAGGGAAAGTGCATATCTTGGTTTCTCTGATGGACGCTTAATTGCGGTTGATTTGAAGCAGGGAACAACCCAGTGGACCGCCTCTTTGGGGTCGGTAGGCGAGTTTTTTGCGGACATAGATACCCAGCCAGCTCTGATTGATAAGGGAAAAGGATTGATAGTGGGGGCCTACAATTCGGGGCTGTTTCGCGTTGATCCGGCCACTGGCTCCATTGAATGGACCCAAAAGGAACTCACCAAAGTGACATCTCTCACTAACACGACGGAGGGAGTTCTTATTGCGGGGAAGGGGGATGGACAGGTACTAGGTCTTAACCCAAAAGGCGATGTGATCTGGCGATATCGGATGAAAAAGGGTTCGCCCAGGCGCCCGATGCTATTGCCAAACCGATTGGTCGCAGTAGCCTCCAACCGCGGCCCTCTAGCCCTGCTTCAGATAGGAAACGGGCGCCCAGTGCAGCTACTGCCAACCGGTTCCGGCATGTCTGCTCCTCCAGCAGTATACGGTAGTGATTTGATGCTAATGACCAATGGTGGACTATTTCTCGCAACCAGAGCCAAAGCCGGCGGAAAAATTCTCCTACACTAAAGGTGTTGTTGTGTTCAGCAACAGCCCCTGTGAACTTCATACCTCGGTATGATCAAGCTGTCATATTTCCAGAGTTTTGTCGCAGCAATCCCGCAAGACTTTGCCGCTAAATCGCGATGGGAATGTCGTTTTTCCAGAAATAACTGAAGATCCCACGCTCATTGAACACGCTCCCTCCTATGGCCGCTTATTTGCAATTCATAGCAGGACACAGTGAGCCCATTGATGAAAGTGCGCGATGATGAGCTATTCAGAGACAATATAACCCTGCTGAAGGCCTACCGTGAGGGTTGTGGCAGCGCCTTGGCTAAGGTTTTTCGAACATATGCGCCTCATGTGCGAGGCTTCATCCAACGGGGATTCGTCTTCCACAGTCATGGTCACGAGATGTTTTTTGGAGGTGTTCGTCAAATTTCTGATGCAGATGATATTATCCAAGAAACTTTTCGAAGAGCTTTTAGCAATAACGCTCGGCATAACTATGATGGTCTTCGCCCCTATCGAAACTACTTGTTCACAATAGCCAAGAATGTGGTGCTCACCGAAGAGCGCTTGCGTCGACGATGGGTTTCGGTCGAAGAGCACGGGGTTTGTCTTGATCGAGTACTGAATGCTGAGCAACACGGTGCCCCTGCGGATACTCATATGGAAGGTATCGAAGTATATAGCATTGTGGCCGCATTTTTCGAGACACTAGGAGATGATGCACGGGAACTATTTCTCACCCGCTTTCTTGGACTAGAGTCTCAAGAGCATACAGCGAAGGCTCTTGGATGGACTCGATCTCGCGTACGTAAGATGGAGGCACAAATTAGACAATCATTTCTTCGTCTCACAGCAGATACTGGATATCTCGAAAAATATGCCGACCTAGAAAAGCTTCAAAGATGTCATACACACACTGATGCTAAAGCCCGTTCACGGGACCTATGGCGGGCCCAACCGGCGCTCTCCATGGCTGGAGATATGTTGTTCGATGCTGCTCAATACCAGCCATAACCACTTCAAGCACCTCTGTTAGATCTTCCTGGCCACTAATAGGATGAGTATCCGTAGTGATACTGGCGTTGTCGCATTATTCTATGTTAGCTACAGAATAAAATCTTACAGTTGACACTTTTTGCTATAAGCTTTTCTTAGGGTAGAGAGCTCGTTTATCCTATTGAGCTTGTACCCATAGAAATTGCGAATCGTTTTTCGCCCATGTTTTTAGATAAGTAGCAATAGTTAGCTAACCTCTAGACCGATGATAAGTGGAGGACGGTAGGTCATCGGATATCCCGACGAACTCAAAGACGAGCGATAAGGCCACGATCGAAGTAAGGACACTCGCTAGTAAGTTTTCCAAATCTCCTGGCCTTGATCTGATCCCGATTCCGATAATGGATATTATGTTAATAACGCTGCTGAGCATCTCTCCAGCAAATTTTTGCCGCCAGAACTTAAAGGTAGGCCATCAGATTTGAGCTAAACATAGCGGGGATCTTCTAGGTAGCCAGCAATGGCTGAAGCGGCGGCCACCGCAGGGCTAACCAGATAGACCGGTCCCGAGGCCCCCATTCGGCGATCAAAGTTACGATTGGTGGTAGATGCTGTGGTTTCTCCAGCATGAGGAATTCCTGGACCATTGCCAATACAGGCACCACAGCCTGGTTCTGTTACAGTTGCTCCTTTTTCTCGGAGGCCGTCTAAAATACCTTCAGAGGCTGCCTTGGCGGCTGTGCCACTGCTTGCCGGAGTAACGGTTAATCGAACGTGGCCAGCCAAGGAGCGATTTCTGAGAACATTCATCACAACCCTTAGGTCAGCCAAGCTACCTCCGGTGCACGATGCAACAACCACATTGTGAATGGGTGTTCCACGATGGTCAGCCAAGCTGGCACGATTGCGTGGATCACCAGGAGTTGCTATCGTTAGCGGTACGGAGTCAACATCGATACTCATCCTATGTTCATAGGTAGCGTTCGGGTCTGGCTCCACGAAGTTCCACTCTTGTTTTGGCCGATGAGTCTTTAGAAATTCACGTAATGGCTCACAGGGAACCATAACACCAGTCATCATCCCCCCTTCCACAGTCATATTGGTCAGCACGGATAGTTCATCAATATTCCATTGATTCAACCCCGGACCCGCGAACTCCAATACCGCAGTATCCGTGGGAAGTAGACGCCAACGCTCTTCCCGCATATACGGGCTTCCGATTATATATAAGATGAGATCTTTTGGTGAGACATATCCTTTGGCATCTCCAAAAACTTCTACTCGAATGGTTTTGGGCACAGTCACTGGTATCAGCCCAGTTCTTAACGCGAATGCCATAGCTGTTGACCCAACCCCAAATGCAAAAGTGTTTAAGACACCTGATGTTGCACTGTGAGAATCGGTCAGTATGATAATATCGCCGGGTTCAGCATATTGCTCGACAACCAAGCGATGACAAATACCAGTACTTCCCTCATAGCCGGGGCCATGCACTCTGATATTGTACTCCCGACTTCGATCAGTCATTTCTTGAGTGAGCTTCTGCGCCGCGGTTAGCCGTGTAGCTCTCACTGCTTCGGGTACCTGAGAATCACCGAGTAGCACAAAATGGTCCGCAAAACAGGCTACTTCGCTCGGATTCACGATCGGAGTGTCTCCGAAGGATTCTTCGTAGAGCTTCATGACCATGCCGGCGGTATATTCATGGAGCCCACGAAACCCAACCCGACACAGCACTTGTTCTCCGGGTACGACTGAACAAACACCTACCGAACCATCTTCGGACCCGATAAATACTTGGCGAGCAATAAGGTGTTCCGCAACGGTCATAGCTCGGTGTTCACGAGAGGTTCTATAAGGGGGTGAAAATTCACCTGAGAGTAGAGCCTGAGCATATGCCAAAAGACCTCCTTGTTGCGATACAGCTCGAAAAAGTGGCGGCAGTGATTGCTGCAATACTTCGGTGTCAACATGCTCACCAGCCAGAAGTTGATCAACGATCTTAAGATCAGCTGTGTGATGTAAACCGGCGTAGACGAGATTCTCCTGGAAAATTCGCTGGAAGCTTTCTGCTACCACCAGCTGGATACCTGCTCCCTGATGAGCAACGACCGCAACTTCTCTACTTGACCCCGAACCATACGCTTGGCCGCCGACAAGGACCTGAAATTTGCCTTCTCTAATTCCGTCATATGGAACTAGTTCATCTAATCCTTCGAGAAAATGAGGGCCGAGTATTTCGGGCGTGTATCCCTTAGTGCAAGCAGCTCCACTGATCATGGCGTCAGTGTTGATTCCATATCTAAGAGTGGGATGGTCTGAGGCGGAAGCTTCCAGGTCTATGCCCTGTAGCTGCTCAGATAGTAAGTCGGGCTCATCCGTGAGCCACAATACACGTCCTCTGAGCTGAATAGTTATTTTGGTCACGCGGTTTTCCTCAGTCGAAACGAAGGCTCACTTTGGAGCTTTCGCGTCTTTCAGATTCTACCAATTGAACCTTCAAGTGAGCATTTATCCGGCGTCTCACCCGACCGACCCTTGGTCTCACTCTGCCCACCGAATGGGGCGTCCGACGGGATTTGTTGCGGGCACCAATTCCGAGAGAAACTGTACTTCTTTGTATCGCTCCAGAGCCCAGGTGACGGTAGGAAAAGCTAGAGCATCCCAGGGTAGAGAATCCCAGGGGAATAGCGCGACTTCTTGGCTTTCTGGCCCTGGCGCGAAGCTAGGATCAGCGAGGGAAGCCCGGTAGATCAGCTGTACTTGGCTGATTCGAGCTAGGGAATACACGGCCAATAAACCGGTAAGTTCTAGGCGTGCTCGAGCCTCCTCCCAGGCCTCACGACGGGTACCATCCTCCGGAGATTCTCCCATCTCCAGAAAGCCCGCTGGGAGGGTCCAATATCCGACCCGTGGTTCTATGGCCCGTTTGCAGAGGAGGATTTGGGCTTCGTGTTCCACGACGGCACCCACCACTATCTTTGGATTTTCGTAAGCAATGTAGCCACAGTCTGGGCAAAGTAGGCGTTCTCGGTCATCCCCATCCGGTATCCGGAGTTCCCGCGGACCATTTTCCTTCGTGACCGTCACAAGTTCACCTTTACCAAAGTCTCTCGAGGTATGCTGTAGTTGTGGAGGTCGCCACATTTGCTCGGCTCATTCTGGAGTCATCACAATTGGAGGACAAACTCCATACCCCCGAAACACTTACTGACACAAAACCACAAAGTGAGTCGTTTACACTCGTCGCACCCGCGCGTCCACCGCGACTTCGCTTTGATGATCCTAGACCTCGCCCAAGACCACCTCGTCCTAGCGCTCTTGAAACCCCCGAAGCCCGCGGTTGTGCTCTTCACTACTTTGCCAATCACGAGCTCTTAGCCGCCGAACTCATGGCCGTATGTTTACTCAAGTTTCCAGAAGCGCCCGCAGCATTTCGCCATGGGGTACAACAGACTCTGCTCGAAGAGCAGCAACATCTCCGCCGGTACCTTAGTCGCATGCAAACGCTTGGCGTTGCATTTGGCGACATACCAGTAAGTGGACATTTTTGGCGAGTTTTATCCCAGATGCGCTCTCCCATGGATTATGTCACGGGGATGAGCCTCGTTTTTGAGCAGGCAAATCTCGATTTTGCTGCTCAGTGGGCTAAGCACTTTGAGGCCAGTGATGATCCTATTTCCGCGCAGCTGATGAGGGACGTACTCGCAGATGAGATCGGTCACGTTAAGCATGGAGTCATATGGTTTGATCGCTGGAGACGGCAAGGAGATCAATTTAATGTTTTTGCGGAAAGTCTGCCTACAGAAATAGATGCTATTCGCGCCCGTAGTTCATCCGGTCCTATGGAGATTGAAGCGCGACTCAAGGCTGGACTTTCACCGGAGTTTATCAATGAACTTCGTGCTCACCGAGGTTCTCGGGGCCGTCGTCCTCGGTTGTGGGTGTTTTGGCCAGATGTTGAGGATCATATGACGGGTCGCTATCAACCTTCACGTCAACTCCTTAAACTTACCACTGATCTAGCCCGTGTATTTGGATTTCTCGGATCGAATGATGATATAGTTATAAGTGAAGATGACTATAGTCCGCATGTTTGGATCGAACGGCTCAGTGCGGTGGGATTACCGACGCCTAAAGTTGTAAAAAATCTCTCATTACTGCAAAAATCTCGAATAGATGAAGTGGTCCCGTGGGGATGGTCACCGGAAGTCCATCGCCGGTTACAACCGATAGTAGATATGGTTCGAGTACCGCTTTCAGCTTGTGCTCTACACGCTGATTATCTCAGCAAAGCTAGTATCGGGCCTCTAAGAGAACGAGCCTATAAGAAAGGCTGGTTTGCTCCAGAGCATTTTGGGACACTCATGACCAGTGCAGTACAGGTGGCTACCCATCTCCGACGGCATTCAGACCGCCAGGTAGTGGTTAAAGCTCTATATTCCGCAAGTGGTCGACACCGACGCATTGTAGAACACCCCGTTTCTATACCTGAGATGAAGTGGATCCAAGGCCAATGTGACCGAGAGGGAGGGGTTTGGGTTGAGGCATGGCTCGATAAACAAGCCGACTTTTCGGTCGTAACCACGCGCGATCGGCCTTCTCCTACAATGTTGCGACTCCTGAATCGTCGCAATGGTTCCTACTTGGGCCATATTCTCGGTAAACCGGATCTTGGTCTACCAAGGGAGCTTGCAGCGGCTCTTCATCGTTTCCGGGGTGGGCTACGAACATTAACCCAATCAGTGAGCGAGTTAGTCCGCGAGGAGTTTGATCTTCAAACCTTTGGTGTTGATATGCTTATCGAACGGCAACCAAACGGCACATCACGACTTCAACCATTGGTCGAACTCAACTCTCGTTACACTATGGGCCATATAGCCAGAGTACTCATGTCTCGGATTCGTTCGGGCCATGTAGGTGTGTTCTTGTTGGTCCATCGCACAGACCTTCATGCATCAGGTCTACACAATTTCAAACAGTTAGCTAGCCAGTGGTCCCCTGAATGTACAGAGACGGTAGGACTTCGACACCGGCGGTTGGTCAGCGGCGTCGTTCCGCTAATTCATCCGGACAGAGCTCAGATCGTTATGCCTATTCTGGCCGCAGGCGAGCACCTAACCATGGTCGAAAAGTTGCTCCACCCTCTTGATATATCTCTATGTACATCAAACTCTTGAACCCGTCAGCAATGACTATGGAGAAGAAAGTACTCGAACGGAGGATTGTCGCAGCCAGTGGTCGGCGAGCACTAAGGCTACCATAGCTTCTGCCATAGGAATAAAGCGAGGAAGTAAACAAGGATCATGACGTCCCATAGTACGTACTTCAGTTGTGGCTCCGCTACGATCCACAGTTGCTTGGGCTCGAGGTAAACTGGAGGTTGGCTTTAGTGCGACTCGAAGTAGGAGAGGCATACCCGTAGATATCCCCCCCAAGATTCCTCCGTGGCGATTGGTCACTGTTCGAGGCAACCCATTCTCTCCAGCCACAATAATATCATTCGCCTCCGAACCTCGCATCCGGGAGAGTTCAAATCCAGCCCCATATTCAACGCCAACGACTGCAGGTAAACTGAAGAGAGCCTTAGCTAAGTCGGCCTTAAGCTTATCAAACACCGGCTCCCCTAATCCGGCAGGCATGGGTGATGCGCAAATTTCAGCCACGCCTCCGAGGCTATCACCCGACTTTCGTGCGTCATCGATGGCTTGATACATACGGCTAGCCGCTTGTAGGTCAGGGCAGCGGGTCGGGTTTGGTGAACCATCAGCCTGGGTTTCAACCATTGATTCAGTTATCAAGTCTGGGTCCCCTATATCAGCGATAATTTCACCAACCTGACGAGTCCAAGCGACAACGTTGAGACCTCCAACCGCTTCGTGGAGTAGTTTTTTAGCTATGGCTCCCGCCGCCACCCGGCTGGCCGTCTCTCGCGCTGACGACCGTCCGCCACCCCGGTGATCTCGACGACCGTATTTCGCTTCGTAGCTAAAATCAGCATGCCCTGGACGATATACATTTTGTAAGTGGCTGTAGTCTTTTGACTTTGCATCCTGATTGCGAATTAAAATAGCTATAGGAGTACCCGTTGTCTGCCCCTCGAACACTCCGGACAGTATCTGGGCCTCGTCTAACTCACGTCGTTGAGTGACCAACTTACTTTGTCCCGGTCGACGACGGACGAGATCATGCTTCAGGTCTTCTTCGCTTAGGGGCAGACCGGGGGGACAGCCATCCACAATCGCCACCTGGCCGAGTCCATGTGACTCACCAGCAGTGGTTACCACAAATACCCTGCCAAAACTGCTTCCACTCACCCGGCTGAATTGCCGTAATCTGGTGGGGTGAGGCAACCCCCAGGCTAACTGAAGTTGGGACTACGTTTTTGTACGATTGCGGCCATAGCCTCGATAGCCTCGGGCGATTTCAAGCAGTTCACAAACGCTTCAGCCTCTACGTCTATGGCGTGATGTCGTGCTTCTCGGCTCGGCCCTCGAATCAGCTCCCTCGCCTGGCGTAGTGCTCGCGGTGGTAGTCGAAGAAACTTGTCTACTGCCTCAAGTGCTTGATCCAGTAGGAGGTTTTTGTCACTCACGATCTCATTAACGAGTCCGAGAGCATGGGCTCGCTCCGCTGAGACCGGATCTCCCAAAAGCAAGAGCTCTGACGCGATGCTAGACCCTAGCCGTTGCGGAAGTAGAAGGCTTGATCCCCCCTCCGGAACGAGTCCTAGGGGCACAAATGGCATTCTGAACTGGGCTCGCTGGGTTGCAAGTACTAGGTCAAAATGGAGCAGCATGGTGGTTCCAATGCCAATAGCTGGACCATCCACTGCCGCAATGAGAGGGGTACGACAATCCACAAGCGCATGCAGGAATTGTATGACTGGATGCGAACGATCTAGCGGGGGCTGGTTGATAAAATCTGTGAGGTCGTTACCCGAAGTAAAGGCGTCCCCTTCGCCAGAGAAGAGAACAACCCGAATCTCCTCATCCTCGGCGCGTCGCATCACCTCCACCAGTGCCTCATACATCACCACTGTGAAGGCATTCTTCTTTGCCGGACGATCGAATACGACTCGAAGCAGGTGCTCTTGCTGACTCACATGAATCTGGCCATCCATGGAAGCAACATCACCCCCCGGCCAACCTAAGAGTCAATCCTTACCAACCTCCTCCATAAAGCCCTTAGCTGCGGCCCGAACGGCGTCACTCAACCCGTTGACGATGCGCCCTAGATGTCGGCCAACTTCCTGCATACGGCTCCATCGCTCAGGCGAAGATTTTGCGGATTCTTCAGAGGTATTATCCACCGAATCAACAACCCCCTTTACGAAGACATCGATGCTGTTCTCAATGGTTTTGGTCGCATCACCAAGACCACCTGCGGCCGTTTCTACATAAAGCCGTGCTAGTTCGGCCTTTGCTGGAGTAATACCCTTTCGATAGCCAGCTACAAACGCCTCACGGGCGGTCGGTGTCGCCCGTTTCGCCTCAGCCTCTTCCAACTCGGTGTCAAGGCGATCGAGGGTTATTGCGTGAGCTTTGAGTTCGCGGGCATGTCTTTCACCTAAGCGTACTCCAGCATCTTCATCGCTGATACACCCAGCCGATACGAAAGCACTGCTAAGGAGCAGTAATCTAAGTACATTACGAATGGAACTCCACATGAGTTCCGAAGATAGTAACCTTTTTCACTTTTCTCAGCCATACTTGCTAGAGAAAATGCGGATTTATCGACGGAATGTCGGTGTCTAACCCAGGTGTAGTAAACCAACCAAATAGCCAAGTTCTGAAGTCAAACAAACAAATCAATGACCGAAGTAACTCTATGTGACAGGCGCTGATAACTGTCGTACCATTGATGACCTCAATCGAGAGCATGCCCTTGATCTGATCCCAAGTGCAGTCATTATGGTCGACCCCGACTTCGTGGTGATCTGCGCGAATTGTGCGGCGCGTACGCTATTTACTCAGTACGACGCTGTCCTTAAAAGAAAGTGGCCTGGTTTTCGAACCTCACAATTGGTCGGCTCCAACCTTGATGGGCTCCGCACTCATCTCGCAGACGAGCAACAGTTCCTAACACTTTCCAACCACCATCCAGTTAGGACCGATGTACGTCTGGAAAACCTAACATTCCAGGTCCAAATCTTGGCCCGTATGAGTCCCCAGTCCGAAGTTCTTAGCTACACTTTAGAATGGATGGACGTGACTCAAACTCGAGCTCAAGAACTGGAGAACACGCATCTTCGGCTTGCTGTGGATAACGCGCAAACCGCGATGATGATGGTCGACACCAACTTTATTGTACGCTATGTAAATCATTCAACAAAACAACTCTTGGACCGTAACGAAAATATATTTAAACAAGTATGGCCTGACTTTTCTGCCTCAGCGATTGTAGGCACGTGCATTGATCAATTTCACCAACATCCTGAACACCAACGTCATCTATTATCCGACCCGAAGAACCTTCCGTATCGGACAGATATACATATAAAGCATCTACAATTCTGTCTTCAAGTATCCGGGCAATTTGATGATCGCAACCAGGTGGTTGGCTATACACTCGAGTGGTCAGATATAACTCTTCAGCGACACCTCGAGCGACTCGCTCAAGCTGTCGACCGGACCATGGAAGTCATCCACTTTAGCCCTGATGGCCGAATCATGGAGGTGAATAGTAATTTGCTACGTACTTTGGGGTACCAACGAGAAGAACTAATCGGCAAGGACCACACCGTGCTCGTATCTCCTGAAATTGCCCAGTCTCTCGAGTATCAAGAAATGTGGAAATATCTCCATGGGGGAAAAGCATACGAAGGGGAAATAGAGCAACGCGCGAAAGATGGCACACCTATTTACTTACAGGCTTGCTACGAGCCTATTTTGGATCTAAAGAATAGACCAGTTAAGATTACAAATTTTTCCTTTAATATATCTGAAGCAACAAAATCTCGCCGGCGAGTCGTTGAGGGTGTTGAAATTCTTCTTGAGTCCATGGAAGCAGCAAAGGATGGACATATAGACTGTGAGGTGGCTCTTGAGGGTACCGATCCTGTGGGGCGCCTTGGCGCCGGATTTTCAGATTTACTACTTCAGCTAAATATCAGTATTTCATCGGTAGATGATTGCGTCGGCGCTCTAAACACAGCTGCCGCTGAACTAGACAGAGTGAGTGAAGGTATGCATCAAGACGTGCATAATGTTGCTAACACCACTCACTCTGCTCGCGTATCTTCCGAGAGCGTAAATAGTAATATCCAAACCATCGCCTCATCAACTCATGAAATGACTGAGAGTGCGGGAGGGATAGCTGATTGCGCAACATCCGCTGCGAATGTAGCACAATCAGCCGTTTCGACGACTGAACATGTTCAAGAAGTGGTACAAAACTTGAGTGTTAGCAGTCGCGAAATAGAGCAAGTAATCAAAGTCATCACTTCCATTGCACAACAAACCAACTTGTTGGCACTAAATGCAACCATAGAAGCGGCTCGAGCCGGTGACGCCGGCAAAGGATTCGCCGTGGTTGCAAATGAAGTAAAAGAACTCGCTCGGGAGACAGAACGAGCTACCGAAGATATCGGCCAAAAGGTCAATAGTATTCGCGGGGCTATAACCGAAACCACTAGTACCATCGCGAAATTCACCCATATCATAGAGGAAATAAATGGCTACCAGTCTACTATTGCCTCTGCCGTTGAGGAGCAAACTCAGACTACGCGTGACATAGGCCAAAGTCTGAATGAAGCCGCTGAGCGTTCCCAAAATATCGTCGAATCAATGCTAAAGCTTGAAGAGCATTCACAACGTGCGAGCGAACAAGCCAAGAATACGCGATCAGCATCTCAGCAACTGGGGGAACTAGCATCAACTATAAAACTAATTGTATCTCGCTTCCATCTGAAACCCAATGCTAATCCCGTTTCGATAAACATCGGATCGAAGCGGACACAAATATAGACCACAAAGATTCATGCGTTTAAGGTCGCGCTGGGGGGCATAACCCAAGTGATATCTGCTGTAGGGCTTTCGGCTGCTCCCTTCGATGACTTCAACTACTTCACAATGAAATTGAGTATTTTTCCCGGCTTGTATATCACTCGAACCACGGTTTTTCCCCCCAGAAATCGCGCTACACTGGGGTCTGCAGAGGCTAAAGCGACGGCCTCAGCCTCAACGGCCTGCGGGGCTAGTTCTATCTCTCCTCGCTTTTTCCCCATCACCTGAACGCCCATTTTTATGGTGTCGTCTTTTGCTAGAGCTGGGTCTGCCTGCGGCCATGTAACGAAGCTAATGCCGCCCTGATGACCCAAGCCTTTGGCCCATATTTCCTCCGAAATATGGGGAGCAAAGGGAGCAAGCAGTTGGCACAAGGGCTCAAGGATAGAACGTGAGCTGACCTTCTGCTGGGCTAGCTCTCGGGTAATCACGTGCAAAGCAGAAATGGCTGTGTTTAGGGCCAGATCCTCGATATCTTTCGACACCTTATCGATCGTCTTGTGGAGGATACGCAGCGCAGACTCCGGCGCCGGAGAATTGTCTACTTTAGGGGTATCAGTGTCTTCAAAGTACAGCCGCCAGAAGCGTCGCAGAAACGCAGCCTGTGCATCTATCCCTTGAGCCTTCCATGGCTTATCTTGGTCGTGCGGCCCCAAAAAGCAGATATAGATTCTCATGGCATCTGCTCCGTAGGTTCGAATAACCTCATCGGGGTTTACGACATTGCCCTTCCGCTTAGACATCTTTTCGATGCGTACGTCGAGCTCACTATCTGTACCCTTGCGATAGTACTTGCCCAAGCGCTCTTCTACTTCGGAATAGGGGACGATATGTTTGCTAGAATCATAGTAAGTAAACGCCTGAATCATGCCTTGATGGCGCAACTTCGGAAAAGGCTCCGGATCACGTACTTCACCGATATCGTAGAGAAAGCGCTGCCACATTCGTGAGTACATCAAATGACCTACGGTGTGCTCTGGTCCCCCTACGTACATGTCTACGGGCATCCAGAAATCACTTGCTTGCCGATCACAGAAGACCTCTGTATTGTGGGGGTCACAGTACCGTAAGAAGTACCAACTCGAGCCCGCTGACCCGGGCATAGTATGGGTTTCACGAAATAGTTTCTTACCGGTTTGTGGGTCTTCTAATTCTACCCACGATTTCACCAACGCTAGTGGACTCTCGCCGGTCCCAGTGGGTGCGTATTGGCCTACCGGTGGAAGCGTCACTGGCAGCTCGTTGACATTAAGGGTTCGTACGTACCGCCCTTCTTTGTCTTTGAGAACCGGAATGGGCTCTCCCCAGTACCGTTGACGAGCAAATGTCCAATCGCGAAGTTTATAGGTTATTCGCGCCTTACCGACCCCTTCTGCCTCGAGCCAAGCAATGGCTTCAGACTTCGCTTTTCCCTCAGCTGTACGTAAACCGGTCAACGGGCCACTGTTGACCAGCGTTCCTTCACCTACGTGAGCGGCAATACGCACATCTCCGCCACCGACAACCTCAACAATTGGCAGATTCATCGCGGTAGCGAATGCGTGGTCCCGTTCGTCATGGCCAGGCACAGCCATGATAGCACCAGTACCATAACCATAAATAACGTAATCGGATATCCAGATCGGGATGGGAGAGCCCGTAGCGGGGTGAATCGCCCGAGCTCCGGTATCCACGCCCGTTTTCTCTTTTATAGTCTGGCGTTCGATCTCCGACATATGTGATGTGCGCTGCTGATAGGCCTCTACCGCCTTCTGCTGCTTTGAAGTCACAAGCTGCGGTACTATCGGGTGCTCAGGCGCAATAACCATGTACGTGGCACCCCACAGGGTATCTGGACGGGTAGTAAATACTTCTACCGCCAGCTCGGTCTGTCCTTGAACCAGGAAGCGAATTTCAGCCCCCTCACTTCGGCCAATACGGTCTCTCTGACCTAACTTCGTCATTTCTGGCCAGTCCACAGTATCAAGTCCGGCGAGCAGTTTTTCCGCGTAGTCAGTAATGCGAATCATCCACTGCTTCATTCGCCGACGTTCAACCGGGTGCCCTCCCCGTTCAGATTTCCCATCAATCACCTCATCATTAGCCAAAACGGTCCCTAAGGCGGGACACCAGTTGACAAAGGTTTCGGACTCGTACGCTAGATCATGCTCAATGAGTTTGGTGAAGATCCACTGGGTCCAGCGGTAGAAGGCTGGATCTGCGGTACTTACTTCACGAGTCCAGTCGTACGAAAAGCCGCACATCTTGAGCTGCCGCCGGAAATTCTCAATAGCTTCCGAAGTACTGACCTGGGGTGGAATGCCGTCGTCGATGGCCTTCTGCTCAGCAGGTAAGCCAAACGCATCATATCCCATAGGATGAAGCACATCGAACCCTTGAGCGCGACGTTTGCGGCTTGTAACATCGCTGCCGATGTAGCTAGCGGGATGTCCCACGTGAAGACCTTTACTGGACGGATACGGGAACATATCAAGGGCATAGAACTTGGGTTTACTGCCATCTCCCTTCGCGACGAAGGTTTGTTGGGCCTCCCAATACTTCTGCCAACGGGGCTCGAGATCCCGTGGTTCGTAAGGCATGAGCTGTCGGTGCCACACGAGATGAGCGGAGACAAGCTAGAGCCTCACTCGCTAGACCTCCTAGGCACACCTCGGTCGTAGACCAATACAGCACGACCCCTTGAATTGATTCTGTAAGAATCACAAGGGGTCGTGCTGTGGGGCATCACCACGCGTAGAAGCAGGAACTTGGGTTCAACCCAAGTGGTTTCTGCTGTATAGAGCGAGTGAGGCGGCTACCGGCTTTGCCCTGCTCCAGTGAGCTTCAAGACTGGAGGTGTTTTGCTCCGGCCCCCGACTTTCTACCTCGACCTTTTCACACTGGAGCAGAAACTCATGTGGAGCTATGCCATCTCTTTATGATGTCTAGTAGATCCTGTCGCCGATAAGGCTTGCTCAGGAAGTCATCCATACCGGCTGCAATGCATTTTTCCCGGTCCCCCCGCATCGCATTAGCGGTTACAGCAACAATTGGAACTCGTGTCTTTCCCTTTTCCCATTTGCGTATGTTCTCAGTGGATTCGTACCCATCCATTTCGGGCATCAAGCAGTCCATAAGAATCAAATCATACTGGGTGTTTTGCACCGCCAGAAATGCCGCGGAACCATCTTCAACCACGTCCACTTGATAGCCCGCTTTTCTTAAGGCAGTAGCCGCCACCCGTTGGTTAATCGGGTTATCATCGGCGACCAAAATATGGATTGGTATCTCGGACGCTGGACCCAGTTCCTCGTCGGCTAGGTTGGTTCCGCTCGAGGCCAAAACATCTTCATTCAGGCACCTAAGTAGCTCCTCATACCGAAACGGTTTTCGCAGTACTCGCTTCGGTGGCACTGACGAAATTTTAACATGTGTTGGGGCCAGTAAGATATAGGGACGTTTGCCAGCGATTTGGACCAGTTCCTGCGGAGGCGCGATACTCATATCCAAAAGAAGTCGATGAAATGTATATTTCTTAAGAGACTCCTGTAGGGTAGATTGAGAATGCACCTCGATCGGTGAAAAGTTCGCAATTCGCACGTAATTTGCGAGAATGGCGCGAAGCGGAGTGCTTTTGGACGCTATAAGAATGTATCCGTTAGCTGAATCCACTGCCGGAGAGGGGACCGCCTCAAAGCGTTCACTCGTGGCAAGTAGTGGGGTGCGTATGGTGAACCAGAAGCAACTTCCGACCCCTGGTTCACTCATCACCCCAATGTCTCCACCCATCAACACAGCTAGTTGACGGCTTATTGTGAGCCCCAACCCAGTCCCCCCAAATTTACGAGTTGTTGAGGCATCTGCCTGCATGAATGGTTCGAACAACATATCAAGCAGGTTTTCGCCTATGCCCACTCCCGTATCCCGGACTTCAAACAAAAGGAGACCCTGGCCATCTTGCTCAGACTTAAGGCTAACGTCCAGGCTCACAAGCCCGGAGCTTGTGAATTTAAAGGCATTCCCAATAAGATTGTTAAGAATTTGCTGCAACCTACTTGGATCACCTAGAATGCGTTTAGGAACTGGAGCGTGAATGACGTGAATCAACTCCAGCTCCTTTACAGCAAATCTTTGCCCAAAAAGCTGGAGACAGTCTTCGATACAGTGGGCGAGGTCAAACTCAATAGCCTCCACTGTAAGACTACCCGCTTCGATCTTTGAAAAGTCTAAGATATCATTGATGATTGTGACGAGTTTCGTATTTGATTGAAGAATGAGGTCAACATATTCTTTCTGTTGACTGGTCAGCGGTTGGTCCGTCAATGCTTCCGCAAAGCCAGAAATTCCGTTGAGTGGTGTACGAATTTCGTGACTCATGTTGGCCAAGAATTGATTCTTGGCCAGATTCGCGGCCTCCGCTTGCTCAAGAGCACTGCTCAGCTCTTGTTGCCTGAGTTCATCGACTGCTTTGGATTCCCGAAGACGGTGAATCATCGTCTTGAACGATTGAAATAGTGCCCCCGCTCCCAAGTCTGCGTCCGAAAAATCACCCGACGCTACCAACGTGGCTTGTTCTTGTAGTTGTCGTAGCCGAGCGTTCATCAGCTCGAAAGACAACGCCATAATACCTAGTTCGTTTCTAGGCTTAGGCAAAACCAGTTCCTCAGCAACATCCCCTTTGGAAATGCACCGGGCAGCGGTGGTTATATGCCTCATGGGCAATGTCATACGGGTTGCAAAAAATACTCCGTAGAACAGCGCAGCCAAACTAAGCAGACCAGCATGGACCAGAATCTTCCACTGAGTTGCCGCTTTTCTCGCATCGATAGAAGTAGTTTTGAGTGCAACCAATACCGTACCAATTTGGGAGTCGTCACTTGCGATAATAGGAACCTCGCTAACCACATCGGTCTGGGCATTGACCGCGGTGTGGGCCTCCGCGAGTGTCTCGAGTTCTACCTTTGGCTTTCCAACTATCCCTAGTTGATGACCTTCAGTATCGTACGCGGTGACCCATTCAACCGTTCCATCAGTTAGAGCCACCCGAAGGCCCTCTTCTACCGCATGCAGTTGAATGAACTCGATCGGTGCAGAAACGATCTCTGCGATCATCAAAGCCGTTCCGTGAGCTCGCTGTCTTAGGGCAAGAAGCTCACCTTGTGCGGCTTCGCTTGGAACCCACCAAGCCTGCATGATTCCGACCCCCAGTGTGCCGAGAATTAGAAGAAAACTAATTTCGGTCCGAATCGAGAAAGCTGGGAACCGCTTGGCCGACTTGAGTGGATCGTCCATAGGCACGCAACTACCCCATCGGATTGCTAGAGAGAGATTCGACGTACTACAGCAATAGACCCCTTGAATTGATTCTATAAGAATCAACAAGGTCGCGCAGCGGGGCATAAGCCTGGCGTAGAAGCAGGAACTTGGGTTCAACCCAGGTGATTTCTGCTGTATTTGGCGCAAAATCTGATAGCAGTTCGATCTGAACTCTAGTCTTTTGCTGATGTGGCGATTTCAATGCTAAACGGGGTCAAAAGAAAGCTCTCAACGGGCTATTTTCGTTGCTACAGCAAAGACCTCTTGAATTGATTCTATACGAATCACCAAAGGGTCGCGTAGCGGGGCATAGCCCGGCGTAGAAGCAGGAACTTGGGTTTAACCCAAGTGATTTCTGCTGAAGCTGGAGTTGCAGCTCCCTCCCTCGAAGTCTAATCGGAGTTACCGATTAGGCTGATTGGACCCGGAACCGTTGATTGACCGAGTGAAAATCGTGGTGACGATGATCATCGCCGCTTTTTTTGTTGCGGATATGTCTTCGGTAATGGCTGCTCCAGCCTCCGAAGTTCCTGTTGCTCTTCGAGCCGCTATCTTCTCTAAAATACTGCAATCTACACCCAAGCTCCATGAACAAGGTATAAGGCTTCTCACCGTTTTCGATTCCGACCAACTACCACACATACCCGCACTACGAACCGCCTTTGAGGAGCTCGGGATATCAGCGAAGTTTGTAGCCGTTGAAAATTTGGACACCGAGCTGACCTGGGCTACGGCGGTGTATGTTTTTAGTCTCCAGCGCAGTAAAAATATTGGCGAAATCACGCGTTCGAAGGGGCTCTTGTCCCTCAGCAGTCATAAAGTCGCTGTCACCTCCGGTCAGATCTCAGTGGGAGTCATTCTCAATAAGAATCGTCCACAGATTGTGGTACATCTTCCGAAGCTCCGATCTGAAGGTTATGATCTTCCGGCTAAGTTACTAAAGTTAGCTATTATTTTCCGCTAATACTCCGTCTTTGGGAACAGATCCTCGATAGAGCGTGTCATACCCGCCGGAGATGGTCTGAGATTCGTCTGTATTGTACTTGAATGTCCGATGACCAACGGTATGTCCTTTTCTCGGTGGCCTCTGAGACCAAACAATTCGGCCAACCTGGCGCTTCGCTATAGTTCCAAGCCGGAGGGTAAAGACACGCTCTACACAGCCTGTTGATTTAGCCCAGTGTGTAGCTATCGAGCCAGGCTTTTCGTGAAACGTTTTGACGACGAGGCGAGCGTACCTGGCGGTACGCGACCGAGGAGAGACTTCTTGTAGTCAGGATGTTTCACGGAAAGACCGGCCGATAGATGCCTGCAGGGCTAGATCAACCGGCTGTACAGTAAAGACCCCGTGAATTGATTCTGTAAGAATCAACAAGGGGTCGCGCAGCGGGGCATAGCCCGGCGTAGAAGCAGGCACTTGGGTTCAACCCAAGAGATTTCTGCTGTATGATCGATGCGTACAAAACCAG
>JAHQVK010000067.1 GCA_019634385.1 Myxococcales bacterium | reverse complement strand
TCGATCTGTATGTGTCTTCCGATGTTTGGGATCAACCATATTTAGATAGACAAAAGATGGATCAGCATTCGCGACAACTATATCACATAACACCTTTTCTCCTTCTTCCAACACAACCCCTCGCAACCGTCCGCGCACATCCACTTCAATTCTTTTAACCGGCGACTTTTGGCGCACGCAAACCCCGATATCTCTTGCCAGCCGAGCGAGGGCGTGTACCAACGCCGCAGTTCCCCCCCGAGCAAAATGGACTCCCCATTTTCGTTCCAACCAGTGAATCAAACAATATATGCTAGTCACCTTGAACGGATTTCCGCCGACGAGCAGCGGCTGGAAAGAGAACACTTGACGTAAGCGTTCGTCTTTAATGTACCTCGAGACCATAGAGTACACGCTGCGGTAACTACCCAAGCGTAGAAGAGATGGTACAACTTTTAACATATCGCTCAGCTTATCAAATGGAACATCCGCGAGCTGCGAATAGCCAACGTCAAAAATCTCTTCCATTTTCTTGACCATGCGCAAATAGTTATCCACGTCCGCAGGATTAAAACTCCGGATATGAGCCAATAGCCGCTCTTGATCTCCTACATAATCGAATGAGGACCCGTCATTGAAATCGATCCGATAGTATGGATCTACCGGCATAAACTCAACATAGTCTCGGCTATCTCTTCCTGCGAGCTGAAACAGTTCTTCGATAAGATAAGGCGCGGTTATCACTGTCGGGCCCATATCAAAACTGAACCCATCGGCCTCAATCACACTCGCCCGACCACCTAGCTGCTCTCTTGCCTCCAGAAGAGTCACCGCATATCCCGAAGTTCTGAGACGAATCGCTGCCGCTAAGCCGCCAAAACCAGAACCAACAACTACCGCGTGACGCTGCTGTTGGCTCATGAGCTATGTACTTCCAATAAATGACGGATGGGTTCCAATGACCGCTCAATAAGATGTATAGCTACCGCCCGCAGCTTCGCCTCCTCCAACAATACCTCCGAAGCTAGAACACTCTCCTCGATACGAATTATATGCTCCAGAACAGACTTCAAAGCGCCTGACTCTCTAAATGTATTGGCAACGGCTTGGATATCCTGCTCACTGGTCTCCTCACGAGGTTTCGCAAGTAAACCAATCAACCACTCTTGGTCGCTGGGATTGTGTTCTAAGTGTTTGGACACCAAGGCACTTATCCGCCCTTCACGAACATCTCCTCCCGGTTCTCCACGCCCCTTGTCTCCGAATAGATCTAATATATCATCTTGAATCTGAAACAAGAGCCCCAGGGGGGTAAATGCATCAGCCAACGCGCAGGCAAGAGGAACAGGACGCCCAGCTAGTAAAGCTGCTCCTTGGACCGGCAGAGCCATCAGTGCCGAAGTTTTGCCGCAGGACGCTTCTTCGTATGACTGCCAATCCCACTGACCACTATCCAGGAGGCACATCTCCAAAGACTGCCCTCGCACGGTAGCTTCAGCCCGCTTCGCTATGGCCTGCGTAAGTCGCCAACGAGTACCATCCTCACAGTCTACATGCTCAAGGGCCAAGTAAGGGAGCATCAGCAGTAAGTCCCCAGCATTGATCGCCTGAGCCTGCCCATGACGAACCCATACCGTAAAGTGCCCACGCCGTACCGGATCGCTATCTTGAAGGTCGTCGTGAACCAAGGTGGCGTTATGAAGTAACTCACAGGCCGCCGCCCAACCTATCGCGGTGTTCGGTGGAGCCCCAAGCGCATCAGTGCTCGAAAGTGCCAAGCGGGCCCGCAAGCGCTTACCTCCCGTAAACAAGTGCTCTTGGACAATCGCCCCTAAACGCTCAAAGCGGTGACCCGCAGCTAGTTTCAACATTAGAGCCTTGATCTCTCTAAGTCGCTCATCCATGTCATGGGAGGTGCTGCTAGGAGACATTTGCCGTGTCCCTTTTTCATCACATCCTTTGATTCTCGAGTTACCCTCTGAGCTTACTGAAGACATTTTCATACATCCCTAACTAGTGCACACATCATGAATAGATGGCAAATATATCCCTAGTAATATAGTACCCAAACCTATACCAAGCCTTGACGAAGAGCGACGCCACCTCGACCAAAGCTCTCACGAACCAGACGCCACCTGAGAGGCCAATTTGCTTGATTAAACACTTTCCACATAGAATTTCGAACATCACTGGAGGTAGCCCCACACGATAGATATTCAAACCAATGACGCTCGGGCAGCGAAAAGAACACATCAAAAAAGGAGCACATAGATGGTGTATCCATACGCATCAGGACCTCGGCACCAAATCTTAGAAGATTGTGGGCTCTACGTTCATCAGTAGTCCATACTGCCGCCCATGCTCGTCGGACCCGATCCCAGGCACACTCCCCTGTTTCACAACTTGTGTAGACCGCTTCCACGAGTCGAGGAGCTATTTTCAACACGTGCGCTAACATATAACCCGTGCCTGGATGAACCATCCGCGCCGCCCCCCCAAAGGCGACTACCGATTGTATCGGCGGAGCCGGCGGCCCCCCCATTGGGATAAAGCAACGCTCCTCTTTTATGATTCGCCCTGACGTTATCCCTAGAAGCTGGAGTCGATTGTTTAAACGCTGCCGAAGCTCAGCGATCGAGACCGGAGGGCGTCCGATAAGCGAAGTCTCTTCAACAAATACCCGCGTTGAAGTTTCCGGCAGAACATACAGAAAACTTGGCCGGACCAAAGAGGCCTTCGACTCATCCGGGGGACGGAAATCCATCAGCACCGCCTCACCGTTTTCCCATGGATGCGATGGAATCTCCAGCGTCCAGCCATAAGCAACCTGCCAACCTGGTTCCGGGCCCGGTGCATGAGCAATCAGTTGACTCTCATGCCCGGTCGCGTCCACCACCAAAAGAGCACGAAGAGAATTCCCATTGGCCGTTTGAGCAACAAACTGGTCCCCTTCTTTTACAACCGCCTCCACCCGGTCGTAAATCAACTTGCATCCACGAGCTCGCCCCATAAAATGCGCCCGCAGGGCCTCGTTATTCAGACGCCCGTAGCGTCTACACAGTCGACGAACATCCGTGGCCGACAAATGCACATTCACGAACGGCCAAACACTCGTATACCACTCTGGTGAAGACCACTCTCCTACTTCATCGATCCACAGCCCGTAGGTATGACTGAAGGGCGTGGTTGGATCAGGGGCCACCATGCAAACTGATAAACCCTTCGTCACCAAACCCGAAGCAACTGACCATCCCGCCGGACCTGCCCCCGCCACGACAACATCAAACACCACGTGGGATTCATGACATGAACAACAACAATGCAGGAAGTGAAGGTGTGCGATACGTGCAGCAGAATTCTCCACACAACATGATGGCTCTCGGGGATCCTTTGGCACGAACAGTTCCCAAGGAGGTCCTCAATACGCCTGGTGGCTTCGCTTGGTGGTACGTAGATACCATCAACGCCGACGGAGATGGTGTCGTGGTAATATGGTCCTTCGGACTTCCGTTTCTGCCTGGCTACTTGTCCCAAGCTCGACAAGGACGAGGACTGGCCGCACGATTGCGACCTAGTTTTAATATTTCCGTATACCAAAATGGCAAACGGGCGTTTTATCTGCTCCAAGAATACGACCCTGAGCAGGTAAGCTATGACCCCAGCGGCAACTTCAGATTTGGCGAAAACCGAATCACAAAGGAGACTCCCGGCCGTCTCTCGCTACATATTCAATGCCCAATCCCCAACTGTCGGTCCCCCCTCATCGGCTCCCTCCAGCTCCATGGTGCACCGGCCCTACTACCCGAAGGTCACCAGCCAAGTGACCGTCTAGAGCATCGCTGGACACCGGTTCTGGGACCTAGTAAACTCACCGGGCAGCTGAACACCGCGAGCGAACAGTATGTCGTAAACGGAGCGGCTTACCACGACCGCAACGAGGGTACACAGAGATTAGATAATTTGGGTATTAAGTACTGGTCGTGGGGGCGGCTCGTCACTTCCTCATATACTTTTATCTGGTATCTTCTTTTTCCCGATGCCGGTGAACCCCTGGCTTGGGGGATTCAAATCAACATCGGGGGAGAAATCAGTCTACATTCGCCATTAACCATCCACCTGCATCACCAACAGCGAAGTATTTTCGGACTCACCACGTGGAGGCACCTCAAGCTACTTGATACTAGTGGGGAGCCTTGGCTGATGGCAACCTTTGGTCACAGGCTCGACAACGGGCCTTTCTATGCTCGAACCAGCGCCACGGTTAAGACAGCCCACGCACATGGAGTGGGTCTGAGTGAATGGGTCGCACCAGCGCGTGTCGATCAAGCCATTCATCGCCCGTTAGTACGGATGGCAGTACATCGTGTGAATGGCTCCAATTCTCCTTGGCTCCCCCTGTTCTCCGGTCCCCGTTCAGGACGAATGAAGCGACTCTTGTCCTGGAACGCCCAAGATGGCGGCTAGGGCGTGTCTTTACCCTCCGGCGGGGGAGATGACGCCGTAGCCGGTGTTTGTGAGGGGGTCGGCCCTCGAGGAAGGGTGCAAGATGAACCCAAGCTCCTGCTGCTACGCCGGGCTATGCCTCGCTGCGCGACCCCTTGTTGATTCTTACAGAATCAATTCAAGTGGTCTTTGCTGTATATCCCTGACTTCCTGTTTGCTGAGCTGATCCAGCATGTTCAGGTTGCCAGTGACCTCCAAGCAGTTCAAAAAATAAGCAAAAGAGCCTTGTCAGGACAAGGTGAGCACGCACTAGAACTTATGCCATGAAGAAAGTGATCATTGTTGGGTCGGGTATTGGTGGCTTATCCGCAGCTATTTGTCTGGCGAGCCGTGGGTATCAAGTAACGGTACTCGAAGCTCACAACCAGGCCGGTGGAAAAGCCGGTACAGTGAACATCCAAGGCGTGGAAGCAGACACCGGCCCCAGCATACTCACTCTACCGGCAGTGTTTGCTGGACTATTCGAAATGGCAGGCCGGTGCATGCATAAAGAAATCACCCTTTTGAAGCCTTCTCCATGCTTTCGCTATATTTACCCCGACGGGGTAAACCTAGATATATTTCATGACATTCACGAAAGCTTAGATTCGGTTAACGCCACCCTCGGCAGTAAATCTCGCCGAGAGTTGGAGGCGTTTTTAGTTTACGCGGAACGTATATGGAAATCGAGCGCAGACATATTTGTCTACGGGGACGCCCCCTCTTTCGGTTCAATGCTTAAGTTAGGCCTTCGGGGTATGTATAAACTCCGCAGCATTGATGCAACCCGGTCTATGGCTAAGTCCATCGGTAAATATATATCAAACCCACACCTTCGCGATCTTCTACTACGCTACGCAACCTACAACGGTTCTAATCCTTTCAAAGCACCAGGCACCCTCAATTGCATTGCTCACGTAGAGTTAGAGTTAGGCGGATATGGAATCAAAGGGGGTATATATTTTTTGGTACAACGTTTGGTCGCTTTGATTGAAGAACTCGGCGGAAGTATGCGCTATCAAGCACGCGTTGAAGAAATCACTGTTGATGGCCAGCAAGGGGTGACCGGGGTACGACTGGCAAATGGTGAATCACTGAGAGCTGACGCGGTGATAGCAAACGCTGAGCCTGAGCACGTATTCAGGAACCTTCTCCCTGTGCAATACCGCCCCAGCCCCAGATCCTCTGCCCCATCAACTTCAGGCTGGACCGGCCTTCTACAGGGTTCACCCTCAGCTCATCGAATAGCCCACGTCGTGATTTTCCCTGACAACTATGAAGACGAGTTCACCGACTTGTTTGAGCATCGCCGAACACCCCGACAGCCCACTATATATCTGTGCGACCAGACTCTAGCCCACGAGCGAGCCTCGTGGCCAAACCATCATCCGGTTTTTGTCATGGTAAACGCGCCATCAGTAGCACCTCCAAACGAAGAGGGCCCAGACCTCACGAACGAGGGGTCATCGTGGGATGCATCAACAATTCAACAAAAACTTGCATCCCTACAACTTTGTGATTCCCAAGATCCGTTCATTTGGCAGCGCACACCTCAATCGCTCGCCAAACAGTTTCCGGGAAGCTACGGATCCATCTACGGAGCAGCCTCCAACTCGGTTTGGTCCGCCTTTCAACGACCAAGCAACCGGGTAAAACACCCATCGCGGCTGTACCTCGCTTCTGGGGGCGCTCACCCCGGCGGAGGACTTCCGTTGTGCGCGGCTAGTGGAAAAGCCGCAGCAAAGGCGGTGATTCAGGATCTCGGTGAGCACACGTGATCGTGGCCGTAGCGGCCCGAACGATCGTCGCGTCACGACCCAACATTCGTGCTCGCCAGCAGCTTCGCCAAAGCGGTCCGATCCCACCATCAACCGGGTCTCAATGCGATCCCGCTTTTTGTATGGTCAAGATCCCTATCGATCCGTCGTGAGCAGTTTAAGGGGGAGTCGGTCCGCGACTACAGAATCTGCCTAAATATCAACATCCCCCCCAAACAACCGGAGTAACTAGGCCCCACTTAGGTGTTTGAGTACGATTAACGCATTTCTCCTTTACACAGCCCGACGGTTGGAAGAATGAGGCCGAGGCGGGGTGAAAGCCCCTGATGCCATTGCACTGAGGTCAAGACGTGATTACCGACATCAGCACGGTCCGGAATATCGGAATTTCGGCGCACATCGACAGCGGAAAAACTACCCTGACGGAACGTATCTTGTTCTACACGAATCGCGTACATGCGATCCATGACGTGAAGGGCAAGGACGGCGTGGGCGCCAAAATGGACTCGATGGAGCTCGAGAAAGAGCGGGGGATAACCATCGCCAGCGCCGCTACTCACTGTGAGTGGAAAAAACACCACGTCAACATTATCGACACCCCCGGCCACGTGGACTTCACCATCGAAGTGGAACGTGCGCTCCGAGTGCTGGATGGGGCCATCCTAGTCCTCTGCTCGGTAGCCGGCGTTCAGTCCCAATCATACACCGTAGACCGTCAGATGAAGCGCTATAACGTGCCTCGACTGGCCTTCGTAAACAAATGCGACCGCACCGGCGCTAACCCGGTGAAAGTTCGCAATCAGTTACGTGAGAAACTCGGCCACAACGCGGTTTTGATGCAGATCCCCATCGGTCTTGAAGACAAGCACGAAGGGACTGTCGACTTGGTGAAGATGAGAGCCTACTACTTCGAGGGCCCTAACGGCGAAGAGGTGGTGGAGAAAGATATCCCAGCCGAGCTCATGGACGAAGCTCAAAGTGCCCGGGACGAGATGTTAGACGCGGTGTCTATGTTCTCGGAAGAACTCATGGAAGCCATGCTCGAGGAGAATGTAACCCCTGAGCTCATCCACAACGCGATTCGTGACGGCACCATTTCGCTACAACTCACTCCGGTCTTCCTGGGCTCCGCGTACAAGAACAAAGGGGTTCAACTCCTTTTGGATGCCGTAACTAACTACCTTCCCAACCCGACCGAGGTGAAGAACGAAGCTATCGACCTCACATCCGGTGAAGAAGAGAAGCGAATCACGCTATCATCTTCACCCGATGAACCCCTAGCCGCCCTCGCATTCAAATTGGAAGATGGTCGCTACGGTCAGTTGACCTACATGCGCATTTACCAAGGACAGCTAGCCCGTGATGACTTCATCGTGAACACCCGCACCAACAAGAAAACGAAAGTTGCGAGGTTGGTACGCATGCATGCCGATGACATGGAGGACATCAAAGCAACAGCCGCCGGGGATATTGTTGCGATCTTCGGTTTAGACTGCTCTTCGGGTGATACCTTTACTGATGGCGCCCTGAAGGTGGCTATGACGTCCATCTTCGTGCCCGATCCCGTGATATCACTCTCGATCAAGCCCAAAGATGCCAAGTCTGAGCAAAACTTAAGCAAGGCCCTCAACCGATTCACAAAGGAGGATCCAACGTTCCGCGCAGGGGTCGACAAGGAATCCGGTGAAACGGTGATAAGCGGGATGGGCGAGCTTCAACTCGAAGTCTACATCGAGCGTATGAGGCGCGAGTACAACTGCACTGTGGAGACCGCCGATCCTCAGGTGGCTTATCGCGAGACCATCACCCAACGGTCGGACTATAACTACACCCACAAAAAACAAACCGGAGGTTCTGGGCAGTTCGGTAAGGTCGCTGGATACATCGAGCCTCTTCCTGAGGATAGCAGCGAAGAGTTTGAGTTTATCGATCAGGTCGTTGGTGGAGTTGTACCTCGGCAATTCATTCCCTCCGTTGAAAAAGGCTTCCGCTCCATGCTGGAGAAGGGCCGACTCATTGGATTCCCAGTAGTGGGCGTGCGAACATGCCTCAGTGATGGGGGCTACCACGCAGTGGACTCCTCCGATACGGCGTTCCAGGAGGCAGCTCGAGGCGCATGGCGAAGCACCTATGAGAGATGCAAACCACGGGTGCTAGAGCCGGTCATGAAGGTTGTGGTTGAGGGGCCCTCCGAGCACGCTGGCAACGTACTTCAGACCATCATGCAACGTCGAGGTATCATCAACGGCTCTCAGGAAGAGGACGGCATGACTCGCACCGAAGCGGAAGTCCCTCTAAAAGAGATGTTTGGCTACGCGACAGTACTCCGCTCTGCCACTCAGGGTAAGGCAGAATTCTCCATGGAGTTCGCTCGATATATGCTAACCCCGTCGAACATCGAAGAAGAGCTCATAGCCGAGACCCGCGAAAAAGAAGCGGCAAAGAAGTGAATGAGCCCCGCCTACAAGCATCAACCTAGCGCGCAGAAGCTTTGAAAGAGGCCGCATTCGCGCAGTTCAATTTTGCTGAACCGGTTCACTGAACCAGTGACCGGCAAAGAGCGCGATAGTCCTAAGGAAATACAAAGCGACATCGCAAGCCTTCATGTATCCTAGCGATGTGGATGAACGAAGTCCCCTGCGCGTGCTCGATCGCTCCGTTACCCGTGGTCTCGGGCCTGGTGGTATTGGCGTGGTCATGTCGCGAGCTGGGGTAGGTAAAACGGCCTTTCTCGTTCAGGTGGGGCTGAACAATCTCGCTCAATCACGTCCCGTTCTGCATATTTCTATTGGACACAGCAAAGGGCACGTAACGGCCTGGTATAACGCCGTCATTAGCGATCGGTTGCATTCGTCCGCGCACGACAACCTCCACGCCCAGCTAAGAACCAATCACATTATTCAGACTTTCCCGCTTAACACTCATCTTCAAGCCGAACACTTAGAGGCAGTTCTCGCTCAACACAAAAACCAAATAGGCTTTGAACCCGCGGTGATCCTCATCGATGACTGGGACTGGGATGGTGACATCCCCACCCGAGCAGCTGAGCTCAACCAGCTGCGAGCCACTGCTAAGCGAACCCAGTCTGAGATATGGATGAGCGCTCGGGTCCACCGTGTTGTCCCCGAGATCGAACTCCGCCAAATACCTCAGCCGTGTAAACCGTTTAAACATCTGACCGACATTGTTGTTTTTTTAGAACCTTATGCCGGAGCCCATGTTCGAGTTCGAGTCATCAAAGACCAAAGTCGCCACCAGCAAGAAACCGTGACCACCAACCTCAATATTGATCCAGACACCGTAAGCCCCCTTGATCTTCACGCACCACCTGACCTCCCCACTTCAGCTTACACTTTGTTGTCTGGCGGCGCACCAGGAGCAGAAACAGAGTTCGGCGTGTGCGCCGAACTCTGGGGTCTCACTGAACACAATTTTTCCTACCCAGGGCGACAGCCCACCCGAACCCGGGGCATTGTTGAACTCAGTGAAGCGGAACTTCTTCAGGGCGAAGTCAGTCCAACATACGTTGAGACGCAGCTGAAACGCTCGTTTCCCACAACTAAAACTTTTCAAAAGACATTACAAACTATCTGGCATCAGGTAGCAACCGCCGGGGAGGTATTTGTGATCGGACTTATCCTCCCCGACAATACGGTTAATGGGGGCACCGGCTGGGCAGCGGAGCTCGGACGACGATTTCATAAAGAAGTACATGTATTCGATCAAGAGCGACAAGCATGGTTTACTTGGAAAGATGAACACTGGGCCCCTGAAGTTCACCCAAAGATTACAACCATCCGATTCACGGGCACTGGCACGCGGTTCCTCTCTGAAGAGGGCCGACAAGCTATTCACAACCTTTTTCAACATACTTTTGGACCCTCTTCACGATGATAATCGAACCCACCCCACGCCCTACAAAACAGGTACTGGTTGTTCGCAAAGACCTCAAAATGCGCAAAGGTAAAATCGGCGCCCAATGTGCACACGCTGCTATGAAAGTGATGCTTGATCTTTGCTCGCGGACTATCGACTCCTCTGGTCAACGTATCGTGCGATTTGAGTACAATGGCTATAGTCCATGGGCTCGATGGCTTGAGTCAGGATCTGCAAAAGTATGCGTGTACGTCAACTCAGAGCAAGAACTGATAGATATCTACACCAAAGCTCGTTCGACTGGGCTCCCGAGTGCGATGATTGTTGACAGTGGTCGTACCGAGTTTAATGGCGTGCCTACCCGCACAGTGGTCGCTGTAGGTCCCGCTTGGGTCGAAGATGTCGATGAAGTAACGGGGCATCTTCCCTTATACTAGTAGCATCGTCTTTTGGGTGTAGAATAGCTTCCTATGGTTGTCCACTTCCGTCATGCATCAAGTGCGCTTATCTTCTTGCTAGGTTCGGTGGCTACCTGCTTACCTCCTGCTTTGAGCCATGCTCAGCTACCCAGCTTGACAAACCAGCAGAGAAATTTTGCATGTACAGCAAAGTACACCGCTGACCGTTCGGCTCAGGGTAAGCAGGTCATGGTGGCCGCGTCCCACCCTTCAGCCTCTACCGCTGGATGCCGTGTCCTACTCGAAGGAGGCACAGCCGCAGATGCAGTGGTCGCCGTCCAAGCGGTACTATCAGTTGTGGAGCCCCAATCCTCTGGCATGGCTGGGGGCAGCCTCCTGCTGTACTACGACCGCTCTACCGGTGAAACCCGCTCGTTTGATGGACTCGCTGCCGCCCCTCAGCGAGTTACGAATTGCCTCCGCACCCCCCACGCCAGCGAGCAACAAAAGCTGGGTAAGAGAAGCTCTTTCGGCAGTTTCGTCAACGCCACCGGTCGTGCGGTCGGCGTGCCTGGAACGGTAGCAGTGCTTGATATGATACACCGACGCTACGGCCGCAAAGCTTGGCACCAACTTTTTGACGTCGGTATTGAGCTAGCCCAACAGGGTTTCCATGTTTCTTCCTACCTTCATGATATTATGTCCGCTCCTGCTTCGGACCTGCCCCGCTGTGCTTATCCCGACTTAAATGCAAGATACTGCACCGGCAACCGGCCCCGTCCGGTGGGTGCCCCAGTCACCAATCAGCCATTGGCCAAAGTCCTTCGATGGATACGTGATGAGGGAGCCTCCGGCTTTTATGATCCTGACGGATGGATTGTGCAAGCCATTATAGAACGAGCTACTCGGGATAACTATAAACTCACCAGGCGCGATGGTAAGCCAGCGATTATTCCCAGTCTACTCACCCCAAAAGACTTCGCAGCATATCAGCCAGTAGAACGGCCAGTACTATGCGAGCAGGTGTTAGGAAAAACAATCTGCACTTCTCCACCTCCATCTTTTGGTGGCTTCGCAGTTGTCTACCAGCTCGGTATCATGGAGAGAGGCAATGTATCCAACACCCGAGCCGGTTCTCTTGAGCGGGTCCATCTAGGTATTGAGGCCAGTCGACTAGCCCAATTCGATCGCCGTACACACGTGGGCGACCCGAGCTACAGCAAAGCGAAACCGCTTAGTTTGCTTCGCCCGGACTACCTAGACACTCGATTTGCGCAATTTTCTCCCGCTAGCTCGGTGCAGCTCCTCTCCCAGGCAGACACAACCGCGGACGCTTCAACCGCGGAGGCTTCAACCGCAGAGGCTTCAACCACGGAAAACGACTACACAAGCCACATTAGCATCGTTGATTCTTACGGAAACGCAATATCCATGACCACCACGGTCAACACCCCGTTTGGTGCCCAAATGGAGGCAACAGGGATGATACTCAACAATGTTCAAACCAACTTTACCCGGTTGAACGCTATCTCCCCCGGCCGAACCGTAAACCAGATGGAACCCTCCAAACGCCCGAGAACATCCATGGCGCCGACCATGGTCTTCAATGAGCATGGCGAGCTCGAACTCGTGGTGGGAGCAGCTGGAGGAGGCGCCATACCCGACTATGTGGTACAGACCATACTAGGCGTGGTTGTTGATGCTCTCGATCCTCAGTCGGCCATGTCCCAGCCCCACTGGAGTGGGCAATCTATCGCGAGCCTCTGTACCGGAGGAGTCAGCCCTTGCTCTGAGATCGAAAAAGGGACCTCTAACGAAGAGCTTTTGGATGATCTTAAGACTCTCGGACACCGCTGCGCATGTACCACTGAGTTACGAAGCGGGATCACTGCCATCCAAGTACAGAAGGGTCGCTTGCTCGGTGCTTCGGACCCCCGACGAGATGGCATAGCACGGGGCTTCTGAGATTGTGGCGATCCAATAACACCGCACACCAACGCGGCATCACGGTCAGAGCCATTGTGGGCACACGTGCGGTGTTACTCGCTATGGACGCTGAACCCAAAGCCCGCATTGGGCTGCTCGGCTTTGCGATCGGTAAACACAACACCCGGGGTTCAGTGGTGTGGCTGCGAGGCTTTAAGTTCTTTCCCTCGGAGGACGATGATCCAGAGCCTGGGGAGCGCCGTTCAACCTTCCAGCACCCCATTCAGAGTTTTCTGTGGGGAGACTACTCAGTCTATCCCGCCCGCACATATTTCTACATTGTGCGGGCGGTTTATGGGCAACCAGGTCAACTTCTGCACGGCCCAGAACTAACCTTATCCGTACAAACCGCCTCCGAAAGCGAGAGCGAGCAAAGTGTCATTTTCAATCGAGGTGCTATTCCTAGCCAGGCCTTCGCGGATCGATTCGGAAATGTGGGTCCGACCGACGAGGAGAAAAATGACCCCACCAACGCCAAAGTACAATGGCTCTCGCGAGGACTCCTCGAAAGTGCCTTAGCCTTTATTGCTCAAGCACGAGGTGCTAGGTTCTCGTTGAAAGTTGCGGCCTATGAACTCCACTATCACCCCATTCTAAACGCTCTAAGGGCCGTAGCTGATCATGGTGCCACCATACATATATCCTATGACGGTGGTGATCAGCTGAGAAACGGTACGATTCGTCCATCATCCACCAGTCTTCAAAACGAAGAGGCTATTTCTAAGGCTGGTTTACGAGATCATCTGCGAATACATCTCTACCCACGAACTCTCTACGGAAGCATTACTCACAACAAATTTATCATTCTCACAGAAAAAGAACATCCCGTCCAAGTATGGACGGGATCAACCAATTTTACAGCATCTGGCTTTTTAGGACAGAGTAATCTTGCCCATATAGTTCGCCGCACAGACATTGCAATAAAATACAATAATTACTGGGCTTTGCTTGCTAAAGATCTCCCCACTCGGGAGATGAAGCGCAAAATCATGGCTTCATCTCCAACGCCTGACACAACATGGAATGAAGGCATAGAAACCATATTTTCTCCTCGACGTTCGGGGATGGTAAACTGGTATGCGGAACGTCTTCACAAAGCTAAACGGAGTGTGATGTTTACTGCGGCATTCGGTGTCTCTGCTGAGTTAGCCCATGTTTTTGCCGAAGATCGAGACATCCTACGCTTTGTCCTCATGGAACGAAAAGATCGAAACCTCAACGAACAAGCACTACTGGAGTCAGACAAAGATACGGTCATCGCCTTAGGAACTAGTTTAAATCGGTTGGCGCTGCATCACCGTCTACCAGGATATAAGCTTGATGAGTGGTTTCATCAAGAAGAGCATTATCGCACCAAGGGCCATATCTTCTATATTCACACTAAATATATGCTTGTAGATATTCTCAGTGACCATCCCTACATTTTTAGTGGCTCGGCAAATTTCTCCAATAACTCTGTAGAACGAAACGATGAGAATATGCTTCTGCTCAGTGGAGCATCCGCAACATCGGTGATGGGAGTCTATGTCACTGAGTTTCAACGCCTCTTTAATCATTTCTATTTCCGAACCATAGCCCTCCGACGCGCGCGTTCTTCTCATGTTCAACGCGAGACCAAGATAGCCACTCTCGACCCCACTGACCGCTGGGTTCATCGGCATTTCCGTCCGGGAAGTTACCACGACAAGCGTCGTCGTCTATTTCAAGCCCCTAGCAGGCCATCGGAAAAGTGAGTTAGGCGCTTCGCGGGTCCTTTTTCCGTGGAACGTCCGGACCGGCTTCGCCTTTCATCGGTTACATACGCCCGGTATGCGCCCTCTTCATCCAGACCGTTCCCCGGAAAAGATACTTCGCGGATCACCCATCCCACTTTTCCGATGGCCTGCTAGCAGCCGGTTGATCTAGCCCTGCACGCATCTATGGGCCGGTCTTTCCGTGAAACGCCCTGACCACGAAAAGCCGGGCTCGATAGCTACACACAGGGCTAAATCAACCGGCTGCTAGATAGGGTCCCAACCAGCGCTTCCTACGGCAGAAATCACTTAGGTTGAGCCCAAGTTCCGGCTTCTACGCCGGGCTATGCCCCGCTGCGTGACCACTTGTTGATTCTTACAGAATCAATTCAAGCGGTCTTGCTGTATAGGAAACCCCAGTTCGGTCTCCGGTCCAGCTAGCAGTTGCCGCTTCAACGGGTCGACAAGTGACCCACAAAATGCTCCGAATAAGGCAAATAGCGAATGCGTACACTCCTGGTAATCGACGACGATGATCGGCTCAGGGCACTACTGGCCGAATATCTCGGCAGCCGAGGCTTTGCGGTCTTGAGCGCTGCTGACGGCCAAAGCGGTTTGGGGCAACTTCGACAGCAGCCCGTCATTGATCTCATCATTTTGGATGTCATGATGCCTGGAATGGATGGGCTCGAGGTTTGCCGAGACATCCGGCGTACCCATGCCACCCCAATCATCATGCTCACTGCTAGAGGTGACGACACTGATCGTATCGTAGGCCTAGAACTGGGTGCTGACGACTATCTCGCCAAGCCGTTCAATCCTCGGGAGCTTCTGGCCCGCATCCAAGCGGTCCTTCGTCGAAGCACTACCCCCTCCTCTACTACCGAGACTACGTCCATCATGAACACCGGACAGCTCGAACTCGACCCCGACCGACGAACGGTGCAACTACGGGGTCAGGAGATCGAAATGACTACAACCGAATTCGAAATCCTCCGTACTCTCATGAGTCAGGCAGGAAGAGTTGTATCCAGGGAACGGCTCATGGAACTTGCACGCGGGACCGACTATGCATCCTTTGATCGAGCCGTTGACGTTCATATTAGCCACATTCGTCGAAAACTCGGGGATCACCCTCGACATCCGTTATACGTGAAAACCATACGCGGCGTAGGCTATTCCATCCCCAAAGAACCAGAATGAAGTACCTATCTCTTCTATTCCCATGGCGCATGCGGGAGCGCCTCGCTTTGCTACTTGGGGGCGCTGTA
Source organism: Myxococcales bacterium (assembly GCA_019634385.1). Classification (GTDB taxonomy): domain Bacteria; phylum Myxococcota; class Kuafuiibacteriia; order Kuafuiibacteriales; family Kuafuiibacteriaceae; genus JAHQVK01. The sequence goes on along the minus strand of JAHQVK010000067.1, from coordinate 9,237 downwards.
GGGGTGAGCCTACTGCTTACATGGAGTTTGTCACACTGGCTGGTGCTCAAACCTTTCGCACGCGATATTCGCCAATCGCAGATGCTACGAGTGACACGGCTAGCTGAGGAGTATGAACAGGGAGCCACCATCGAAGAACTACAAGTTCGTCATGGCCTGGAACTAAGCATCTCATACCGACTGCGCTGGCGACACAAACGAGGCTGGCGACGGAGATGTCACCGAGAGTATTCGGACGACCGCAAGCTTGTGGCGTGCTTTGGTCCTGGCGGAGGAATAGCAGTCACGGTCCGCCCAAAAACCATACCTCCCCACCTTCATTCGTCCCAACGTTCATCCACCCACCGTCCGCGACCAATCTGGCTCCATGTCCATCACCCCGTCGATCCGGAAGCACCCATGAGAGGGTTGTTGATGGTGCTTTTCACCGTTGCTGTTACCATTTTTGCACTCTCCGCGGGGATTGCAACTCTGGTCTCTCGACCCATCCGAGCTTCGATAACCGCCATGAACCGTATGGCGCAAGGAGACCTCTTTCACCGGTTGCCAGAATCAGGAACCTCGGAACTAAAGGAAGTGGGCAAAGCATTCAACCGGATGGCTGACCGTATTGCAGCTCTACTCCGGGCTGAACGTTCTCTCATAGCTGGTATCTCTCACGAGATCCGTACCCCACTAACCCGACTCCGGCTCGAATTGGAGATGCTAAAGAACCACCCGGCTGAACGGCTCGGAGCCATGGAGCGAGATATCAATGATATCGATCAACTGGTCCGGGAAGTTATAGAATCCTCTCGTTTGTCTATCGGAGAGTATCCCCTCCACATCGGTCCGGTTGACCTGCAACACGTCGCGGAAGAGGCGCTCAGTCAACAACCATTGCCAGACCACAATATTGAGCTATCTGGTGAGTCCCCGCCTATTCTCGGAGACCATGCTAGGTTAGTTAGGGTCTTGAGAAACCTCCTCGACAATGCTTCAAAGTATGCCCCCAAAGACACCCTGATCAAAATTAGCATAACTCCAGCCACGCTACAAGTCACAGATGAGGGGCCCGGAGTTGCTCCCTATGAGCTTCCTCATCTATTTGAGCCATTCTATCGAGCCTCACATAAACAAAAGGAAACAGTACCTGGATACGGACTAGGCCTTATGATCGCCCGTCAGATAGTTGAACTCCATGGGGGCACCCTTCGGGCGGAAAATTGCGCCGGAGGTGGTCTGTCAGTGACTCTCCAACTGCCCGTGTCAACGGATGAGGAAGACTGAACCGGCCCAATACAGCAGACAATTCTACGCCGGACTATGAAACGCTGAGCGACCACTTGTTGATTCTTACTGAATCAATTAAAGCGGTCTTTGCTGTGACGTCGGATCAGGCTCCAGGCAAGGCAGAGTATCTTGAGCATAGCATAGTATGGGTTTTACAAACACACACGGTAGGCTGCATTGGCCGAACCAGAAAAGGCCGCGATACCATCAAAGCACTGGTTGCCAATACCTTTGCCGTCAAATCTCATCACGGTGTGGCCACGAGCTTCGTACTCAAGATGAAGGTCTTCTGGGCTTACCTGATTCCATCTTCCAGTAGCTACCGAATTCCCAGGAAACGCTATCGTTCCCCCAGCTTCCAAGGTCAAAGGGTAAGAAGATGTTGATGACGGTGAAACGACACAGTCATAAAAAGAGATCAGGCCCTTTCCGGTGCATAGAGTGACCGTTCCGTCAACGGGAGCAACAACCACCTGGGAATAGTACACCAAATCTACAGGAACACTCGCCTCATTGTTACTTAGGTTACTATCACCGCTCACCGAAGCCACCGCACGAATCCTACTCATGACCGCACTATACGGCGCCGAAAAATCGAAGCTTACCCGCGTGGTTTGCCCTCGCCCCAAGCGACCCAACACACACTCAAAAACATGTCCGTCATCAAAACACCGGTAGTCTTGGTTGGACACCGCACCTAAAATATACTGTTCGGGTGAGGTTGCGGTAACAGAGAAACCTAACTGCAGCCGTAATCCTCTTGCTGCTCGCGAAGAGACATTCTCGACCACAACCTCATAGTGCCCAGGAGTATCCACCCGAACCGCTCCTGGGCCTAGTATTTGTACCGCAACATCCGGCGGACGGGCCGCCCAACCACTGTTGGGTAGAGCAAAAATAATCATCAAAGTTAATACGGTTTGGTCAATTCGATGCATGATAGTTGTCCTGAATTGAAGACACTTCTTCGAGATGGCTTCAAGATGGAGCTACGCACGTACTGCGCCCAAACAGTGGTCGGACACCTTTTCTAGAACTTGAGAAGCCGACAACCTCGCGGAACCTCACGACTGTCTGACTACAGCAAAGACCACTTGAATTGATTCTGGAAGAATCAACAAGGGGTCGCTCAGCGGGGCATTGCCCCGCGGAGAAGCAGGAACTTGGGTTCAACCCAAGTTCTTGCCGCTGTATCGACAAAGTACAATGAATCATCCATGTTTAGCCCGTGAAAACCTTCGACTTCGCAAGGTCATTGCTCGTCGGGCTTGGCTTACTTTTTGCGTTCATTGCATGCGATGATGAATACGACGGGTGCCGACTGCGTTATCGCCAATGTCTAGATGATTGCTATACCCAGACCACAACAAACCAGGAATGTATCCGAACACAATTGTGTGCTCGCGACTGTGGCGATGACCTCCTTGACTGTGCCGATTTCAACTCGAGCAACTGCAGTGATTAACTGGGCACTCAATCAGACAGAAGACGCTCGAGGTTGAGCCCACATTAGCAATGACGCAATTACATAGGACCTGTGACAGCTAGGCCATGTCTTTAACCTCTGGTTGGGGAGATGGCGCCGTACAGCAAAGACCACTTGATTTAATTCTGGAAGAATCAACAAATGGTCGCTCAGCGGGGCAATGCCCGCTGAGAAGCTAGAACTTGGGTTCAACCCAAGTTCATTCTGCTGTATCCCGCGGGTGTGAAGGTTCGGCCCAGGAGGGAGGGTACTGGATGTACCGGACCGAGGAGCCCGAAAGGAGGACGAAGCCACCGACCCTTCACAGATGTGGGAAACAAGTCAGAACGCGGCCCGGAGTTTGAAGACACACCCTAGCTAGTGTCTTGTCCCAGATCCCTGCTCCCTCTTCAATTCGCGTCCGATTGGTCATTTTCTCACGTCCCCCTCCCACCAAGGACTGACAGCCAACTAGCAGGCCAAAGCGGACGTGAGTTGAGATGATAGCGCCATCCCAAGACCTCGGACCGGCATTACCCGATAGGTGACACCGAAACACAGGCTACATAGCCTGCAACTCTTCTGGAGGATTGCATAAATTTTGGTCAAGACTTGTGTTGGTGACTTTATTCGAATTTGTTCAAAAAATCACAACCATAGAATTACAAACAGCCACGAAACACAAATATGACTACATAACCTCTATTATAGAGACACACATCACCATTAGCTATCCTGAAGAGTTCAAATTTACTAGGCAGACAAATTGCTTTTTAAATCATCTGGCGATAGGCCTGCCCTGGGCCACGGCTCCCCAACGAGCCGCAGCTCTTCTTGAGCTGGTGAGCAAAGAAGAGTGCGTATGCATAGATCTATACTGCACCTCCCCCTGTTCATCCGGCTCCTGTTTTAAGGAGCACGCAGTGACAGTCCATTTACCGAAACAGAAACCCACCAATCCCAATTTTTCTTCTGGTCCGTGTTCGAAGCGGCCTGGTTTTGTGCTTGATGCCCTCAAGGACGCAGCTTTGGGGCGCTCCCATAGATCAAAACTCGGCAAGGCCAAGCTCCAGGAAGTGATAGACCGAAGTCGAACCACTTTAAACATCCCGGATAACTATCTACTCGGCATTGTGCCTGCGTCCGACACTGGCGCAGTTGAAATGGCATTGTGGTCACTGCTTGGCGCAAGAGGCGTTGACGTCCTAGCTTGGGAAAGCTTTAGTCTAGGCTGGGTCACTGACATCCAAAAGCAGCTCAACCTGGATGACCTTCGCATATTCGAGGCGCCGTATGGACAGCTTCCTGATCTGGGTCTCGCTGACTTCTCCCGGGACGTTGTCTTTACATGGAACGGAACAACCTCGGGTGTATGTGTACCAAACGGAGATTGGATTGCCGACGAGCGTCAAGGCCTTACAATTTGTGATGCTACTTCAGCTATTTATGCAATGGATTTACCCTACCATAAGCTCGATGTGATCACGTATTCATGGCAGAAGGTCATGGGGGGTGAAGCAGCTCATGGGGTCTTAATACTAAGCCCTCGAGCTGTTCAGCGTTTGGAATCCTACAAGCCTAATTGGCCTATACCTAAAATCTTTCGTATGACCAAGGGTGGAAAGTTGAACTCATCTATCTTTACCGGCGCTACGATCAACACGCCTTCAATGTTGTGCGTAGAAGATGCTTTGGACGGTCTCAGGTGGGCTGAAACGATCGGTGGACTAGATGCATTGATCAACAGATCCAAATGTAATCTAGCCGTTCTAGAAAGATGGGTTAGTAACAATGACAATATTGAGTTTCTCGCCGAAAAGCCTGAAACTCGATCAAACACTTCCGTTTGCCTCAAAATCTCAGCCAGCTGGTTCACCAAACTTTCCGCTGAAGAGCAAGCGAAGGCAGCCAAGAAATTTACTTCTATGCTAGAAGAAGCTGGCGCAGCTTTTGATATCGGCTCTTATCGAGATGCTCCAGCTGGTATACGAATCTGGTGCGGCGCGACGGTTGAAGCCGCCGATCTAGAAAAATTACTGCCCTGGTTAGATTGGGGACTAGATCAGGTCAGGAGGATATATGCCTAAAGTTCTGATTTCCGACAAAATGAGCCCGCAAGCAGCCGACGTCTTTAGGCAAAGAGGCCTAGACGTTGATGTTATTACCGGACAAACGCCGGAGGCGCTTGCCGAAATCATTGGACAATATGATGGTTTAGCTGTTCGTTCGGCCACAAAGCTCACGAAAAAGCTTATTCAAGTAGCCTCAAACCTCAAAGTCGTAGGCCGAGCGGGTATCGGCACGGACAACATCGACAAGCAAGCAGCTACCCAACGGGGCATTGTTGTGATGAACACGCCGTTTGGCAACTCAATCACAACCGCTGAGCATGCCTTGTCAATGATGATGGCCTGTGCGCGCGACATTCCCCAGGCCAACCAATCCACCCATGCTGGAAAGTGGGAAAAGTCCAAGTTCATGGGTGTAGAACTCATGGGCAAGATACTCGGTGTCATCGGTGTTGGCAATATCGGCTCTGCGGTATGCGAACGCGCTCTAGGCTTAAAGATGAAGGTCATCGGTTTTGACCCTTTTCTGTCTTTGGAACGAGCCAAGAGTCTCGGCATCGAAAAGGTTGAACTCAAAGAGCTGTTTGCTCGGTCAAACTTCATCACCTTACACACTCCATTGATAGAGCAGACCCGCAACATCATCAATGCTAAAGCCATCGACATGATGAAAGATGGTGTTCGAATTATCAACTGCGCTAGGGGCGGCCTAGTTGATGAACAAGCATTGCGGACAGCGCTAGATTCAGGCAAGGTAGCAGGGGCCGCAGTCGACGTGTTTGCTAGTGAGCCAGCAAAAGAAAATATACTTTTTGACTCTCCAAAATGTATTTGTACACCTCATCTAGGCGCGTCTACGATAGAAGCTCAAGAGAAAGTGGCTATCCAAGTCGCTGAGCAGATGTCTGATTTCTTGCTCACCGGTGCGGTTACAAACGCCTTGAATGTGCCTTCCCTATCTGCTGATGAAGCTCCTAAGCTGCGCCCTTATATAGCTCTGGTTGAGCTGCTAGGAAGTTTTGCTGGTCAGGTGATTCAAAGTGAGATTCGAGAGGTTATTGTAGAATATCAAGGCGACGTAGCTGAACTTAATCTCAAACCCATCACCGCAGCCGCTCTCACCGGATTGCTAACACCTCAGCTCGAGTCAGTGAACATGGTTAGTGCGCCAGCCATCGCCAAGGAAAGAGACATAAAGCTTAGTGAAATTCGCTCAGAACAAAGCCCAGAGTTTCATAACCTCGTTCGGCTAACCGTTGTATCACGAGAAAGCCGATTTTGTGCTAGTGGCACATTGATGAGCCATCGAATGCCTCGTATTGTCGAGATTAATGAGATTGCCGTGGAAGCCGAACTCGCGCCAAATATGTTATTTGTGAAAAACAGGGACAGAATTGGGTTCATCGGTAGCTTGGGCTCCGCTTTAGAAAAGGCGGGACTCAATATCGCCACTATGCACTTGGGACGAAAGGCGCCTGGTGAGCAAGCTCTCTGCCTCATTCAAGTCGACAACCCCATCTCAGCAGCGATTGTTAAATCTATTAGGGAGCTACCAGACATCCTAGAAGCCACCTCACTACGGTTTTAGTCTAGCTGAGATCTATTTCGATTTCTCTTGAGTTTCGACCGATCAACCCTACCGAAGCCCTTCGCCACACTTTGCGCCTATCAACTGCACAGCAAAGACCGCTTGAATTGATTCTATAAGAATCAGCAAGGGGTCGCGCAGAGGGGCATTGCCTGCCCCTCTGCGCGTGCATGTGAATTGAGCTACATGCTCAACTCAAGTGCATTTTGCACTACCAAGTGACTGTATCATGTCAATAAGTGAGAGAAGTTGAAGACTTCTGGTATTTGGATTAGAACTCAACTCCACTAGCCCTTACTGACTCCTTTGTAAGACAAGCAGAATCACTAGCCTACATTAGCCCTAGCTGAACCCGTGAGAACACAACATCTCACGGCTGACAGTGCCACACTCCACATCCATCCAATCATCTATCCTGAGAACCCCCCTCCACGATCTGCACTATTTGTCGCAGACTCAATAAAATAGCGCAAAAGCTGCTGACCTGGTAGATCACCAGTTCTTCGTATGAAAAACTTAAAGACCCATGGATGTGCGCAAACTCTCTCAGTATCGACCTAATGTTGGTATCGCCCTCTTCAACAGTGACGGCTTGGTCTTTGTCGCCAAACGCATTAGCGATCGTCCTGAAGCCCCCTGGCAAATGCCCCAAGGAGGTATGCACCCTGGAGAAATACCCAAAGAGGCCGCCCTACGTGAGCTCGGTGAAGAAACGGGGGTTTCAAGGGACCTGGTCAGCCTTCTAGGGAATATCGACCGCTGGCTTACCTACGATTTTCCGCCTGAGGTAAGGTCCAACAAACAAGGGCATTGGCTCGGTCAAAAGCAACGATGGTTCGCTTTTCGGTTTCATGGACGGGACGAAGACGTCAATTTGTCCGCAGACAATCGCCCCGAGTTCAGTGACTGGCGATGGGAGCATCTCTCGGTCATTCCCTCCCTGATCATTCCGTGGAAACGTTCCGTCTACACGGAGGTTGCTAAAGCCTTTTCCGTCCACACTAAACAACCTAACACACCGTAGCCCCACCAAACCCCACACCATTCGTGACACTTGCGGTTCACCCATCCTGACCTTAGTCAGGAATCATTCGCCCCCTTTGGAATCATTCGCCCCCCTTGAATAGTCTGGCGCCACTGCCACAAAACACCAATGACTTCGTCAGGCTTGGGGAAGGTTGTCTTCATGAATCGGTCAGCCCACCCATCATTCCCAGCCCAGGTGCGTCCATCAATGATCGTATATGGTTGATACAACGGACTGCTACCTCCTCGAGTCACCCCCGCTGGGCGATACGCAAACGGTCCGTCCTCATAATGACAGCTTGAGCATAGCAGGCCATCAGCCCGCCCACTGATACGACTGCTCACGACATCTACAAGACGCACACCAGACAACTGCTCAGAAATCTGTATCGAAATGGGCTCATCCCACACCACCGGAGGCTCACTGAGAGTTCCGTCTTTCAACCACTGCGCAAACACAGGAAGCAGATGATACAACCACATCTCTTCGTCAAAATCACTACGGCTCACCAGTCGGCGCGCCCAACCCGAAGGGCCCCGCCACATCACCCCGCCAATCAACGTATCAGGCCCAATAGAACCCTCTCCGTACTGATCCACCGATGGGCTATAGCTAGACATACTATCTCGATAGTGACACGACGAACATACTCGATCGCTATATGGTGGCGTAGTTCGACTGCTTACAACCTTCTCGAGACTTACATCCCCAAGTAGATCGTTTACTTCCGGGTCAACAGCTGCTGGTCTTGAGTTCCATGTAAGCAGAAATTGTCCATATAGTTGTGCTGCTCTACCTACTTCATCTGCTTCTTCCACACTATTAGCATCATAATAATCTACTTGCGAACCACAGCCGGAAAATACGCACATGCATCCAGACAGCATTCCCATTATTAAATAATACTTGAACGTCCTGTTCATGAGCCCGCAACACTTCATTAGCTACAAAACCATATCTCAATTGCTCTACACTCGTCACCGATTTAGTTATAAGCTAGGCGTTCCATCTGCCCTCAACATGCTGAAGCACCTTCGCTATCACTTCTCTATGCTATTGATATCAATCAAAATTAAAGTCAGTTTATGCACCATCACTCCACAAATACTCACTGTACGCTCAGTTGAAGTCTTTGGGAAAAGACAGGGGCTGACCAAATAATCTCTGGTAGAAACAGAGCTCCCCAAAAATCGTCTATTCTCGTAAGATGCTCAAGGCACCTTGAGAAATCGGGTGCCACTTCGCTGTAATCCATCACACAACAACATCGCTCATCACTACTTCGCTTCAACAACACACATTCTCTTTATATCCACCTCATCAGCACATATATGATTGCATCAAAGAAAGACACTTTTTTTATCAAAGACAACATCAAAACATCTATCTTTTGAATAAGATTCACAACGATGCTTGTTATGCTTGCGTATAAACACAGATAATAGACACATCTCAACAAAGCCACATATCACCCAAACGCCCCAGAACCTTACATATTATACAACCAAGCAACTCCAAAACAGTTTTCTACTACTAAAACCCAGCAGCCTGTTGATCGAGCCCTGCAGGCATCTATCGGCCGGTCTTTCCGTGAACGTCCTGACCACGAAAAGTCTCTCCTCCGTCGCGTACCGCCAGATACGCTCGCCTCGTCGTCAGAACGTTTCACGAAAAGCCTGGCTCGATAGCTACACACTGGGCTAAATCAACAGGCTGATAGCAGGCCATCGGAAAAGTGGGATGGGTGATCCGCGAAGTATCTTTTCCGGGGAACGCTCCGGATGAAGAGGGCGCATACCGGGCGTATGCAACCGAT
>JAHQVK010000066.1 GCA_019634385.1 Myxococcales bacterium | reverse complement strand
GTGTGTAGCTATCGAGCCAGGCTTTTCGTGAAACGTTCTGACGACGAGGCGAGCGTACCTGGCGGTACGCGACCGAGGAGAGACTTCTTGTGGTCAGGATGTTTCACGGAAAGACCGGCCGAGAGATGCCTGCAGGGCTAGATCAACAGGCTGCTAAGGCACAAGGTACAGATTGGTGGGAGGAAGCGGCCCATCATCAAAGACCACCGGATCATCCGCTTCTAGTTCATCACTCCCAGTCATTTCATAGCGTCGTATAGACCGGTCAGAGCCGTTCGGCACCAGAAGCAAACCGCTCGCCGGATCATAGGCCCCCTGACCGATAACGTAGACCCCACCGGCCACAAACAGCGAGATCAATTGCTCCGTAGATATATCAACCACCAACGCCTCATCAAACGCCTTCTCCCCCATATCCTCCCCTCCAAATGCAAGAAGGCCCGGAGCTACACCTACGAAGCGAGTGGAACTCAATGGTACAAGGTTTGTCACCGCTAACGGCAAATCGTCATCAGTGCCCGGCTCCCAAGCACTCACAAGCTCGGCCGCTCCATCAGTGATGCGAAGGACGTAGACCCCTGATGAAGCACGCCTTTGCGCAACATCATTGAACGGCTGGGCAAATCCGATGCAGGCAACCATCACCAGATCATCCGCTCCGGGTACCGCCTGAACATTGCCGCAGTTTCTCGACGTTTCCGGTAACCCAAACCCGGTTAGGCTCAGCTCGGGGGTACGGAGATCCATCAACGCTACTTCGCCAGGGGCGGCCGCATCAAACCCAAACGACAGGAGATCAAGCCCTACTACCAGGGTGTCCGACACCAGCACTAGACGGCTAGGACGGGCATAAACCATCACGCCTTGTGATCCTCCATTGGTATCTTCCACTACTCGGTTGAACGGATCCAAACTTACTCGTCGCCCGCTGAGTCTCAAGGTGGTGGGATTGATCTCCACTATGTCATTGGCTTGGTCATCCGCGTCTTGTTCGTCGAGGTTGACCGCGTATCGACTGACCCAAGCCCGCTCGTCAGCCACGATCGCCACATCGTGGGGGTTTGTAGAAAAGTCACCATTAGCTACCCGCAACTGACCCCGAACCTCACCCACCGTCAGGTCATACCAGGTCACCACATCCACCCCTTGGCGATCAATGACATTGAGAACCCCCGAATCACCATTTTGGGCACTCGCCAACACCACATCTCCAGAAAGAGCCGTAGTTAGGCCGGGTGACACCACCCCAGAACTTAAGACCGCGGGATCCAGAATCTCTCCCTCATCATCTAAGACCGCGATGGAGGTAGACACAAAATCGGTGCGAACCACTGCAAACCGTGCACCCGAGACCGATGAAAACGGCGATATATCATCAGATGTATCGCAGTGGATAGATACTAAAACCGTCAAGAGTAGGACACCGCCGGTTCGGGTTGTTGATGAAGTTGTCATTTAGATATTTTTTTCCATTGAATAGCAATTTCATAGGATCGACCGGGCCGTGGAAAATCCAAGAGATCAAGGCCGTTGACATCTAATAGATTCCGAACGGAGAAGGCTAAATGAATACCATCCGCCAGCGAAGCGGCTTGGACGCCTCCGTTCACACTAGTGTACGGTTTTTGCCGCACTTGATTATCCGGATCCGCAGAAAAACCACTTCGGTGGTCAATCTCCACAAATGTAGATAAACTATCTATCAACAGCGCCAACTGCAGCCGTTGGAAAAACCGCAATGGCACACGGAGGGGTTGCTCCCGACCAAAACCTCGATAATCAAAACGGCTATCCAGTATGGTCAGCGAACTAGATGATTGTATACGAGATCCAATGTCCGCACTGAGTGAGCTTTCCCACCCCCAGCTTTGCCCGCTCCGTTCATTGGTGAACACGATCGTCCTCTGAGACGTTCGCTGAGCAACAATAAGATCGTGCACCTCAAGGCCAAAGATACGCGTCTCGGCACGAAACTTCATGAAAGCTAACTCCGAGCGCAGCGCTACCCCCACCTCTATAGATAACGACTCTTCGGGTTTTAGCATTGGATTCGCGACGATCGTATCTCGGTTACCGAACAACTGAAGCGTTGTCGGCAGCTTGATCCCAGAGGTCAAAAGCGCGGAAACAGTCCATACATCGCGGAATCGGGCGACACCTTCTACGCGAAAGGATGGTGTCCACCGGGTGTACTCATATACCTCGGTATTCAAAAATGCTGACTCGGTCAGGTAAGCACCGGTATATTGACCAGAGAGCCCACTGCGTAAGCTCAGCCGCCACGATGCATATTGCGCAGATAGCAGACTCTCCGCCGCCACTACCCCGAGGTCTCGAGAAGAAGGTTTGTCCTCGGGGACAACAAAGCGATTGTTTGGTTGAATATCATCGCGACGGATAGCGGCGGTCACCCCTAAAGTCCACCACGATAGAAGCGAAACAAAAGCGCCAGTGCGGATATCTAAACTTATATATCGGTCCTGCGTATCTTCCCGGCCCATACCAATGCGCCCCAAGATATCCTGCACCCGATCTTCATCTAAGCCCAAAGATGCGGTCACAAAAGCCGCCACTGGCATCCGACCCTCCAGCTCCACTCGGTAACCCAGTGATCCGAGTAGCCGGGTGCGCTGCTGACGACTCTCCAAACTGACAACGGTGGCCGGCCCTGGAAGTCCCCGATCTTGACTCACCACCATGCCCAACATTGCTATCCGGTGAGGTCCGTCAGTCCAGCGCGCAGTAAAAAAACCATTCCCCTGCTGCACATCAGCATTTTGCCTCTCAACAACGCGATCATCGTCCAAGTCAGTCAGTGTTGTTGCATTATCATTGAGATAGCTAAAGTTGTTCTGCGCCCATAGTCCCCCCCCAGCAGCCAGAATAGATACCGGCCCTAGTATGCCCTCAGCTTCTGCACGCATCTGCTGGGTATCAAACGCCCCTACCGACCCCATCACCGAAACCCGGCCGTCATTGACCTCTTTGGGCACCAGCCGGATCACCCCTCCCACTGTACCCCCTCCGTAGCGAATCGGCGCGCTACCCCGATAGATTTCTACCCGTTCAAACCCATCCACGGGCAACAAAGAGAAGTCCACCGCGCCTCGATCGGGTCCCACAAGGGGCACGTCGTCGACGAGAACCACAGTTTGATCAAAGTCAGCACCACGGATAGATAGAAACTGCGAAGCCCCCACTCCTCCTTGCCGAAATAGCGCTACCCCCGGAATCTCACTCAAGACATCACCGAGAGTCTCCAACCGCAAGGGTCGAGCCTCAAGCGGGATGGTTTGACTCGGCATGGGCCACAGAGCTGACGCGTCTCGAGACCTCCCGTAGACCACAATACGCTCCGGTTTTGCTGCTTCTACACGCCTCACAGACCCACAAATAATACCTAGAAGAACCAACATTAGGGCGTGTTGCTTGACTCGGCAAGCAACTATCGCGAAGGGCTCTTCACGATATAGCGGGAGACCTTGTCCGAGTTTAACAACACGCCTTAGACCGTATGGAGGCAGTGATGGTCGGTCTTCCTTCATTGGGCTTTCATCAACCCTCAAAAGATAGACGCGGCCGGGTGGTACCACACGAAAACGGCACCTCCATCTTCGGCCGGCCGCCATCCCCGAGGCGTCCGTTCCTATATGTTGAGGCGGGTATCCGGACTGATGTGGTGCTGAAAAAAACTATCAGCTGGCTTCGTCGCCTTCCCATGAGGGTCACCCGGTGAGGAGCAGACCTTCTCAGTGGCATAATGACGATGCCCCAACAATCACCGTGACGGGTTCGTGCCGGAATCTCACCGGCTTCCCCCTTCGCAGGTCCTAAGACCTGACCTCAACGCGATCGGAGCTAAGCCAACATCGGCCCGCTTGTCAACGTAGCCAAACGTACGCTCTGTAGCAGCCGGTTGATTTAGCCATGTGTGTAGCTATCGAGGCCTGCTTTTCGTGATACGCTCTGACGACGAGGCGAGCATACCTGGCGGTACCTGAACGAGGAGAGACTTCTAGAGTGGTCAGGACGTTGCACGGAAAGACCGGCCGATAGATGCGTGCAGGCCCCGCTGCGCGACCACTTGTTGATTCTTAGTTAATCAACAAGTGGTCTTTGCTGTATCGAATCACAAACAAATTCTTCAACCGGTCACGCGGCTCGCCTAAGCCATATGTGAACCTAGCAGGCTCACTCAACCCCCGCTGTCTGCGCTACCGATTGCATGAGTATTGAAGGGTAACAACGCACCCTCATGCTCCAGGAGCCATTGCTTCCGGGTCAGCCCCCCAGCATACCCGGTTAGACGTCCTTGAGTCCCAATGACCCGATGACATGGCACAATAAGAGATATAGGGTTTCGAGCATTAGCGCCACCCACGGCTCGGACTGCCTGTGGGTTATGTAGTTGTCTAGCTACATCCAAATAGGTGCGAGTTTGACCGTAATGGATTTCCATAAGTGCAGACCATACCTGTTGCTGAAACGAGGTCCCGACCCAATCCAGAGGCAATTGAAATTGCTGTAGCTGCCCCATAAAGTAGGCGTTAAGTTGGTACTTACATTCATGAGTCAATGCGCTAACCCGTATCTCTTTTGATGATCGCTCACAAAAAATGACTCGAGTGACTCCCTTGTCTGAGGCCTCTAGTTGTACTAAGCCCAAAGGGCTATTGAGATAGTCAACGTACGTCATGCGTATAGTTCCAAAGCTGTAAGGTTAGGTAGCTTCGCCAGGGTGCAGCCTGCTCATAGTTGAGATTTTTCATCTGGGCGAGAGCCTTCTTGACGCCACCGTCGGTACTTAACTGAATGTCCGGGTCACTTAAGCCTCGAAAGCGAGCGTATTGGATGGTCCATGGCCCAATCCCTTTGATCGTTTGCCAAGACTCCGGCTCTTCAGGATTTGCTACCTTGGAAAAGTATTCACCGAATCGACGGAGGGTCTCTTTGCGGCCGGTGGGCATTCCTAAGAAAGATAGATCACTCTCCATCACCGCTTGAGGAACCGGAAAATAAGATAATCCGTCTTTTTTTTCACCAAGCTGCTCAACGAATTTAATAACAAGCTTCTTGGCCGCAGTGATAGATATTTGCTGACCAAGAATCGCACGAACCCCCGCTTCGAAGAGATCCCAAGTGCCGGGCAGTCGTAGACCCGATGATATACTTAGACCTGGGATTGCGGATAAGTCATCCTCGATCCGCTCCAAATCAACATCCACATCCAATATCCGCCGGATATTGTTTGCAACTGGCTTGAGGACCCGTATGTCCTCAAGATCAATATGAACAACAAACTTGTGCTCATCCGAAACATGGTGAGCGGTAAATTGGCCTTTGCTGCCCCCAAACATCCAAGTCCGCCCGTAGCTATGCTCGTCACCCCACTCCAGCTTCGGCACTCGCCGGCTCAGAAAAAATTGACTCATCTTTGGCCAATCAAAAGGTGGCCGATAGAAAAACACCAACTCGATCGATGAAGACACCGTTCGCATGGTTTTACGTACTTGCGATGGGGTAAGTTTTAGTTGCTGTTTAAAACAATCATTAAATCGCCGGATACTTTCAAACCCACTAGCGAGCGCTACTTCAGCTACAGGAAGGCTCGTTTGGTGCAGCAACTTTTTAGCAAAAAGACATTGCTCATACAACGCATACCCCTTAGGCGAAACGCCTAAGTATTTACGGAATAGTTGCCGTAGATGTCGATCACTGATCCCAAGACGTTCAGCCAATTGAGGTACAGATCCCTGCCTAAGGTAGCCCCCATCGATGAGTTTCAGAGCCCTTGCCAGCGTAGAACCAACCCCTGCCCACGCCGGTGATCCTGGTGCACTATCCGGACGACAGCGTAGACAAGGACGATACCCAGCATGAGCCGCGGATAACGCGCATGGGAAGTATTCAACGTTTTCCTCTTTTGGGGGATATGCCGGGCAGACCGTACGACAGTATATGCCCGTGGTTTTCACCGCGGTAAAAAACGAACCATCAAAACGGGGGTCTCTCGACAATCGGGCTCGGCGGCATATGTCATTGTTAAGCATGGCTATTTTCCGACCACCAGAGACTCTTCGCCAGCACTTTCGCCAACATCAGCCTCCTACACGTGGGCGGCATCATACCGAAGCTGAGCCAGAGTGCTGGCCAGAATCGGAACCCAGCGTCGCAGCCTCACTGCGAACCTCAGCATTCAAGCACTCGCTGCGGGTTGGGGCTGAAACGCCATGCTTCGCACTAGCTAAGGCGTATCTTACCGCAGAAATCACTTGGGCTGAACCCAAGCTCCTGCGTCTACGCCGGGCTATGCCCCGCTGCGCGACCCCTTGTAATCCATTCAAGGGGTCTTTGCTGTAACCTCCGAACCGCGTTTTGACCGGTTTCCCACCGGGGTGAGGGGTCGGTGACTTCGCCCACCTTTCGGGCCCCTCACCCCGGACATCCAGTCCCCTACCTCCGAGGACGAGCCCTCACACACCCCGGATACGGCATCAGCTCCGCAGCCGAAGGGTGAAGAAACGCCCCAACCTTTCCGTGGAAGGAGCTAGCAGGCCATCGGAAAAGTGGGATGGGTGATCCGCGAAGTATCTTTTCCGTGGAACGCTCCGGATGAAGAGGGCGCATACCAGGCGTATGCAACCGATGAAAGGCGAAGCCGGTCCAGACCTTCCACGGAAAAACGACCCGCGAAGCGCCTAACTCACTTTTCCGATGGCCTGCTAGTGATGGACCTTGGCCGAGTTTAGTCACACGCCTAAACTATAAGCCGACATCATTTGAATCGAACTCAAATTCGAGCTTCTACGCGCGGCCGGGCCTCGTTGTATGTACATGGGCTGAGCTAGATGCTCAACTCATGTACTGTTCTGTAAGTGGTCAAAATCATTCTTAGCCGGGTTTATGAAGGAGAAACATCTTGTTGGTGTACCCTCTATGTTCATAGGCCTCGGGGAGGGGTCGCTCCACAACTTCCGGATGAAACCCTGTTTTTCGAGCCAATTCGAGCCAGGTTTCTTCTAAGAAGAGCCCACAGATGTGACGATCGTGCACCGCGGTGACTTCTCCATGCTCACGAAGAAGAAACGCAAAGTCATATATATGGGTATCATCAGAGGGGTCAGGGTCATAAGACCATGAAATGCAACGAAGACTACGTTCTTTGTCATCTCCAGCGTGTGCTTCATGGCTTTCGATAAATGTATCTTTAAGACAATCAGGAACAAACAGTGCCGCCCCCCCAGAGCATAGATGTACATGGGCGGTTTCGAACACGCATTGAAGGTCTGCTTTGGTCGTCATATAAGCAATCGCATCGTGGCAAAGAACACTGCCAAAGGTGTTATTCAACCGCACGTTGCGCATATCTCCGACAATATGCTTGCAGTCAGGATTGAGAATACGGGACCGATCGAGCATCAAGTCCGACCGATCAGTGAGCGTGACCGAAGAAAAATGAGACTTGATGAAGTATGCGCCATGACCAACCCCCGCACCCAATTCAAGAAGGGATGTGGCTTGGGGAACCTTTCGGTTAAGCAGAGCCCCAAACGCCTCAGACTCATCTATGTGGTCCTCTAATGGATCGAGTAGATGGTAAAAACGCACCAGACGTTCGTACAACAGCGGCTTCACTCCGATCGGTGTAACCGATGTCCAAGACTCGAGCAAATAAGGGGTCTTTGCTGCAAAGGCAGGCCATCGGAGAAGTGGGATGGGTGATCCGCGAAGTATCTTTTCCGTGCAACGCTCCGGATGAAGAGGGCGCATACAACCGATGAAAGGCGAAGCCGGTCCGGACGTTCCACGGAAAAAAGACCCGCGAAGCGCCTAACTCACTTTTCCGATGGCCTGCTAGTGGTCAGGACGTTTCAGGGAAAGACCGGCCGATAGATGCGTGCAGGGCTAGATCAACCGGCTGCTAGCTAGGCTCGGCGGAAAAATTGTTCGATCTGCGGAACATTCAGAGCCACCATCAATGGACGTCCGTCTGGCGCTAAATCACGGACAGTACACGTTGCCCATTGAACCAATAGGGCCTCAATTTCCTCCGGCCCCGTCGGCACTCCCCTTTTTTCCCCGGAAGAGCGTTGATGTTCTCGAACGGCCCGGAAAACAACCTCTGCAGCAGGCTGCTCCCTCTCCAGAGTCTCCAGGACCTCAAAAAAGAGCTCATCCAGAGGGAGACCTTGAGCTGCTGCTGGTGCAGCAAGAAGCACACACTCCTGGTCTTCCACCCGAACCTCAAATCCCACCTCAGTGAGAGACTGTTCGTGCTCGGTGATAACCCCCAAGCGCCCTTGATCTCGAACAGATAGCGACAAGGGTAAGAGCAAAGCCTGAGCCACCAACGACGGTGCAGCAAGAGACTCTTCAGCTACCCGTTGCACCACACCCCGAAGATCAACCAGCCACAGCGTGTTCGAAGCCTCGAGCAGCAGATACCGAGACCACAAGACACCCACCCGTCGTGCCGAACTCAAATCATCCGAAGGAAAGGGCAAATCCCCCAGCGAAGAGCGCGATGGGGCGACATCAACAGCCGGGGCAACCGGCTGGTAACGGGGAGCAAAGGCTCCAGTGTCGGTGTTGGACCCAGCCCCCTCAGCGGGTTGAGCCGACAACGCAGGAGACTCAAATGACTGGGTATTCGCCCCTGCTACGCTGGTTTCAGTTGGCCCTAATGCTAGCGACCGATGAACCGCGGAGGTCGCCGCCTGCAGCTGCACCGCCGCAGAAGTCTCCGCTCGGGTCGGCTTCACCCCTCGAAAGGCGTTTAGCAATCTTTCGCTATGTCCGTGATAACGAGGCGAAGAAAGATGCGGAGCGGCCTCGGGACCATCTTTAAGCACCCACGCTGAAGTACTGACCGGAGCTAACTCCTCGGTCGGAGCTAACTCCCCGGTCGAGTCTGACGACCCTTCGGGGGAGGCCTGAGCCGGAAGCGGTGGAGACATCACTTGCCGCTCCGCCGCAGCCAATAACATCCGGCGCCGCAACCCAGGCTCCGACTCGGCATCCACCGGCTGAATGGGCTGCTCCAACAAGCCTCGACGAAGAGCGCCATGCACGGTGCGATAGATCTCACCAGATCGGACAAACCGTACTTCCGTCTTTTGCGGATGCACGTTTACATCCAGCTCACCGGGATCAACAGACACAAACAGCACAACTACTGCCTGTTTACCCTTCGGTAGCTGACCGGAATAAGCTTCATTCACCGCATGCTGGATAGTTCGATCCCTTACGAAGCGCCCATTCACAAATAAGTATTGGCCTTTGGCACCTCTCTCCCCTAGCGGAGGTAAACCGAGAAAACCTCGGACACTCACCGCCCGAGCAAGTCCATCATCCGGCAAGGGACGCAAACGGTCCGCAATAGGTTTACCGAGGATCTGGGCAAGGCGGGGCAGCGGATCTTGCTCGAAGGCCACCTGGGCCGCGACCTCTAGTACCATCCTGCCCTCAGCCATATACCGAAACGCACAGTGAGAATTCGCGAGAGCCAACCGAGTGATCACATCTGCGATGTGCGCCAATTCGGTGGATGGTTTCTTCAGGAACTTCCGACGAGCTGGCGTGTTAAAGAATAAATCCTTCACCTCCACCGTTGTCCCTTTTACCGGAGCTGACGGCTCAACGACGATCTCTGAGCCCCCCTCCACCTGAATACTCACTCCGCAATCGGAACCATCCGTGGCTGTTGCCAACGTAAACCGGGAAACAGACCCGATCGACGGCAGTGCTTCTCCTCGAAACCCAAAGGTTCCGATGCGCAATAGGTCTGAGGCAGTCGTAAGTTTGGAGGTAGCATGCCGAGTCACCGCAAGTCGCGCGTCGGCTTCAGCCATACCGTGTCCGTTGTCTTGCACTCGAAGGAGCTGACTCCCCCCCCCCAGCACCTCCACGGTGATGGTGTCTGCGCCCGCATCCAGCGCATTTTCGACCAGTTCTTTGACCACTGATGCCGGGCGCTCAACCACCTCCCCGGCGGCGATCTGGTTGGCTACTTCCGGCGAGAGGACATGAACCGTCCCCGGTGATGTCGACGCAGGGTTGGTCATTCTGTTCCGGAACGGGGTGCTGTACCAAAGACATAGTCCCAGAGAGGATTACTTACTCCGTACCGAAGAGGCTCATGCGTGAAATGGTGAGCCATATGATACGATCTTAGAAACTTCATGATCGAACTATCAAAAGAGTAGAAGTGGGTAAAATAGTGGATCATATCATACGCTAGATATCCTGCGCATAATCCAGCAAAGACTGCCCACCTCAGTTCCAAACCGAACACCAGCGTAAAAATCCCATAAAACAGGGCCGCTAAGGGCAGAGAAACCGCAGGAGGGAAAACCAACCGAAGCTTATCATTGGGCCAGTCGTGGTGAACTCCATGAGCGTACCAGATGAACTTTCGACCAAAAGCGGTCTTCGCCTTGTAGTGGAAAACAAGGCGGTGCAACCAGTACTCCAGCAGGGTCCAAATCACCACACCAAGCCCCATCAACAGGATAGTCGTCAGGGACGACACTCCAAGAGCCATCGACCATCCCAACGCTATGCCGATAATGGGGAGAAACAATAAGGGCGGCACCCAAAATGGAGTCTTAGAGAAGAACTCAAACAGCTCATGCGTAAACATCCGCTCGGTGGTGGATTCAAGCGCAGCCTTGATCGGTCGCATTGGCAGGTGGGAGGCTAGGCATCCCTACCCTCAAACGCAAGCAAACACCTCTGCCCACTGACAGTCGGTGGCACTCTCCCCTACTAGCAGGCCATCGGGAAAGTGGAATGGGTGATCCGCGAAGTATCTTTTCCGGGGAACGCTCCGGATGAAGAGGGCGCATACCGGGCGTATGCAACCGATGAAAGGCGAAGCCGGTCCAGACTTCCCACGGAAAAAAGACGAGCGAAGCGCCTAACTCACTTTTCCGATGGCCTGCTAGGGGTCACAACCGCGCCTAGACCCGACCCCCTACCGAGGTAACAGCCGTTGGTGGACCCGAACTTCTACCAATACCTCCTCCTGCAGTAGCTTCTGCGCCGCCACCTCCGCTTTGGTGGCCAGCCCTTCAACAAGATGCGCACCCTCTCGAAGCGCTTGCGAAATGGCCCGTCGTGCGTCTTGCTCTGAACGTACCCCATGGGCTCGGCAAGCCCTCTCCCACCCTTCTTCGATCTGCTCTTGGGCAAAGTCTGCAAGGTCCGGAGGCGCCAGTTCCGCTACGACCAAAGCACATACTGCTTGGCCGCAACCACTGCGTAAACCAGCCTGACTTCGCAATGCGACAAGCATGCGATGAACCACGCGGCCAGCATCAATGTGGCTTTTCAACAACGCTTCCCGATGAGCTCGATTCGCTACCGGAGAGGAAACACTGATGGCTATGGCCTCGATCCATCGAGATACGGCCATGGCCGCTACCAGATGAAACACACCCGCGTGTTTTAAGACCTCCCCAAGGGCTGCCTGACGGGCCAACTCCGCGGTGGCTTGAGCCTGAGCTGCCCGCAGACTGGCCATCGGCACCCCATCAACAGAAGGCGTTACGGATGTATCGGGGGAATCATGAATCGGAGGATCTCCATCAGCCTCTTGAGACAGCGCTATCGCTCTAGTCTCGAGACGCTGACGCAATTCACGAAGCGCATGATCAACCGCTTGGAGCCGTTGTGCGGAAAGTTTAAGGCGAGCGATCTCGAATCGGAAAACCTGACAAAGGTCGAGGTCCACTCCGCGCGAGCTACCAGTCATCCGTAGATAGCGTCAATCTTAGCTCAGATTCGGACCCTTTATCTGGTAATCCCCAGCTAGTAGTGCACCTTCCACGCTCCCACGATAGTAAGACCATGTCTCCAACGCGCCATCGGACAGTGACGAAGGCCCAGAATTGGCGGAATATTAGAAGCCACACCATGAGCCCGAATCATCGGCCTGAACGTCATGAGGTCATTCAGACCTCGTTCAGCACCCATTCACTGGTGACCGGCTTGCGGATCTTGTTCCTTGCCTTGATCACCTTGAGCCTATCCACGGTGATGCTCACCGCGATCGTCCTGTGGAGCACTCAAGAGCCAGATATCTCCAACGAAGCCACACAAAACCTTTCCACTGCTCGGTGATCCATCAACCGTTCATTCTCCTGGGGTCATGGCTCTTTGGGAGGGGAAACGCGGAGCGCAGACACAATTTTCGACTTTGTTGTTTCCTGGGAGGCCAATTCTCGTTCTTCAGCCTCCAATTCGGCTCGCATCTCAGCAAGACGCCCCGATCGAGCTAAAGCGAGCTGCTCTATCGCCCGCACTTTGGCTTTAACCGCCGGGTCTGCGCCCTCGTCCTTTTGGGCCAACGGAAAATGAGCAGGCACACACGAGCCGTGCTTTGCCCGCAGTACCCGCTCCTCGAGCGCGCTCAAGGTCGGTTCTAAGGTCACCGTTACCGCCCGAGCGGTCTTCGGCTTTGCATGCTTTTTCTCCGTCGCCACCCACAGACGCTACCCAGCTTAGCCAACAAAATCAATTTCCTGACCCCGAGGCAACACACCGAAACCCGGTACTATTATCCACCTCTGTTGGAGATTTTGTGGATCGGTAGGTCGTCCGAACCCGGTGAGGCCCATCCGCCCAAGAGCCTCCACGAACCACCCGATCTCGCCCCGAGATTGGCCCTTGTGGATTGGCCAACTCCGCTTCTGTTTGCTGATAGGCAATCGGGTCAAAGTAGTCCGAAACCCACTCCGCAACATTGCCCGCCATATCCATGACCCCAAACGGACTCTCACCGCCAGCAAAGCTCCCCACCGGTGCCGTCCGAGGGAACGTATCTAAAGGATCTCTTGTATTGGCATTTGTGGGATCAAACGCACCCTCCCAAGGCCACTTACGAAGATCCCGACCCCGAGCCGCATACTCCCACTCCGCCTCCGTCGGCAGACGTCTTCCTACCCATTGGCAGTAGGTATGGGCATCAAACCAGCTTACCCCCACCACTGGCAAACCGTCCGCTCCAAGCTCCGAACTGTCCATCTCTGCAGTCTCGGTACATGCCGTAGCTCGAACACATTCACGGTAAGCAGCATTGGTTACCTCGTACTTTTCGATATAAAACGTGCTGAGATGAACTCGGCGCTCCGGGTGTTCGGTGGGGTCACCGGTCATATCTCCCATCGTAAATGCTCCCCCTGCAATTTTAACCACCGTGGGAAGCGCTTGGCTTAACCCCGGAGTTCGACGAGGCAGTACGGTATGCCCATAACACCCCTCAACGAGCACACAGAGCCCGCCAACCAACCATAGTGAACCAATCCGGTCCATGCCGTTGCGATACCTCAAGGATTGCTCTCCTTGCCTCTCTATCCAATCCGTTGGCGAAGCACACCCTCGATGAAACGAAGATCTACGCGTTCCCTTCCGACCAAAGGAAACATGGTAGACGCAAAATCGTTCAGCAACTGCTCGATTCGCGACTGTAGTAATGGAGTAGGGTTAGATTCAAGACGCTCAGAGACCACACGGGCCACTGCTAGTGTATCCGAATACTGCCCTTGAACTTCGGATGAGCCCAACCGATCCAAAAGCTCTAGCAGATGAGGTTCCCGAAGCGGCTGAACTTCCACTTTTCCAACCAACATATACTGCAACGTGCTGGTCAGAAGCTGAATATTCAAATCCCGCTCGGACGGATCCTGAGGTAACACATCTCCCCAAGATCGCGTAAGCCAACCGTACTTCGCTGACACCCTAACCAAAGCTCCGAGCTCATCCAAGTGGGCCTCCATAGCTTGGATATCTCCCAAGGATGTGAACGGCTTATAGTCAACATCTTTAGTATAACATCGGGGACGAGGGGCCATAAGCCCTTCTAGAAGGTGCTGATCATATAACCCAAACGCAGCATGCCCCAGGTCTGCGGTACCCTCGTGTTGGTATATAGCCTTTGCCCGCTCCTTAAGCTTGAGCGTACATGTATATCCAATCCGATGCAGAACCGAAATATGAACCGTTTCCAGGCGGGTCCGGGCAACTATTAACGGGTCCTCTGAGCCGCCATGAAGCTCAAGCGCAATGCTGAGATACCCTTTCATCCTATGCAGAGCATCTCGAATGGACTCCATATCAGCGGGATCTATACGGTCAGAGACCAAAACACTGTTGGCAACAAAGATAAGATCCGCTTCCACCCGCTCCGCGACCCCCGTTTCTAATTCTCGAAGAGCTTCACCAAATAATCCGGAGCTTAGAACCTGGTGATGAAGTATCGGGAGACATGCTTCCCGGCTGTTGAGAGAAACCGGCTGATAGTTAGTATCCGTATTCATCAGCTCAGTGGGATCCATAGGCAAGTATACCCTGAGAGCCCTATCAAGCGGTGGAAAACCTAAGTCTTCCAAGCGGTGATTCCGAAATTTGTAGGCACTCTCCTCCAGATCCGAAAGCATATCCGCCTGAGCTATCCTCAAAACACCAGCAATAAACCCCCAATTCTCAGATAGATAGAGTTCACGAACGAGGGCAAGCACCTGCTTGCGCTCATCTTCATCGATGACCGGATCCCCCTCTCCTTCAAGTTCAAACCATTGGTCTTCGGTCCGAGCTGCGATAAAAAACCGCTCGTCTGGCGTGCGCATGATCGGCTCAATGCCTTGTGGTGGGTACTGCACCCAGCTGGGCAAAAAATCGTTGTCACTCCGATCTTCTTTCGGAATGAGAGCAATGTGGAGCCTGCGCCGAAGAACCGCAGCCAAAGCTTCCGGATCCAGGGCCTCGGCCGCCCGCACCAATGCTTCCCGTCCGGCCACCCGAAAACCCTCGAGCCATAACAAGACATCAGCCACCGCTATACGGTCTGTTCTCCACAGTTCGAGGTCAAACAGGGTCCGGATCTGATCAGCCCTCAAGGCCCCCAAAACAGGGAGTGCTTCATCCAGTCCTCGCTTTTTGAGGGCATAGTACGCCTCGAGCTCCGAAACCTGGGCAATTTTATCTTCAAGCTCCGAAACCTGGGCAATTTTGTCTGGCTGAGTGGTTGTCTTGTCCAGCTGCGCAACCAGATCAAAGGCTCGATCTCGGGCTTGGGCCCGGCGCACAGCCCGGTCCCAAGCCGCAAAGCTCACTACTTGCGCCCCTTGTTCACCGAACTCGTTGTTGTGGCCTTTGTCCGTCATAGAGGTATAAGAACAGCTTATAGCGCAACCTCCATGTGTAAAGCAGGATCCGCGACTTCCGAGGTGTTCAAAGCCCTTGACTCTCTAACTGTCGAGGCCCAACAAGAAGCAGTCAAGGCGCCAGCTGGCTGCGGCCGCGTTTGATCCGTAGCCTCCGGCGCGCGGATGAAAATATGCTGACGCTAGCCTCCATCGTCAAAAAAACCGCAATGGCCATTACCGGCCTACTATGGGTCATCTTTCTTATTGGGCACCTTGTAGG
>JAHQVK010000065.1 GCA_019634385.1 Myxococcales bacterium | reverse complement strand
CCCTCTTGGCGACTGGCGGCGGGACGATGGCGACAGTCTGGAGCTTTCAGGATAATGGTCCCGAAGGCACAAGCCCCGGAGTGCTCGATCTGCATGTTCAATCGATCACCAAACTATCTTTCGCGCGGCGTGGGCGGAGACTTGCCTCGGGAGCGCGAGACGGCGCCGTGGTCGTGTGGGCACTTCAGAACGATGGTGTAGGTGAACCAGTTGGAACAGCTCTCGTGGGTGACCATGTCAGTGGGCTAGCCTGGCGGCCTGACGACCGGGCTCTTGCCGCTCTCGACGCAAGAGGTGGTGTGACCGTCTGGCGAGTGAGACTTGCCAAAGCTCGGTGATCTGGGGACTACTAGCCTTGCTCCGAGTCCGCATATTCAGTCACACGAGCGTACTTTGAATCGATTCTTGCCAACATTAAAAACCAGGCCTAGCAGCCGGTTGATTTAGCCCTGTGTGTAGCTATCGAGGCCGGCTTTTCGTGAAACGCTCTGACGACGAGGCGAGCGTGCCAGGCGGTACGCGACCGAGGAGAGACTTTTCGTGGTCAGGACCTTTCACGGAAAGACCGGCCGATAGATGCGTGCAGGGCTAGATCAACAGGCTGCTAGGACGTATTTTAGTGACGGTGTACTCATGTCTGGGGAAGGGGCTTTAACTAGATTTACTATTCATCGCCGAATAGTGTTGCCGCCTTTCGGGCAATAGCCTGAGCTATATGCTCATTGCCGCGATCACCAAAGTGGTAAGCATCAATAAATACTTCGACGTCTTCGCCAAGCTCCGCGAAGGTATCCGCAAGATTGAGAAAATGGTCATCACCTAATTCGGCAGATACGGCAGCGGTTATTTTCGGATAAGCCTCTACAAAATATGCTACTTTCTCCGAGGGTTGTGAGCTAAGCATGGTTCGCTCCCTGGGACTAAGCCTCGAAGCGGCATAGATTGTGGGTTGCTGGACATACAGGTATGAACTCCCCATTCGTTCGAGGCCGTAGCGAATGAGGGCCGTATTTTCAACGATGCGCTGAAGTGATCGTTCAACCGGAATAGGGCTTGGGGAGGACGGAACGGCGTCGTGAATGGGGCCTCGCCCAGCAAGCTGGTGGGCGAGCGAAAGGGCCTCGAAGAACGTTTGTTCGTAATGCCCCCTCTGTAGATGAGGATCTCTACCTAGTTGGGCAAAAGCCAAGTCGTTGACGCCGGATAGGGATATGACCAAGTTTGGTTGCAGTGGTGCGACAATATTGAGGGCCGCTGCGCGCTCTTGATTGGATGTCCACGATGGGGTGGCTAAGGTGAAAACTTCAACCGGTTGCTTCAAAGCCTGCTGTAGGTGATATTCAATCCTTCGACCAATGGTCCATTCTTCACTTGGCGCACCAACGGAAAATGCGGTGGAGCCGCCAATGAGAAAGACCCGTTTGTATCCCGGCTCTTTGGGGCTTACCGGTTCGTGAGTGTTTCTAAAGCCAGGTCCTACAATAGGTGAGCCAGCAATAGCGGCACTACTAAAATCAAGAAGGGGCACGGCGGTCATTTGGGGAACCCAAAGGTAGTTGTCCATATCTTCTAGGGCTTGTTGGGGGTCGAAGAAGGCCTCAGCTACACTGGCAGGGCTACCTTTTGCTTTGGCTGCAGATCCTAGATTTGTGGCTATGTCCCAATGGCCGAAGGTTCGATTTAGCGGATAACTTGCGGTCCATCTTCCGGCAAAAACTCCGCCGAGAAATAAGGTGGTCAATAGGGCATAGAAGCTAATGAGAATGACTCGGGTACGGATGGATTTTGAGGATTGGTTGTTCATAACATTCTTTCTCTTAGATCTCAGCTATATAGAAGCAAGAACTTGGGTAGAACCCAAGTTGCTGCTTCTTCGCGTGGCAAAGCCCCGCTGAGCGACCACTTGCTTATCAAGTCTTAGCGAGCAGGGTCATAGCATTACCTAAGCGAGTCTGATTGAGAAGTTTGTTAGCCATCGTTTTGGACCATCTCATGAGGGAGCTACTTTCAAGCTGGGTTCGGAGGCGACGTTCCTCGTGGTGTACTTCATTGAGAGGTTCCCCTTGCAGACTGATGGCCGGCTGAGACTTGGATAATGATAAAGAAGGCTGTAGGACTAAGCGGAGCGTTTGTGCGGAGACATTGTGGGTCGTCAAGGATATTACATCCATAGTAGGTGCGATAGACTTGATGAGTTGAAGGAGTGTTTTGGGCGTAAAGTAAACACAATGCTCACCATTGATCGGTTCCCAGGATAGTCCCTGAACTCTCCGGTCGAGGGCGTTGTAGTTGGGCGTGGTTATATACAAAAGTCCTCCTGGTCGAAGTAGTTCAGTAGCCCTACTAATGAATGGGGAAGGCGTGGGAAGGTGCTCAATGAGTTCAAACATCGTAATGACATCATATTGATGGGTTGAAAGAGTGGGATCAAAAATGTCCTGTTTTGAAGCTGGAACACCAAAGCGTTTACAGATATTGATGGCTGATTCGGATAGATCAATACCTTGGGCGCCCCAGCCTTTGCTCACCGCAGTATGAACAAAATGGCCTAGACCGCACCCAATATCTAATAGTTTTCGCCCGTGGGTCATCGTTGCGAATCGATCGAGTAGTTGTTGATATCTATGGGTGGTTAGAGGATCATAGAGTTCGGTCTGCGATTTGCCATCCCTCCTTGCGTAGTAGGCGTATAGGTCAGCATCAAAACTATCAGGCCGTTCAGCTAAGAATACCAAGTGGCATTTTATGCACTGCTTGAGACGGATGTCTCCCCGGGACCGGGTTGCTTCGCTTTTCTTACCCAGATGTTTGAACCATGATGCCTTACACAGAGGGCAGATAGAGGTTGTAGCCACGGGGCCAAGTTAGAACGCCTATCCCTGGTGTACAATCTTTCGTTGGACTCTACATGCTGCATATCTAGCAGATACTGGTCTTTGTCATCAGGTCTAACTCCACCAATAATAGGACGCTTCAAACTAAATAATGCTCTTGTGTGGCTTAGAGCCCTTCTCTGGGTGGTTTATAGCAGAAAGAACTTGGGTTGAACCCTAGCTCCTGCTTCTACGACGGGCTTGCTGTATTCAGGGCGATCCAGGGCGTTTCGTCTTTCATTTGATGGCTGGCTGGAGGCTACATTTGTTTCCGCAACCTTGCGGTGGGTATGACAATGACAGCGATTGTTTTCGCAGTTTGTGCATGTTGATACACTTTTGAGTTTCTAACCGAGATGAGAGACTGGGGACTCGGTTTCCGCAACCTTGTGACGGGTATGACAATGACAGTGGTTGTTCTCGCAGCTTGTGCATGTTGATACTTTTGAGTTTCTACCCGGGACGAGAGACTGGGGCTATCAATGTGCCCGTGATACCTTCCGTACATCCATCGGTTGACCGTGCTTTGGGTAGAGTTGCTGTCATGAGAGCAGAAACCGGTTGGCTTGAAACCAACCTCCTGCAGCTACGCTCGGCTTTGCCTCGCTGCAGAGGCCACTTAGCGACCTTTGGAGAAAATCCGAGGCTCAGTTAAAGTGGTCTTTGCTATAACAAGGATGAAAGATGACCACTATTTTAGGAATTTCTGCTTTTTATCATGATAGTGCGGCATGTCTTGTTCGTGACGGTGAAATTGTCGCTGCCGCTCAGGAAGAGCGATTTTCCCGGATAAAGCACGACTATCGGTTTCCCAAACAAGCCATAGACTTTTGTTTGGGAGAGGCGGGGATTACTCCCGAGGACGTTAATCATGTTGCATTTTATGATAAACCGTTGCTCAAATTTGATCGTTTACTAGAGACCTACCTTGCGTATGCACCGGTTGGGTTTCGCTCTTTTCTTAAGGCGATGCCGCTGTGGTTACGAGAGAAGTTGCATCATCCGAGGGAGTTGGATCGTGGTTTAGAGGGCCGATACAAAGGGCGCTATATTTTTACCGAACATCATGAATCTCATGCCGCCAGTGCATTTTTTCCCAGCCCTTTTGAAGAGGCTGCACTACTGACGATAGATGGCGTAGGGGAGTGGGCAACCGCGAGTTTAGGTTATGGACGAGAAAATCGCATTGAGTTGACCCACGAACTGCGCTTCCCCCATTCGCTTGGATTACTGTATTCTGCCTTCACGTACTTTTGTGGCTTTAAGGTCAATTCCGGAGAATACAAACTTATGGGATTGGCCCCATACGGGGAGCCTAAGTACAAGAACCTCATTCTGAAGCATCTCATTGATCTTAAGGAAGATGGCTCGTTTCGGCTGGATATGAGCTACTTCAACTACTGTCAGGGATTGACGATGACCTCGCGGAAGATGAACCAACTCTTTGGTGGTCCGCCTCGGCGCTCCGAAACCCATATCTCGGAGCGAGAAATGGATATAGCGGCGTCCATTCAAGCCGTGACCGAG
This sequence comes from Myxococcales bacterium, assembly GCA_019634385.1. Taxonomy (GTDB): domain Bacteria; phylum Myxococcota; class Kuafuiibacteriia; order Kuafuiibacteriales; family Kuafuiibacteriaceae; genus JAHQVK01. The sequence continues at coordinate 39,400 of JAHQVK010000065.1, read as the reverse complement.
GAGATCATTTTGAGGATGACTCGCCACCTAGCGCGTATGACCGGCTCTAAGAATCTTGTTCTTGCCGGAGGAGTTGCTCTCAACTGTGTTGGAAACGGCAAGATTGCCCGAGATGGTGCGTTTGATAACGTGTGGGTGCAACCAGCGGCGGGTGATGCTGGTGGGGCTTTGGGGGCGGCGTTGTTCACATGGTTTCAGTTGCTCGGAAACGAGCGAAAAATGACGGCAAGTGAGCGGCAACCACCGACGGACTTGCAGTCTGCCTCGTTGCTCGGGAGCCGATATACGAACGCGCAGATTCGTGAGTTTCTAGATTCTGTAGGGGCCACTTATGTATACTATGAGGACGAAGAGCAGCTTCTGGAGGTGGTGTCAGGACTTATTTCGAACGAGCAGGTTGTGGGGCATTTTCAGGGAAGAATGGAGTTTGGCCCAAGAGCCTTAGGTAGTCGCTCTATTATCGGCGATGCGCGTTCGAAGTCGATGCAATCGACCATGAACCTGAAGATCAAATTTCGTGAATCGTTCAGGCCATTTGCACCGTGCGTGCTCGTCGAACATGCCCATGATTGGTTTATGATGCGACCTGGCCAGGAGAGCCCATATATGCTGCTTGTGGCGCCGGTATTAGAGAAGCATCGTGTTTCAACGGGGCGGTATGAGAGCACTGGATTGGAGCGTTTGCGGGCGATTCGATCCTCGGTACCAGCCATCACACATGTTGACTATTCTGCTCGAGTACAGACGGTCGACGAAGAACGTCATGGTCGCTTCTACCGACTGATGCAGAAGTTTTACGAACAGACTGGGTGCCCAATAGTCATTAATACCAGTTTCAATATTCGGGGTGAGCCGATTGTGGAGTCACCCCAGAACGCATACAAGTGCTTTTTGGCAACGGATATGGACGTCCTGGTGCTCGAAAACTGCGTGCTAGTGAAAGAAGAACAACGCCAGGAGATGGCGACTGCCGAGGCAGAGCGATATTTGGCTCAATTTGAATTAGATTGATGATTGGCCAGGAGTATTTTAGAACGTGAAATGACTCAATGTGGTTATGGTGAATGATAGTGAGACCAATACCGCAGAAATCACTTGGGTTGAACCCAAGTCTCTGCTTCTACGCGGGGCTACGCCCCGCTGCGCGACCACTTATTGATTCTTACAGAATTACCAAGTGGTCTTTGCTGTAACTACAACGAGTAATGGTTCGCTGAATCGGATTAGGATGTGGCTTTAGGTTGGCGTAGTACTATTGTGAAGAGTCTTGTTTGCCGGAATGTTCGGAGTCGGGGGGAGGCTAGCTATGGCTGAATGGGGGCTTCCAACTGAGGTGGGTGACCGCAGGTTGCCAGATATTCAGCCTACGCAAAGGTGAGTAATAGACCGCGTTCGACTTTGAAGACAGGTCTTAGGAGAGGAGTAATAATGTCGTTGGTTAAACTAGATTTATCTCCAGATCGAAAGACACTTCAGCAGTTTGGATATATATCATTATTGTTTTTTGGGCTGCTGGGTTGTTATATGCTGAGTACAGGGTATATATACGGGTGGTTTTGGTTGGGCTTAGGTGTCTCGGCCGGAATGCTCGGATGGGTTGCCCCCTTATGGATCAGCTGGTTATACATTGGGCTCATGGTTATTAGCTATCCAATAGGATTTGTTGTTTCTCATCTAATTCTGGCTTTTGTGTATTTTGTTATAATCACACCGATAGGTATGGTTATGTGGCTAATAGGCTATGATCCGATGAAGCGAGAACTACTACCGGCTCAGGCTTCTTATTGGCAATCACGGCAATTACGGCGGGATGTTAGGAGTTATTTCAAACAGTATTAGAAGTGTCTTCAGAGGGCTTGTGGTCTTGCTGTTTTAGCAGCCGGTTGATTTAGCCCTGTGTGTAGCTATCGAGGCCGGCTTTTCGTGGTCAGGACGTTTCACGGAAAGATCGGCCGATAGATGCGTGCAGGGCTAGATCAACCGGCTGTTAGGTCTCGCCTGAATATCCGGTGACCAAATCTAGGGCGTGTCTTCAAACTCCGGCTGCGGAGATGACGCCGTATCCCGCGTGTGTGAAGGGGCGGCCCCCGAGGGAGGGTACGGGGATGTACCGGACCGAGGGGCCCGAAAGGGCGGCGAAGCCACCGACCTATCACATGTAGGAAACAAGTCAGAAAACGGTCCGGAGTTTGAAGACACAACCTAGCCTTAGAGTAGAGGGGTCCGAGTCTTTATTCAGCTAGCAGTAGCTCTATACTGATTTATACAGCAAAGACCCCTTGGTGATTTTGTTAGAATCAACAAGGGGTCGCGCAGCGGGGCGTAGCCCCGCGTAGAAGGAGGAACTTGGGTTCAACCCAAGTGATTTCTGCTGTATTGGGAGGGCCTGAAGTCCAGTTGTTTGAGGTAGTGGAATAGGTTTTCATCATAGATGTAGAGACACCGAAGATAGATAACAAAAGTTGGGTGTGTAGTTGAACTCGCTAAGGAATGGTCGTGAAGGACTATTTAAGGACGATAGATAGACTTTGAATGAGTTTAGCAACACAATCTAGTAGAGGAAAAAATGCGTAAAGATAGTACTACTTTCGAAGCGGCGGCTCATGAGAAGCGGGAGACATTGGTCTCAGAGATGATCGGGTTCATGCAGGAACACAAAAAGTGGTGGCTGATGCCCATACTTTTGGCCTTTCTACTCGTTGGTCTCTTGGTGATGCTCACCGCGACTCCAGCTGCGCCTTTTATCTACACGCTCTTTTAGCGCAAGAGCCAAAGAACCTCCGGTTTGGGTGCCAGCGTTAGCGCAAGAGCCAAAGAACCTCCGGTTTGGGTGCCAGCGTTAGCGCAAGAGCCAAAGAACCTCCGGTTTGGGCCCAGTACGCTGAAATTGTGATCCACGTTTTGCTGGGTGGCGAGAACTACCGTACAACCCGGGGGTGCGTAGATTGGTTCTACCGGCGGGAAGCTTTCGGGGCCATGAGGGGCGTCGGCTTGAGATTTCCCCAGAGCTGGCGCAACATCTGCGAGTTCTTCGGGTGGGTGAAGGACAAGAGCTGGAGCTCACCGACGGAGAAGGCTGGGTGGCGAGCGGGGTGGTGGATAGGCTTGATCGTCGTGGGGCGTGGATTCTGCTGAGGACGATCGAGGCTGCCCCGGCGCCCTCTCGGCCGGAAATTGTACTGCTTCAGGGGGTAGGTAAAGGCGACAAGCTGGATACTGTGACTCGACAAGTGGCCGAGATGGGCGTAGCTCGTCTGGTGCCGGTGCTGACGGAGAGAAGCGTGGCTACCCGACACCAGCGGATCGATCGTTTGCGGGTGATAGTTGATGATGCGGTACGGGTTTCTGGTCGGGCCCATCGTATGCAAGTGGCACCTCCAACCCTCTTAAAAGATGCTCTTCAGTGTGAGGCTGATCTCCGGATTGTTCTTCAGTTGGGGGGGCAGAAGTCATTGCGGACACTCCTCGAGATGGACACTAAGCCTTCGGTGGTGGCCCTCTTAGTGGGGCCGGAGGGGGGCTTTTCTACCGCCGAAATTGAAGCAGCGGGGCAAGCGGCGTTTGTCTGCGCTCATATGGGGTCATATACCTTTAGGACCGAAACGGCGGGGCCCGCAGCGGTGGCGATGACACGATATGCCTACTTGTGAGTATGAGAGGATTAAAAGTATCTTCAAGATGTTGTCACCATGGCTAAGTATGACTAGTTGCCTGGGGGTTAGAGCTTTGGTGGTTATGTGCTTAGTGATGGATGGGTACGGGTGTCGATCAAGCCCACCACTGCGTCCTCCGATGTTGGTTCAAGCTCCAGCCGCCAATCCCTTGCCGGAACCGACAGCCCCCCCGGATTGTGCGTTGGGGGCGTTGGTTACAACGGCGAGAGTATGTGGGTTAGGGGTGGCGGGACGGGCTTATCGCTGGAACGATCCCAAGATGCAGGCCTTGGCTCGTCGACGGGCTGCTGAGAACCTGGCGGGCATGTTGCGAGCGGTAGTGACCTCCGCGCTTATTGTAGAGCAGACGGAAGATACGCTGTGGACCCGCGAGGAACGATACTTAGAGATCGACGAAACTCTGGTGGATGAGATCGAGGGCTCTGCTGATATTGATGTTTGGTTTGATGTCCTTGGTGTGGGTCCATTTCGCGAAGCGGAGCGAACCTATGCTTGCGCGTGCCTGAGTACTATGGATGCGGGTATAAAAATTGACCCACTGCAGGTAGAAAAGCATGGATTTGTCAAACAGTACGCAGTGGAAGAAGTTCCGAGTTGGTTGCTGGATGCGGAACGGCAAAATACTTCACTTCGTTGTGCCGTTGGCTTTCATTCTCGGATGTATCATCCGGAGGAAATACTTGAGCCGCTGGTAGACAGTGTACGAGTGCAACTGATGCAGACCACTCGTAGCTGGATTCTTTCCCAATTTGATGACCAAGCCATTTGTGCTCACGAAAGCAAGCATGGTTGTCGAATGTTGCTAGCGAGCTTAATAGAAGCAGCAAACGAAGGGCTTTCTCGAGGTGTGGCACTTACCAGTGTCTGGTTTGATCCCCTTGGCCTCGGACCTTCTGAAGAGAAAATGTCCGCCTATGGCTGGGGGTGTGTATATGATGCGGTGCTGTTAAGAGCGGCGCGAACCCGACTCGAAGAGCTCAAGGCAGAGGGGTTATTGAAGCGAGAGCCTTACGCTAACAGTGAGTGAGAAACAAAGAAGCCCCTTGTGTTTGCGCTTGCTTAACTTGATAGCGGGGCTTGGTGGAATTGGTAATTAATTAACTATCCGGAGGGTGCTCAAGACCTGAAGTAACCTCCTCTGCGTGTGCTGAAGCAATTTCCTCGGAGTGACTCAGGCAACTCAAGCAACCTCCTCTGCGTGTGCTGAAGCAACTCAAGCATCATCCTCAGAGTGTGCTCAAGTAGCGTGAGCACCATCCTCTGATGGTGCTCAAGCATCTCAAGTCAGAAGGGTAGGGGGAGACAGAAGCGAGCCTATGTCGTTTCTGTTCTCGCTTTAGATCACGTCGAAGCGGTCGAGATTCATAACTTTGGTCCAGGCGGCAATGAAGTCAGCAATGAACTTCTTCTCTGCGTTCTTAAATGCATAGACCTCAATAACTGCCCGAAGTTCTGCGTTGGAGCCGAAGACTAGGTCAACCTCAGTTGCGGTCCATTTGCGCTTCCCGCTCTTGCGATCCCGACCCTCATACAGATAAGGGTCGGCGCTGGATGGATGCCACTTGGTGTTCATGTCTAGGATGTTGACGAAGAAGTCATTGCTCAGCGTGCCGGGGCGGGTTGTGAAAACACCGTGTTTACTGCCGTCGAAGTTGGTGTTGAGTACCCTCAGACCACCCACTAAGGCCGTCATTTCGGATACACTTAGGCTGAGCAGGTCTGCTTTATCCACGAGCAGGTCTGCGGGCGATCGCCCATCCTTGTTGGTGTAGTAGTTTCTGAAACCATCCGCGACTGGCTCGAGATAGGCAAAAGAGGTTGTATCGGTTTGAGCTTGTGACGCATCCGCCCGTCCTGGTGTAAAAGGTACAGAAACGGTGTGACCGGCATTCTTGGCTGCTTTCTCTATTGCGGCTGCGCCAGCGAGGACGATCAGGTCGGCCATGGAGATCTTCTTGCCCCTTGGAGCCCTCTTGTTGAAAGCTTTCTGAATGGGGGTGAGTTGAGCCAGAATTTGTTTGAGCTGGGCAGGTCGGTTAACCGCCCAATCTTTCTGCGGTGCCAAACGGATACGCGCGCCGTTAGCACCACCGCGCATGTCGCTCTCGCGGAAGGTAGAGGCAGATGCCCATGCTGTACCGACCAACTCAGAAACGGATAGTTTGGTCTTGAGAATCTGTTTCTTAAGTTGGGCAATGTCCTTGGCATTCACCAGTGTGTGATTCACTGCGGGGATCGGATCTTGCCATAAAAGCTCTTCCGTCGGAGCTTCAGAGCCGAGGTAGCGAGCTCGGGGGCCCATATCGCGATGGGTTAGCTTAAACCATGCTCGACCAAACGCTAGCTCAAACTCTTTGGGGTTCTTTAGGAAACGCTGTGAGATCTTGCGATAACTGGGGTCGAACTTGAGGGAGAGATCGGTGGTAAACATAATGGGTGCATGTCGTCGGGAGTTGATGTGCGCATCTGGTACCATTTTAGCTGCGGCTTTTGATTTTGGCACCCACTGGGTCGCCCCCGCCGGGCTCTTAGTTTGCACCCATTCAAAAGCAAATAGATTACTCAAATATTGGATGCTCCACTGGGTGGGGGTAGCGGTCCAAGCCCCTTCGAGGCCACTGGTAACGGTGTTAGCGCCTTTGCTGGTGCCACATTTGTTGTGCCAACCGAGACCTTGCTTTTCGACTCCGGCTGCTGCCGGTTCGGCCCCAACACAGTCTTGGGGCTTGTGTGCACCGTGGGCTTTGCCGAAGGTATGTCCGCCGGCAATGAGAGCCACTGTTTCCTCGTCGTTCATGGCCATCCGACCAAAAGTTTCACGAATGTCGGTAGCGGCAGCAAGCGGATCCGGTTTCCCGTTAGGACCCTCGGGATTAACATAGATAAGACCCATTTGAACGGCAGCTAGGGGTTTGTGAAGCTCGCGTTTACCATGGTATCTTTTGTCGTCCAACATCTTGGTTTCCGGCCCCCAATTGACGAGCTCTGCCTCCCAATCATCTTCACGACCGCCGGCAAAGCCGTAGGTTTTAAAGCCCATGGACTCGAGGGCGACATTGCCAGCCAAAACCATGAGGTCGGCCCACGATATGTGTTGGCCGTACTTTTGTTTGATCGGCCACAAGAGTCGGCGGGCTTTATCTAGATTGACGTTGTCAGGCCAACTGTTGAGAGGTTCAAAGCGTTGCTGCCCTCCACCAGCACCACCTCTGCCGTCCATGACTCGGTAAGTACCGGCAGAGTGCCAGGCCATACGAATAAAAAACGGTCCGTAGTGACCATAATCAGCGGGCCACCAGTCTTGGGAGGTGGTCATGATCTGCTCTATTTCTTTTTTAAGAGAGGATAGATCTATACGGGAAAAAGCCTCGGCGTAGTTGAAGTCTTTCCCTAAGGGATTAGAGGATCTCGCATGTCTCCTCAGCGGACTAAGGTTCAAAGTCTCGGGCCACCAAAATTCGTTAGGTTTTGGTTTATTGGCTTGAGCCTTTGGGGAGATGTTCGCCGGTATGGAGCCTGCGGGCAGATGTTCTGGCTGCGCATGGGCGGTGGTTAGTCCCATCACGAAAAAAACGGGCCCACCGATGAGCGTTGTCACTAGTTGAGATTTCATGGACAGGGGCTAGTATAAGTAGCAGTTCGGGGTAAATGTACAATTGTTAGTTTCTATCCATGATAGACCAACGCGATGAGTGTCACTGGCGGTGACAGAGTGGCAATTTATCCGCGATGTTTTTGACGCTTTGGCGTTATAGGAAATAAATTGCATTTGAACTAGGCAAGAATATCGTTGTTTTAGTCCTATACTCATAGGTTCTCTATGGTACAGACCTTGCTCTGTCGTGTGGTGTTGCCGATCGGGGTACAATTAATGCGTGCGATGAAGTTTTTGTGGTTGGGAGTGCTGAGCTTAGTGCTGGCGTGTGGTGATGATACTGAGAGTAAGAGTAGTACATCGTCGGTTGGCCATTTGCCCGTAAGTGTCCTAAGAACCACTCATGAACTGGCAGGAATCGATTGGAATCACGCCTACAACATAATTACGCTTACGCTTGAGTACCTTCGAATGACTGAGGTTTCGTCGGGAGTAGTTCATACCTCAGGGCGTTTACATATTGTTGATGTTGCAAATGGTGAGTATTCTTACGAGGCAAGTTCCGGTCCAGAATTGGAAGTCGATTTTGCATCCGAAGCGGGGACTATGAGCCGGTACATAATCCAGGATATTGATGTACACGGTCGAGAGTTTCAGGGGGCCGCCGACTTTTTTTTCGAACATCATATACAGTTTCGGTACTTTGTTCCGGGGTGGATATCTATAGATGTTGATTCTCGACGGGTTGATGGACGGTTGGTGGTAGAAGTAGCCGGGGAAATTATACGAGAACAGGAGCCGGTGAATGTGGCTTTGAACTATGTGTTGGCAGATGATGCCTCATCGCGAACGCGCGATGGCGTAACCATATCGGGTTGGTTACAGAGCCCTGACTTTGAGACCCATGTTGACGCAAAAATGGGTACGAGTCGGTCAGCCACCACTTTGCAGCAAACTCAGCTCATTCGTAGTACAATCTATCTTGACGGGCAGATTTATGAGTATGACGATGTCTTTATTTCCCAACGTTCTCCCTTGAAACCCACGAAAGATCCTGGAGACTGGACTTCTGAGGTTTCGGGCCGTGTTCTACTTGATGGCCAAGAGTTTGGCCGGTATCAACTGGTGGATGAACCTATAGATGAGACGGGGAGCTGGGAAACAACGGTTAAGTTAGCGACAAAAACTGGGGCGAAGTTGGTGGTGGGTAGATGGATCAACGGCGGTGAATGAGCGTTATCGTGTGGTGTGGGCGCGGCCGCAGGAATGGCATCGCGGTGACTCATGAAGCGCAAACGATCCCGAAAAGATCCAGTGCTGGGACGATCGATGCGTATGAGTGCGATCGGTATCGAGTTCAGCATTGTGGTGGTGGGTGGTCTACTTCTCGGTTGGAAGTTGGACGGGTACTGGGGCACTGAGCCGTGGTGCACGCTCTCTGGTTTGTTGCTTGGTAGCCTCGCTGGATTTTGGTCTCTGTACCGAGCGGTTCGCATGAACCAAGATACGGATGAGAGTGAGAAATAACCCTCATGCTAACGATAGTTCTTGTGAGACACACCGCTCGCGTCCTCGCCTGGGGCCTGGGGCTTGGGGCGCTGGTCATGTATTTATTGTTCGGTGGGGCTCTCGCTCGCTCGGTGGTCATGGGTGGCCTGTTGGTGGGAGGGTCCGGGATGGTGCAGATTTGGCTGATAGGCCGAATCTTAGATCCGGAGTCTACACTCCCCCACAAGCTGGTGGCGGGGTTGTTTTTGACGTTCAAGCTCTTGGTTGTGTGCGGGTTTTTGTGGTGGATGCTCGGACAAGGTCCGGATGCTCTCGGGCTAATGGTAGGCATGCTGATCGGTCTGGGCGCAGTGGTTGTAGGCGTGAGCCAAGGGGCTTCTTCACCAGAGGGCCTGGCCGCAATGAGTGACGCTCAACAAAAAATCGAAGAGAAGTTGGAAGACATAGACTCCGAAAAGCGCTAAGGGGCGGGTGGAGTTAGCCATGGAGACGCCACATCCCCCCCTATGGTTGGAGCACGTGCCTGGTTATCAGCAGATGGCCGGTTGGATAGAGTCATTCGGTCACGGATGGTTTTTCGATAGCCAGGTCCATGTACAGCACGTTGCGGCCATTCTATTGGTTAGTTTGGTCATGCTCATCTTTGCCCTTTTTGCTCGATGGGGTCTCGAGGGGCGTGAGAGTGATATTCTTCCCGATGACACGCTCACGGCTCGCAACGCCATGGAACTTTTTATCGAAGGGTTGTTGTCGGTGATGCAAAGTGCCATGAGCCGTGAGGCGGCGATTCGGCACCTTTGGTTCATTATGCCGATGGCCATGTTTATTCTCTTCAGCAACCTCTTGGGGTTGATTCCGGGCTTTTTGCCGCCTACCGAGAGCTTTAACACAACCTTTGCTTGCGCCACACTGGTGTTCATCTATTACAACGCTTACGGGTTGTATCGCCTGGGAGGTGACCATTTTGTACATATGGCCAATCCCGTTGGTGAGAGCTGGGGTTGGTTGTTAGCGCCGATTTTCTTCCCGATTGAGTTAATTTCGCATGCCGTGCGACCCATCAGCTTGTCGGTGCGCTTACTGTGTAACATTGCCGGTGATCATTTGGTGTTGGGGGTGTTCGTTGGCTTGGCAGCTACGATCTTTGGTGGGCTCCCGCTGTTCTTGCCCATTCCCTTCATGGCTCTTGGTCTCTTTGTCGCTTTGGTACAGACCTTCGTTTTCACACTGCTTTCGTGTGTGTATATCGGCGAAGTAGAAAACAATATCGCTCACCATATGGAAGCTCACTGAGCGCATTTTCGTAGTTGGTGTCCGGATTCAAGGGTTGCCCTTGGCGAGGGTGCTTAGGTTAAGAACAGTCTACGACCGAGGGGGTAACCTCGGCCGTCATTGATATCTGCCCGGCTCAGATTTGCAACGTGTTGGTTGGTAGAGAGAAGGTAGAGGCTGCCAGTCTGTGTTGGGAGATAAAACGAGGAATTCATGAACAAATCTGTCTTTTCTATGTTGTCTACTTTGGTTGTGATGCTAGCGGCGATGCCTGCGTTGGCCGCTGGAGAGGGTGAAGCCGCGGCCATGAGTGGTTCGGGCGCCATTGCTCTCGCGGCGGGTCTCTGTATGTGCATTGGTACTCTCGGTGGGGCACTCGGCCAGGGGCGTACTGCCGCTGCAGCTCTCGAAGGTATTGCGCGGAACCCTCAGGCGGCACCCAAGGTTCAAACGCCTATGATTATTGCTCTTGCTCTGACAGAGTCGCTGGTCCTTTTCTCTTTCGTGATCGCGTTCTTTCTCCAGACCAAGGTCGGCTAAGTAAGTATTCGCGACATCCGCTTTACCCCCCAAAGGCTTATGAGCGTGACGATCCAGCCAAGCCCGTAGCCGAGGGGGCTCGTAGAAGAGCTGATTGGCAAAGATCGGCAACCACTGGCGTTGGGCGCCCGTCCGATGCTGTCGTTGGTTGAGTTACCGGTGGCGGCGAGGTCGTGGCGTTCGCTACTCCATGAAGCGTCCTCGATGTGTCCTCTGGTTCTCCAGGTGTGAAGCCACCCCCCGCGAGTGACAGCAACCAGCTCAACGGTCTCATTGCCATCCAGATCACCTGCGGCCGGAGTGCCCCAGATCGGCTGGCCAGTGAGCTTGGGCCAGCCAGCCGCTTGTTTACCGTTTTCGGAGATTGCCCACAATCGACTGGAATCTCCGGTAAAGATCCATTCTTCGGTGGCGCCATCTACGTCGGCGATCAGCACCTCATGGGGGACGGGATCTGCATCAGCAAGGAATGCAACCCGGTCGGAGGTTGAGCTCCATGGTCGAGGTCTTGGAGTTTGTCCCAGCTCATTATCAACTACCCACCAAAACACAATCTCCTCTCCGTTGGCCGAGAGGGGAGCACCGGGGAGGGTGTGCCCGTCCCTCGGGCCGGGGGTAGATCTAAATTGGCTTCCGTTCCAGGTGGCAAATCCGGTTCGGGTGGGGATAACCAAGTTCGGAGGAGCAGTGTCCGCGCCAATGAGAATAGGGCTTTGGCGCAGACGAAGTTGATTGAGCCCACGGGGTTGAGCTTGGGGATTTGGCAAGACTACATCAAGACCTTGGGTGTTGAGCAGCCGATTGTTGGCTACTACCCAGAATGTGTTGCCTTGGGGTGAACGGAGATCAATGGCCACCGCCGGCTGTGGCAATTGGAGGGGCCAAACCCGCTCTTCTAGTGTTTGGAGGCCTTGGGGACTTAACCATGTGACTGGGGTGGAAGATGTGTCCATCCATCGCACGCCCATCGCTGGTGAGATCCAACCGGCGGGGTAGCCCGACGTCGGATCGGAAGCTGTGCCGTGGTCCTCGACGGTCTTAGTATCGTGAATGAGTGTGAGAACGCCATCTGCGGCGCTCACGGCTACTACAGGGAGACCGTTGTCGAAGATAAAAGTGGGGGAGGAGAGACGAGCGATACCCGGATTAGGGAGTAAGGTACTGGCCCAACTCTCAATGGGTAAGGGGTCGGAATGAGCACGTGCGGACCAGATGTTTAAGATGTGGCCGGTGTGGTCTACTTGGACCACCCTTCCGTCGATCAGGGCCACCCAAATTTCTGGGTAACCATCCTGATTGTAATCGAAAATCCGAGGACCACCTACTGCACCGGCGCCTAGTGCCACCGGAAATCCGGGCAATCGGTCGAGATCCGCATCCAAATGGACACGTTGGACCCGGGTAGACTCTATAAAATTCTCTGCGGTAGTGGTGACCTTCAAGCGGAGCTGAAACGCTTTATCTTGTGGTTTTGCAGGGGGACGGGTGGGATCCGGAAGAAGATCGGCCACGGGGAGGCTGAACCGGAGAATAGGCCCATCGTCAGTTTGATGGACGCCAGTGAGTATTGCTGTTGGCGGGTCGCTTGGGTTTGTCTCGCGGGTGATGGAGGCGTACCAGTTTGCACCTTCAGGAGGCAGGTTTTCTAGACGTACTTGCACGTTCAGGGGGCCGGTGGTTGGATCAATAACTACTGAGGATTCCGGACTTATCCATCGAATATTGATCGTCTGTTGACCCTGGACAGCTGCTTCCATAGCGGCCCGAGCGTTGATGAGTCCGTTCGACGATGTGGCTCTGAGCAGGCTTACTACTGCGGAGGGGCTCATAGTACTTGGAGCTATGGTCCGTAGCAGGCCGGCGAGTCCTCCGACTACGCCCGCTGCCGCCAGAGAAGGACAGGTATCTCCGGGTACGGAAAGGTGATCACTATCGGGAGTGCGGGCGCAGGCCAGGTTGTTCGCTAGGGGATCTCGGGCGGAGATAGTGAGAACGGCTGCGCTGGACGAAGGTGTAGGAATCGCGGGGATTCGGCTCGGATATTCAGCGACTCCGGCTGACAAGATGGTTGTGAATTGCTTTGCGGTAGCCGCATACACGTCTTCTAAGAAGGCTGTTGTTCCCGGGATAGCAGTGGCCACGATGGCAACAGAAGCTTTGCGAGACTGGGCATACAGCAGCGCAAAACCCAGATTATTGGTCGAAGCTAGACCCCGATCACCAACCTGAATGGGAAGGATGGTACATCGGGGGCAAGAACCAGCCATGCCGTGGTTGTCATTGGTCCTAGCAGCGGCAGTGCGGGCGATGATGGTCGTTCGGAGGCTGGGTGCTTCCACCTGGCTTGGGGTGGGGCTATGGGAGAGAAAGTTCCATCCGGCGATGTCGTCGACCAAACCGTTGCCGTCGTTATCTACATCGTCAGCAAAGATGAGCAGCAAATCGCTGGGATCGAGGAACCCGTTTCGGTTGGTGTCTCCACGATCGCTGCGGGCTAACAATCGAGCATCGGTGACCGTGTCTGGTGTCGGGAGTTCACCAATGGGCGCTGAACTAAAGTCGTGAACAGTGACGACTCCGTCTCGGTTTGAGTCGAGTTCCCGTTCGGGTAGAGCGGGGATTTCTCCGGGATTGAGTTGTATTTTGAACGCCAGGTCTCGCTCAGTCAGGTCAATGCTACCCCCAATTAACGCGAGGGTTACGGTGGGGGTTCCCACTGAATGTAGCCACGCACCGTCGATAGATACCCCGGTGCTTGTGGTTGGCGGAAATGAAGTGCAAGGAGGCGAGTAGCTGTAAAAGCTGAACTGTCCAACGCACAGACTGCCCTTATGCCATGGGGCATAGTCCGGGTCGTCCGGTTGAAAGCGAGGATCAGCAAGCTCTTGCTCAGAGAGGGTTTGATCCATGGGTGGCCAGTTTGGATTTGTGCCAACCATGAGTAAGGCAAACGCGCTGACCCATGTTCCATCTGTCACGAACTGAACTTGTACCTTAGGCGAGTCCGAACAACAGCTCTAGATGTTCTAGTGGCTATGATATCTATGTATTGTGTTGAACGTTATACCCGGTGTGCTTTCGCTCTCGAGGCCCTTGGAGGCGTCTGTGGTGACGATCGGAACGTTTGATGGGGTTCATCTGGGGCATCAGGCACTGATCCAACAGGCCCGACAAGAAGCTGAGGCACGTAAGCTCCCCGTGATTGCGTATACCTTCGATCCACACCCGGCTCGGTTTTTCTCCACGAGTGGACCGCTCACCCTTATGCCGCTGGATAGAAGGGTGGACGCACTTTTGGCAATAGGCGCTGACCAGGTGGTTGTGGAGCCGTTTAACGCCACCCTAGCTGAAGTTCCCGCTGAGCAATGGGTACAGCGGTACGTAGTCGACCGGTTAACGCCCAAGCACGTGGTGGTGGGATTCAATTTTTTCTACGGAAAGGCTCGGGGTGGGAGTCCCCAAACCCTAAGGAATCAAGGGGAGCGCGTCGGGTTCACCGTGGACGTGGTCCAAGCAGTCATGGTCGGCGATAAGGTGGTTTCAAGCACTGAAGTACGCCGTGCGCTGAGTGAAGGAAAGATCCACGAGGCTGAGGCCCTGCTTGGACGGCCCTACTCGGTGGTTGGCAAAGTTGTTCCGGGTGAGAAAATAGGACGAAAAATGGGATATCCCACCGCAAACGTGGCTCCAGAACATGAGCAGATGCCAGCGGCTGGTGTGTATGCCGGATGGCTCAATATTCTCGATGGTGAAGAACATGGTGGTAGGTGGCCAATTGTTATCAATGTGGGCTTCAGGCCAACATTCGATGGCAAGAGTTTGACTGTAGAAGCACATGTGCTTAACACCCACGTTGACTTATACGGCGCTCGAGTGAGTATCGAATTTTCGAGTTGGCTCCGTGCGGAGCGTAAATTTGATGGACCGGAGGCGTTGCGTACCCAAATCGAGGCGGACGCAACCTTGGCGCGTAAGGAGCTCGGACAATCATGATGGGGTTACTGGCTGTACTGGGGGGTGATGTCTCACGCTCCCTATCACCACTTATTCACGAAGCTGCGAGTCGAGCTATGGGATTCAGATTTGCTTACCTGGCCGTCTCTGCAGCTGATGCAAATGATTTCGAACGTAAGGTTGAAGCATTACGGGTGTTGGGAGCACTCGGCGCTAACGTTACCATCCCCTTTAAACGCAAAGCAAAAACTCTGTGCGGGGTGTGCTCAGAGGTTGCGACTAGTATCGGAGTGGTGAATACGATGATCTTCCGACCAGACGGGGTCATCGAAGGTGACAATACAGACGGTCCCGGTCTTCTCAGCGATTTTAGCCAACGTCCGGCAAATCAGTTGCGCGTCGTGCGCATTTTGGGCGCAGGTGGTGCCGCTCGTGCGGTGGCGTGGGCCGCACGAGAGGTTGGGGCGGGAGTTATTGAGGTGGCGGCGCGTAGAGCTGAAGAAGCACGGTCTGTGGCCGAGCCTTTCGGTGCAAGGGCAACATCATTGGATGCTGGAGAGCCACCTACGCTAGTTGTATCAACGCTCCCGAACGACCCCCAGATCGCTGAGGATGCGGTTCAGCGCTGGTTTGATACCCGATTGCAGCCGGCTGTACTCGACCTTGCATACAATGAGCCCGACGCGCCTCCGCCGTTGGTGCGAATTGCGCGGTCGGTGGGGCTTGATGCGCAAGATGGTTTGGGGTTGCTGGTTGAACAAGGGGCGCTTTCGTTTTGTCGGTGGACAGGAGCGGACTTAGCGTCAGTGAGGCAGGCGATGTCGAACGCCTTACTAGGCGTAGGTTGATTGCAAAGAGGACCATAGAGTCTGTCCTGCGTCCGTACAAACTACCAAGCGATTTTGTCCTTTGAGGTCAGCGGCTCACGTTGCCTATGCTTTCATCGGTTGCATATCTACGGATATGAGTTCTCTTTGTGCGACCGTCAGGTTTGAAAATCGTCTCGAGAACTTTTGTGTTTGTACGGACGCGGGACATTAGGGCGTGTCATTACCCTCCGGACTGGGTTCTGACTTGTATCCCACAAGTGTGAGTGCTCGGTGGCTTGGCCGTCCTTTCGGGCCCCTCGGTCCGGTACATCCCGTGTCTTCCCTCCGGGGCCGACCTCACACCCGCGGGCTACGGCGTCCTTTCTGCAGCCGGAGATCAAAGACACGCCCTAGTTTTGGATCAGTAGGTGGGCGTTTTTGTCCTGCAAGGTGATGTGTGGGTAACAGGATGGAGTGGTTTACTTTGTCCTTCGCGTGACCGGCTTGGCCTTTCGCGATAGGCTTTTTTTGTGGCGGGACGTCTTGGAGAGCTCCTGGTTCGCGAGAACCTTATTTCCCTTCAGCAACTGCAAAAAGCGCAGGAATCTCAACGCAAAAATGGTGGGCGGTTGGGCTTTAATCTCACCAAGTTGGGGTACATTGAAGAGTCTGAACTAACAGCATTCTTATCCAAGCAGTACGGTGTGCCATCTATCAACCTTGCTGAGTTCGAGATCGATAAAGATGTTATTAAGCTTGTTCCTAAAGAGGTGGCGGACAAGCATCAAGTCATCCCGGTCAATCGAGCGGGAGCTTCGCTGATCGTGGCGATGGCAGACCCATCAAATATATTTGCCATCGATGACCTTAAGTTTCTTACCGGGTACAATATTGAGGTTGTGGTTGCGTCGGACGGAGCTATCCGGGAGGCAATCACAAAGTACTACGCGGCAGAACAGCGTAACCAGGAGTTGAACTATGACGAGGTGATGGCGGAGTTTGATGAGGATGAGATTGAGGTCGGCGGTGAAGAAGACTCAGTTAATATTGTTGATCTCGAACGGTCTGCTGAAGATGCCCCGGTTGTTAAACTCGTAAATCTTATTCTTGTTGATGCAATTAAAAAAGGAGCTTCGGATATTCATATTGAACCCTACGAAAAAGATTTCCGAGTGCGCTACCGTATAGATGGAGTTATGTATGAAATGATGAAGCCGCCGCTGAAACTCAAAGCGGCGATAACTTCTCGTCTAAAAATTATGAGTCAGCTGGATATTGCGGAACGGCGCCTTCCTCAAGACGGTCGAATCAAGCTCAAGCTCGGAAAAGGTCGAGAGATGGACTACCGCGTGTCGTGTTTACCGACCCTCTTTGGAGAAAAGCTGGTCTTGCGGCTACTAGACAAGGGGTCACTCCAGCTCGATATGACCAAACTCGGATTTGAGCCTAAACCGTTGGCTTTGTTTAAGAGCGCGATCAAAAAGCCTTATGGGATGGTTCTAGTGACCGGGCCTACCGGCTCCGGTAAAACTACTTCTTTGTATTCCGCACTGTCGGAACTGAATAAGTCTACAGTAAATATATCAACCGCTGAGGATCCGGTAGAATATAATCTTCATGGTATCAATCAGGTTCAGATGAACGACGATATAGGCCTGAATTTTGCTGCCTCTTTACGTTCTTTTCTCCGTCAAGACCCTGACATCATAATGGTAGGGGAGATTCGTGACTTCGAGACGGCGGAGATAGCGGTGAAAGCTGCCCTTACCGGTCACTTGGTTTTGTCTACACTCCATACTAATGATGCGCCATCAACTATTTCTCGCTTGCTAAATATGGGTATTGAGCCATTTTTGGTCACTGCATCCGTTAATCTTATCATGGCCCAGCGCTTGGCTCGTAGGATCTGTGTCGAGTGCAAAGAGCCAATAGATGTACAAGAGAGTGCCCTATTAGACATTCAGGTTCGACCAGAGCAGGCGGGAACATTTCAAGTCTATAAAGGTGCAGGGTGTGCTACCTGCGCTGAAACGGGGTTCAAAGGACGGGTTGCGATCTATGAAGTCATGGATTTTGTAGAGGAGATCAAAGAGTTTGTCATTAATGGTGCTTCTGCCGCGGAAATCAAGGCTGAAGGTGTGCGACTCGGAATGCAGACGCTTCGTATGGCCGCATTGAATAAACTGAGAGAAGGGGTTACTACCATTGAAGAAGTCACCCGCGTATCAGCGGCGGACTGAGGTATTCAGTGTATATTAGTAGTACGTTTGAGTCGGGCAATATAGAGGTCATAGACGCGACTTCTTGTGACAATATCCGCCTGCGAATACGCAAAGACGTTGGGGAAAACCATTTTCAGTGGTTCTATTTTCGTGTTACCGAAGCGGAAGCTAAGCCGTTGACCCTGCACATCGAAAATGCCGGAGAAGCCAGTTTTCCGAGAGGCTGGGAGCAGTATCGGGCATGCTGGTCGGTCAACCGACGGGATTGGAAGCGGGTAGATACTCAGTATGACGGGCGAATCTTGACCATTCGCCTAACACCCTCTTCTAGCAGCGTTTGGTTAGCATATTTTGCCCCCTATACTTATGAGTGCCACGCAGATCTCATTACTAGGTCCATAGCACAAGGGGCAGGCTACGAGCGGCTCACCACTTCAGTGCAAGGCCGGGATGTAGATCTTCTTCGGGTTGGTAATCCTCAAGCGATTCCGATGTGGATTATCGCCCGTCAGCATCCCGGGGAGTCGATGGCGCAGTGGCTTATGGATGGGCTTCTATCGCGGTTGTTGGACGTCCACGACCCAGTTACCTCCGAATTACGAGAGCGAGCATGCTGGTTTTTGGTGCCGAACATGAATCCGGATGGCACGGTTCTTGGGCATCTTCGTAACAATGCAGCTGGTGCGAATCTGAACCGCGAATGGTTGGAGGCTACGCCCCAACGCTCTCCAGAAGTATACTATGTTCGCGAACGGATGAAGACAACCGGGGTAAAGTTCTTTCTCGATGTCCACGGGGATGAGGCTTTACCGTACAATTTTATCGCTGGTGCGGAGGGCATTCCGTCTTGGACGGAGTTGCATGCGGTTCGCCAGGACCGGTACCTAGCCGCGTTGCGTTCGGCCAGTCCGGACTTCCAGACGGTGCACGGCTATCCGCGGACACCTCCAGGGACCGCGGATCTCACGATGGCTACGAACTGGGTGGGTGAGCATTTTGGATGTCTGTCGATGACCCTCGAACAGCCGTTTAAAGATACGGCAAACCGACCCCATGTTGATGGTTGGTCACCAGATCGCGCGAAGAGACTGGGTGAAGCGGTCTTGTCGGCAATCTGGTCGTCTTGGGATTCTATAGCCTAGGTCTACTGGAGTTGACTCCGCGAGTACCGTAATATGATGGCGTGGCGAATCTTCATCAGCTGCTCAAAGCGATGATCGAAAGGGGTGCCTCCGATCTACACATCACAACGGGCTCCCCGCCTCAGCTTCGTGTTGATGGGCACTTGGCGCCGTTGAAGGCCCCTCCTCTTACTCCGGTAGAAACTAAACAGCTATGCTATTCAGTCCTGACTGATGCGCAAAAGCATAAGTTTGAAGAGGAGCGAGAGCTGGATCTTAGTTTTGGGGTCAAAAATCTCTCTCGGTTTCGGGCCAATGTTTATCTTCAGCGGGGTGCAGTTACGGGAGCGTTTCGCACTATTCCCTTTAAGATTAGCTCTTTTTCTGAGCTGGGCTTGCCATCGGTGGTTGGAGACTTAGCTGCTAAACCTCGGGGTTTGGTGCTGGTGACCGGCCCAACCGGTTCGGGGAAGTCGACCACTTTAGCTTCGATTATTGATAAAATAAATACTGAACGGCACGAGCATATACTAACGGTAGAAGATCCTATCGAATACCTCCATCCGCATAAGAATTGTATCGTTAATCAAAGAGAAATTGGTGCGGATAGTAGTACTTTTCGAAATGCTCTCAAATATATCCTTCGACAGGATCCCGATGTTATCCTGATTGGGGAGATGAGAGATTTGGAAACGATCGAAGCCGCACTGACTATTGCAGAAACTGGTCATCTTGTCTTCGCCACGCTGCATACCAATTCGTCGGTACAGACTATCAACCGAATATTGGATGTTTTTCCTCCGAATCAGCAGGGACAGGTACGATCGCAAATGTCATTGGTACTTGAAGGAGTGGTCAGCCAGACCCTCGTCCCCCGAGCCTCCGGTTCTGGGCGGGTACTTGCTTGCGAGGTAATGGTACCTAATGCGGCCATCCGAAATCTCATACGAGAGGACAAGGTGCACCAAATATATGGTTTGATGCAAACCGGGCAGAAGCAATCGGGTATGCAAACCATGAATCAATCTCTGGCGACACTTATTGGTCGAAGACACATTACAGTAGATGAGGGACTCAAACGATCGTCGGACCATGCCGAGCTTAGAGATCTCCTCAATCGACAGGAAAAAAGTGGGCCTAGTAGCTCATAGTCCTACAAACGATTGATCGATCGAAAGTGATCCGGTGCTTCAGTTGTGGTCTTGTTGGTCGATGAGTTCTAATGCTAGACCAACGGTCTGGAGATCAACCTAGCGAGTGTCGTCTAGGTTATGCTTAGACGGTATAGGTAGGCCAAAGACTCAACCGTAGGAGATAAAAAATGCCAACATTTCTCTGGGAAGGCAAAACACGGCAAGGAGAGCTCCGGGCAGGAACCATGGATGCTGCGAACTCGGACTTGGTGGTCGAGCGACTTAGACAGCAGCAGATTCAAGCTTCGAGAGTGCGCAAAAAACCTACTGAGTTTCACCTTAAGATCGGTACGGGCATCTCCAAGAAGGAAGTTGTTATATTTACTCGGCAGTTTGCCACCATGATAGATGCCGGCTTACCATTGGTGCAGTGTCTGGAAATATTGGGTTCGCAGCAGACGAATGTTCACTTTCGAAAGGTTATCAATTCAGTAAAGTCTGAAGTCGAATCTGGCTCAACACTGGCTGATGCTCTAGGAAAACATCCGAGGGTATTTGACGACTTGTACGTGAACCTGGTTGCAGCTGGGGAAGTTGGCGGTATCTTAGATACTATTCTCAATCGTCTTGCGACCTACATGGAAAAATCTCTCAAGTTGATTGCCAAGGTAAAGGGTGCGTTAGTGTATCCTTCAGTGGTTGTTGGAGTTGCGGGTGTAGTAACGTGGGTACTGTTGGTCTTCGTTATACCGGTATTCGAGCAGATGTTTCGGGATTTTGGGAGCACATTACCGGGGCCAACCCAGTTCGTGATTGATCTCTCCAATCTTCTGCGAGCGCATATTATCGAGTTCTTTGTTGTTTTGATGATAGCGATTGTTGCTATTCGTTTGCTCGGTCGAACGCCACGTGGTCGGCTATACCTTGATGGTATCTCGCTGAAGGCACCACTATTCGGAAGTCTTCTTCGTAAGGTTGCTGTTGCAAAATTTACGCGTACTTTGGGGACCATGATTTCGTCGGGCGTACCGATCTTGGATGGACTGCATATCACCGCAAAGTCGGCTGGTAATCGTGTGGTGGAGAATGCAGTGATGTATACCCGTGAGCGTATTTCTGAAGGTCGGACGATGGCGGATCCGTTGGCAGAAACAGGGGTCTTTCCTCCGATGGTGGTGCAAATGATCGCCGTAGGCGAAAGTACGGGGGCGATGGACAATATGCTTCAGAAGATTGCGGATTTCTATGAAGATGAGGTGGATACAGCTGTTACCGCGCTCACCGCGCTTCTTGAACCGTTGATGATGGTTGTGTTGGGTGTCCTACTTGGTGGTCTCATCATTGCCATGTACCTTCCGATTTTCGAGCTAGCGGACACGATTCAATAATCTATCGGTAGATGGCTCCGCTCCTGGGGCGGAACCGGTGGTTAGGATGCCTTTGTTAGCGCTCAAGTTCTCAGTTAAATCCCATTCTCCTCGCTTAGCACAAAACCTTCTTTGGGTTGCCCTTGTACGGTTGATCTTAGTGACCGTGGGATTGGTGTTAGCCATGTTACAGTCTCGGCGCCAACTAGCGTTGGGGAATGAGGCGTGGCGCTACCTGGCGATTGGGCTCATCTATGGGTACTCGGTTATTGGGATAGCACTCCTGCGGAAAACTTCTCGATACTTAGAGCTCTATTCACTCGTTCATATAGTTCTGGATACATGTGTGGTTACCGGTGTGGTGTTTATCACCGGAGGGGCCGACTCCGTGTTGGCTTTTATGTATGTACTGGTGGTTCTTGAGGGGAGTTTGGTGATGCTCACCGCAGGAGCGGTTGCCGCTGTTGCATCTGGAACCCTGTTATTCGGTTTGGTGATTCTATTACAGCTGGACCAGGGTTTGACTGTTCTTCCGGTTGTGGTGCCCCACGAGGCACTATTTCTCTTTTTTATTCATACCATTGGTGTGGTCCTAGTGGGATACTTAGCCAGTCGGCTGGCGACCAAACTTCATCTTGCTGACCAGCGGCTCGCGGAGCAGGAAGAAGATCTCGCTCGTTTGAGTGAGATGCAGACCGCTATATTACGTGCGCTTCCGGCCGGTCTCATCACCGTGTCTCCCGATGGATACATTGCTTTTGGAAACGAGTCCGCTCACACGATTCTCCATGAGCAGAGCGGATCGTTGGTGGGCCGTCCCTTGGCGGCGGTACTAGGCCCCGTTAGTGAAGTCATACAGCTCACCCATATGAGCCAGCGTCCGCAATCGACACGTATAAGGCACGAAACGCCTATGGTTCTACATGATGAGACCGAGATTCAGCTCGGATTTTCGTTGGCGCCATTGCTTGAGCCGGAGGCCTGGACGGCACGGGTACCACTATCGAGGACGTCGAGTATTCTCTATCCGGCCTCTTGTCCACTAAACTCCGACGTTTTTGTCTCCGCTGCGGTGGGGACGGTTGTCGTTTTCCAGGATGTAACCGAGATCGTTCGTCTTCAAGAAGCGGTGGCTCAAGCGGAGCGGCTGGCATTGGTTGGTAAGTTTGCGGCCGGATTGGCACACGAAGTCCGTAATCCGTTGGCTTCGATGTGCGCGAGCATCGAGGTGCTGAAGCATAAATTGCGCCCTCCGGAAGAACTACAGCGGTTGATGCGAAATATTGTGCATGAGTCCGGTCGGCTAAACTATCTTGTCCAAGATTTTCTCTCTCTGGCTCGTCCACCTCAGCTGCAGCTGGAACGGGTAGATATTGGAGTACTCGTTCAGGACGTACTGAGCATGTTTGGCTACGACCAACTCATGCGGACAATCCGATTGAAGCTATGTTGCTCGACTCAAGTCGAGGCTATGGTGGACGCGCACCTCATTCGCCAGGTGGTCTGGAATCTTCTTAGGAACGCCGCTGAAGCCATGTCGGAAGTGGACGATGCGGTACTGAGTATTGCGGTTGGCCAAGATCGGACAGGGGTGAAGGTGGAGATCGCCGACAATGGGGTAGGGATGTCTGAAGCACAGCGTAGGCAAGCCTTTGAGCCGTTTTACACCACGAAGAAGGAAGGTTCAGGCCTGGGTTTAGCTATCACCCAGTCGATCATGCAGGCTCATGGTGGTGAGTTTATATTGTGCAGCGCACCTGGTGTGGGGACTGTCGTCACGCTCTTTCTTCCCGAATCACTCCCCGATGTCCCAGCCCGAGATTCGGAGCCGCAGCCATTGATGGTCGGTGAGGTACGGTGAAACGATGGGACGGGTACTGATTGTTGATGACGAACGAGGGATTCGGGAGGCGCTAGAACTACTACTGGAAGGCCGGGGACATCACATTCATCTAGCCCACGACGTTGAAAGTGCGCGTGTTGCTCTGTTTGCTCAGTCTTATGATTTGGTGATTACGGACCTTCGTTTGTCCCCGGATGGGCCAAGCGGAATGGATGTATTACGCATTTCTCGAGACCTTCCGGATCCCCCGGAAGTCATTGTGATGACCGCATACGGTACCCGTGAACATGCTCAACAGGTTATAGCTCAGGGGGCGGTCTTCTATATCGAAAAGGGCCCCCATCTAGCGACGGATGTGGATGTCCTGGCTCATCAGGCGATCACCAAGCGGCAACTGGCGTTAGAGAACGCAGAGTTACGTCGTACCCTACTAAAGACTACCCATCGTTCGGGTATGGTGGGGAAAAGTGAGGCTTTCACGGAGATGCTTGACCTATTGGAGCGGCTGGCGCCTCTACGTACGACCGTGCTGATTTGTGGAGAAAGTGGCACGGGTAAAGAGCGAGTGGCCCGAGCGCTACATGAAGGTGCATCCTGGTCTGACGGACCGTTTGTTCCTCTCAATTGTGGGGCGTTACCAAGTTCGATAATAGAGTCTGAGCTGTTCGGTTATACCAAGGGTGCGTTCACCGGTGCAGAAAGCCCCAAAGTCGGCGTGTTTGAGGCGTCACGGGGTGGCACACTATTTCTCGACGAGATCGGCGAAATTCCGTTGGAACTTCAGTCTAGTTTGCTTCGTGTGCTCCAAGAACGAAAAGTACGTCGGCTTGGTTCTGCGGAAGAACTATCAGTGGAGGATGTTCGGGTTGTGGTTGCTACTAACCGTAACCTCGAGGCTGATGTTGCTGATGGTAAGTTTCGCGAGGATCTATTTTTCCGACTGAATGTGGTCCAGGTTGATCTCCCTCCGCTTCGGGAGCGACCGGAAGATATCGTTTTGCTTGCTGAACACTTCTTAGAGAAATTCGCGAGGGCTCACGAGCGGCCCGTAACTTCTATTGCACCGGCAGCCATGGATTGCCTGACCCGATTTCGCTATCCAGGAAACGTGCGTCAGTTGGAAAACATTGTCGAACGAGGGGTAGCACTGGCAAAAGGAGATTGCTTAAGTGTGGCTGAGCTACCAAAGAGGGTACGAGAGGTTGAAGTGTCCGTAGACTTACCGATGATTGAGGAGCTGAGTGAGTTTCCGAAGTCGGGGGTTGACTTGGAAAAGATGCTTGATCGGTTTGAGTTGTCGTGGATCGAACGGGCATTGATGGCCTCTGGTGGTGTCAAAACGCACGCTGCTGAACTCTTGGGTCTGTCTTTTCGGCAATTTCGCTATAAATTGTCGAAACACCGTAGGACGACCGCGGGGGATACAAACGGAAGGCGGGTATCGTGAGCAGAAACTATCTATGGGCTGGGGGTTTTCTAGCGGTGACCTTAGCCTTGATCATTCAGGGGGCGGTAAGCGGGGTGGGAGCGAGTCTGAGCCGAAGCCATCAACAAGCAAAGGCGGAGCAGATTGCGGATAGAGAAGCGCTTAAGAGCGCGGTAGCTGATGGTATCGTTCTTGGAGAACAAGGTGACTTTCAAGGGGCGATGAATGTGTTTGAACAGCTGGCGGTCAAGTACCCTCAACATGCGGCTGTGTGGTTGAATTTGGGTATTGCACGGGGAGCAATGGGTAATATCATTGGGGCGGAGGCCGCCTTTCAGTGGGTACTGCGTATGTCTCCCCAAGATTATGATGCACTTGCCGAGCTGGCTAATATTGCTCTCCAACGGGGAGATATTGGGCGAGCGGTAGCATTAGCTAAAGACATTCCGATGGGGGAAGGGCGCCTTCGGGAGCGTTTGGCATCAGATGAGCGGTGGCTTCGCTATCAACATGATCATCGGGTGGTTGAGTTGCGACGTCAGTATGGTTTGCCAGTGGTAGATACTTCCGAGAGAGCCCGTAAGGAGCTTGAGCGAGCAATGCGGCGCTAGGTCGTGTCTTTCACCTCTGGACCGCGTTCTGACTTGTATCCCCCTTTGTGAGGGTTCGGTGGCATCGCCCCTCTTTCGGGCCCTCGGTCCGGTGCATCCAGTGAGCCCGTTTTGGGTGACTTGTGTCACCTTCTAGCTCGACCGGCTTTGCCTCTCCTCGGTTGCATACGCCGAGTATGCGCTCACTCCGACAAAATGCCTACTCGAACTTACTAATAGCTATTATTGGGCCAAAGCAACCGGCTGTCGAACGTGTCTTATCGGTTGGGGCGGTTATGGGTTGTCTCAGATAGTTTCTTCATCGAAAGACACAAACTATCTCTGGTCAGCGCTCTATAGTATCGAGCCCATATGGGGATGGCTTAGTGGTGTGTTCGGTTAATAGAGCATCGTAGAATAGTTCTTGCTGGCGAACCATATTGTCCGCATCCCACGCTAAGATGCGAGATGGGTCTTCTGGATCCAGAGGCCGTTCAATGAGTCCCCGTTCTAGGGCTTGAGCGAGAAGTGATGGGGCTTGGGGTGGTACCAGAAAGCCATTTTTGCCGTCGCGGATAATCTCTGGGGTTCCGTCTACGTGGGTTCCGACAAATGGGCGCCGTGCGGCAACAGCCTGAACTGCCACTCTTGGTAATCCTTCAAAAATTGAAGATAAGACAACAATGTCAGTCGCTGCGAGCAATCGGGGAATATCCCGCCTCCATCCCAGCAAGTGTACTTTGGTGGTCAGTTGGTAAGCTCGGATACGGAGTTCTATATCTGCTCGAAGCGGTCCGTCTCCTGCGACAAGCAACATGGTCTTAGGCCGACGCTCTGCTAGTTCTCGAAAGGCCTCAATCAGGGTGAAAGGGTCTTTCTGTGGTTTAAAGTTGGCTATACACAGTACAATTTCAGCGTCGAATGGATAGTTAAGGGCGCGTCGGGCCTCGCCACGAGGAGGTATGAAAATATAATCCTTCAGGGGCATTCCCGAGCGGATGACTTTGGTTGCAATCCCACGAGGAATAATACGGCGCCGTTTGGCTTCTTCGAGATTCGTTTTTGATACGCTGATAAATCCATGGGTGATGCGACCGGCTGCACGTTCAGCATTGATGAATAGTTGATAAGTACGAGGATCCTGACCCTCATAAAAACTGAAGCCGTGTATCGAATGAACAATGTTCGGAATACCAGCAGCTTTGGCCGCCATCCGACCCAAGATTCCCGCCTTAGAGCTGTGAGTGTGGACAATGATTTTTTTTGGATCACCTCCGGAAAGCAAATGATCCCGTCGTAGGGTTCTGAATTGCTGGTAAAGGAGCCGCAGAGCTCGAGCATCTTCTTTGGGTCGGATCTCTCGAACCAAAGGTGCTAGCTCTAAGGTTTGAATATGGCTGATTTGTTCGGCTTCTGGCGTGAGCATTCCCCCTGGTCCATAGCCAAGTACCACTCGGTACTTAGCTGGATCGAGGTTCTTGCAAGTGTAGAGGGTATTCTCCTGAGCACCACCCAGTTCCAGTTGAGTAATTAGGTGGATTACGGTGGCGGGTGTCGACCGCGAGGGGGTCGGAGGAGGGTTCATGACGGTTTTTCTGGCTCTAGGATACGCCGGACGATGTTTGTATCATAGTCTCCAGCGATAAATTCTGGGTTCTCAAGGACTCGGCGGTGAAAAGGTATATTGGTTTGTATCCCGTTCACGACCGTTTCTCGCAAGGCACCGGCCAGACGCTTCAGAGCGTGGGGACGATCGACATCGTGCACGATCAGCTTGCCGATCAGCGAATCGTAGTGGGGTGGCACGGTAGTGCCTGAGGTCACGTGAGAATCGATCCGAACACCTACGCCCCCGGGCATGTGGAAATCAGTGATGGTTCCCGGTGAGGGAGCAAAGCGCTCTGGATCCTCAGCGTTGATACGAACCTCGATCGCGTGACCCCGCAGCCTGAGTTCCTCCTGCTTAAGTGGCAGGAATTCACCCTGAGCAAGTAAGATTTGGGTCCTCACCAGATCAATGCCGGTGACCATTTCGGTGACTGGATGCTCCACTTGGATACGGGTGTTCATTTCCATGAACCACAATTCTCCATGTTCATCCATAAGGAGCTCTACTGTGCCCACGTTTGTGTAACCGAGGGAGGCTAATGCGGAGGTGATTCGCGAGCCGATTTCCGCACGCTTCGCGTCGGTTAAGGCTGGAGAAGGTGATTCCTCGACCAGTTTCTGGTAGCGGCGCTGAACGGAGCATTCCCGTTCTCCGAGATGAATCACCCGACCGTTATCATCAGCGGCCACTTGGAATTCAATGTGGCGCGGCTTTTCGACAAAACGCTCCACGTACACTGCTCCGTTGCCGAATGCGGCACGAGCTTCCGTTTGGGCTAGCTCCACTGAGGCATCTAGAGCTTTGGGATCCCGAACAATTTTCATGCCTCGGCCCCCGCCCCCGGCTGCAGCTTTGACGATCAGTGGGAATCCGATCTCATGCGCGAGGCGTTTGGCTTCTTCAGCACTTTCAAGAGGCCCCGGCGAACCGGGCAGGGAGTGTAGTCCGAGATCACGCATCGTCCGACGGGCGGTAATTTTATCACCCATCTTGTCGATGTGGTCCGGCTTGGGACCTATGAACCGAAATCCGGATTTCTCGCAGGTCCGGGCAAAGTCCGCGTTTTCCGATAAAAATCCATAACCAGGGTGAATGGCGTCAGCCCCGGTGATTTCCGCGGCGGCGATCACCTTTGGAATCTTCAGGTAGCTCTCGCTGGCTGATGGGGGACCGATGCACACCGATTCGTCAGCGAATTTTACATGCAGGCTATCGGCATCCGCTTCGGAGTAGATAGCCACAGTTGAAATCCCCAACTCGCGGGCCGCTCGGACAATACGAAGAGCAATTTCTCCACGATTCGCGACAAGGATTTTGTTGATCGGTTGAGATTTTGGACCGCTCACTTGTCAACCGCGATCCTGAAGAGTGGGTCACCGTATTGTACGGGTTGACCGTTCTCCGGAATGATTTCGAGGATGGTTCCACCCACCTCGCACTCGATCTCGTTCATTAGTTTCATTGCCTCTACGATACAGAGAACTTGCTTCGGAGTGACTCGAGCACCCACTTCTGTAAACGGAGTGGCGGTAGGAGATGCGGCTCGATAGAATGTTCCCACAAATGGGGATTTCACCACTTCAGAACCGCTATCTACCGCCGTAGTAGTGGGTGGTGATATCGGTGCGGGGTGCATAGCACTTGCGGCGGTCACTGCTGGTGTATGGACCACCATTGGTGAGTGTGCGGGACCACCACGGGATAACCGTACGACGATATCAGCGTCTTCGTAGTCCAATGATGTTAGACTGGCAGAACCCTCTAGTATGGATACTAGTTCACGAAGTCTCGCCAGCTTCGTCGAATCATCAGCGGACCGGCTGTCGCCATTATCTTCTTTTACCTTTTTACTCGCCATAGCCTAGTTCTAACCGTTTCCGATGGAGGTTCTCTCTAGATAACTACCGGTTGCGGTGTCAACTTTGACAGTATCACCTATGTTGATGAAAATAGGCACGTTCACCTGTACCCCAGTTTCGAGGGTTGCCGGTTTTTGCACGTTGGTTGCTGTATCTCCACGAACTCCGGGCTCGGTGTGCTCGACTTTGAGCTCCACGTGGTTGGGAACATCGATCGAGATCGGGCGGCTTTTCCAGAAGACGATTCCGCACGTCATATCTGGGAGTAGGAAGCCTTTTTTGTCTCCCAATTGCTCGGCGGTGATCTCGATCTGCTCGAAGGTTTTACCGTCCATGAAGTGGAACGTGTCTCCGTCAGCATAAAGAAAGGTCATATCTCTGTCTTCGATATCGGCCTCTTCAACTTTTTCACCGGAACGATAGGTCACCTCAAGGACTGAACCGGTGACCAAGTTTTTGATTTTCGTGCGAGTGAATTGGTTCCCTTTGCCGGGTTTGACGTGCTGGAAGTCGGCGATAGAGTAGGGCTGCCCATTGTGGATGAGCTTAGTCCCTTTCTTGAACGCACTCGTTTCGATCGTGCCCACTGTGGGGTCAACTATCTTCGATTGGGTGGTGGCGCAAGTTAATTGCCTAAGGTTGGACTTTCCTCAGAGGCATTCAAGCCTCTAGAGGGGCTTGCAATGAGTCTGGAGAAGCATCGCTGATGATCAGTTCAGTCCTGGACCGTTTAGGGCGCGCCTTTACCGTCCGGACCGCGTTCTGACTTGCATCCCGCGTTTGTGAAGGGTCGGTGGCTTCGCGCCCTTTCGGGCCCCTCGCCGGGTACATCTAGTACCCCGCCTCCGAGGCCGACCCCTCACAAACGCGGGCTACGGCGTCATCTCCGCAGCCGGAGGGTAAAGACACGCCCTAGGATGACGTGACCGCTTTGGCGATGAGCCGAAACGCAGCATCCAAGGCTACAAGATAACTATCAGGCCCTAATCCGCTGATTCGGCCCTGGACAATATCGGCGATGAGGCTCCGGTGCCTAAAAGATTCACGGGCTTCTGGAATACTCAGATGAACCTCAACGATGGGGACTTTGCCCCGGAGAGCGGCCAGGGCATCTCGTAGAGATACGGATGTGTGCGTAAGCCCACCTGGGTTAATCAGTAATGCGCTGGTTTCGTCTTCAAGCGCTTGGTGGATACGATCGATCAGCACCCCTTCGTGATTGGATTGCAGCGTTTCCAAAGCGGCGCCACGGGCGTCCGTTAACTCCTGAAGTTGGGCATTGATATCAGAAAGTGTGGTGAAACCATATATTTCTGGTTCTCGTGTACCCAGAAGATTGAGGTTAGGACCATGAAGAACCAGGACTTTGGTGATTTGCTTGGTCATGACAACTTAGGTTCTATCTGAGGAGCGAGCACCCGGAGGAGAAATCGGCCTCGCCCTAGACACCCTTCGGGTAGCAGGACCAACGCCAGAAAGAACTCGTGGTTGATGGGCCTCATAAGGCAGGTATACAGTTCAGTACGAGCCGCAATTTCTTCCAACTCCCCAGCGGCAAACATTTGTGCGGTGCTGCGAAACTGTTCAACCAGGGTGCCGTATTCAACGAAGAGTTGCGTGGCCTCTACGCCAAATCGCTCGACTATGCTCCGAGAGCGGGGGGGAGGTACTCGTTGTGACGCCCCCCCAGCTGGTGATGAGGCTCTTAGGTTGCTGAGGGTGGCCGCGATGGAGTCCTCATGGTTGACAATATCTACCGCGATGCCGTCGGCGCTCATGATGCAGGCAGAAAGGGCGTGGGGTACGCTGCTTATCAAGAGCTCAAGATATTCCCTGAAGACATTCATAGGCGCCTAGAGGGTACAGGAACTCGTAGAGCGGCTGCAATTTCGGCATATCCGGATGCTGTGGAGTAGTTCATCACTTGAGATAATATCTCCCCCCTGATTCACGAACTCAAACCGGCCCCGTATCCGGAGGGGGTAAGTAGCAGGAGAACGAACCAAACCCTCTTGGTTGGCGGTAAGGGTGGGGAAAGTATAGATCGAGAATGGCTGCCAGCGGCTTACATCCTCCTCGACGTTGGCATTGAGGGAACCGTCGTCACTAATTTGGTTAAACAATATCTGAAGCTGTCGGCAGCGACCATCACCGGTGGCGATCTCAGCGTCGGCGACGTTGTCGCAACCACCCTCCGCGATACAACAGAGATTGGCTGCTTCGGCAATGGCAAAAGAGTTGTCGAAGGCGAGGCCCAGCGAGGTCGAAACTGGCTCAAAGACTACCAATCCAGTTTCTTGGGGGTCAATGTTGTCTCCATTGGCAGCAACGGTATAACGCCCGGCGAAAGTCTCCCCGTCTGATCGAGGATCATCGCAAAATGGCGTGGTCAATGCTACTCCGGGAACAAAGATCGGCCCCACGCCAAACGCTAGTTCACCGGGGTCGCACTCCCAATTGAAGGTGAAGTTCACCGCTTTGACCCGAGTGCCCGGGCTGTATTCCTGGTCGGTGTCAATTGCGGTGGGGACACTCGTCATTCCGTTGGTGACCCGTGCCCTAAGCCGTAGGCTAGTCTGCACAACGGGGGTAGGATCTGAGGGGGGAGGTGATGTATTGAGGGAGGTAGAAGACCGGAAAAGCCCGTCGACATCTGAAGAGAAGATACAAGAGTCGGTATCCTCAGGGGCTGCAATATTTTCTGCGGAGATTGATGAATACGCATCTTCACTTTCACACGCCGCACACAGGGCAGTAACGCATATCATCGGCAGCAGGGGGCTCAGGGCTTGGGTCCTTAGTGTCCTCATCGGTATAGTTATCCTTCGGGCTCTGTGAGCATGCGCTTGAGTTCGGTGAGATCGAGTCTCTCAGTGACTACGTCACCTATGTCGCGTATAGCGATCCAATCACACGCAACGGCATCGCTTTTCTTGTCCGCTGCGATGTAGTCTCTCGATGCTTGTAGAAGTGCTGACTCTGGTCGGCACTGCAAACCATACCTGGAGATCACGCGTTCAATGCGTTCAGCGACGGACGAAGAAGTATAGTTCTTGCGTACCGAAGCCCATGCAGTAGCAACGATTCCCATGGCCACTGCTTCGCCATGGCGCATGTTGAAATTGGCTGCGGATTCGAGAGCATGGCCGAGGGTGTGACCAAGATTTAAGGTCTTACGTTCTCCGCGTTCCGTGGGATCGCGAGCAACGACTTCCGCCTTAAGTTCAATGGCTCGGGCGACCATGGCTGCGCCAATGGCCTCGTCATTTTCCAACCTCTCGAATAGTTCTGCGTCCCCAAGAACCGCCATTTTTATAAGTTCAGCAACCCCGGAACTGAACTCTTCTGGGACGAGAGACTGAACGAGGTTAACGTCGGTGATAACTTCGCGGGGTGGATGAAAATGACCAACGGAATTACGTTGGTTGGCGTGGTTGACCGCACATTTTCCGCCGACTGATGCATCGATTTGGGAAAGGAGAGTGGTGGGTACAAGGATGGATGGGGCGCCTCTTCCGAGCAGACTAGCCGCGAGGTTTCCGAGATCACAGATAGCTCCTCCTCCGAGAGCAACAACCACACTTTGCCGCCCGCACCCGTGACGCAAACCACTCTCTAGCACTTCACCCAGAAACGACCAGGTTTTGGTCGCCTCCCCCCGTTCGGCTGCAACGACATGGACCGGGTAGAGTTCGGCGATGCTCTCGCGAACGAGGGTACGAATTTCCTCTGGGACACCAGCGTCGGTAATGAGGAGGACGGGGCGTTGGGGGGTGAGGTGCGCGACTGCTCCAGCGACGGCGGTGGCGACGCCTTGACCGACCAGGATTCGCGTAGACTCGTTCAAAAACCGAGAAGTGATGACCGAAGTATTCTGACAGGCCGCTCGGATACGCTCCGCCACCTCTTCGGGGCTGCCCACACCGTTTACGCACATATCAACCGCTGCGTACGTGGAAGCTCGTTCTTCAAGAAGATGATCGAGTTTGCCCGCAACTAAGGGCCGTGATGCTTCACTACCGAGCAGTCGTTCCTTGAGAAGCTCGCGCGGTACGTCTAGGCGTACCACTGGTCCGAGCTGCCGGGCCGCACCGCGGGTATGTCTATGGGTTAGTGCTCCACCTCCGAGAGAGACCACCGCTCCGGTGGCACCCTCCAAAGCGGTGATTGCTTCATCTTCGAGAGCCCGAAAGCGAGCCTCACCGTCGTGGGTGATAATCTGGGCAGGGTGCTTACCAGCGCGCGCCTCGATCAGTTCATCAAGATCGATGAACGGCCGGCGAAGCACCTGAGATAACGCCTTGCCCACGGTGGATTTACCAGCTCCCGGAGCGCCTGCGAGAAGAATAGTGCTAGATGTCATGGGTTACTACCGGTCCCTACCGCGACATCGTGAAACTTCATAGACGAACCCTCAACAAACCTCACTTAGTCGGGCGTGATAAGAGCCTCGGAGCGATTGACGATGCGCGGCGAGATAAAGATGAGTAGTTCATCCCTGGCGTCGGAGCGACTGGTGGTCTTGAACATCCAGCCCAGTACGGGAATTCTGCCGAGCCAAGGTACGTAAGCTTCGTTTGATTGGGTGTTCCGTCGGTAGAGTCCCCCCAAAACTGCGGTATCGCCGTCGCGTACGATCATTTGGGTTTTGGCCTCTTTCGTGAGGATGCCGGGAACACCAAGGAAATCAATACGATCGGAAAGCTCGTTTTTCTTCGCGTCGATTTCCATCAAAATGGAACCATCCTGCGTAACATGAGGGAGGACGTGGAGTTCGATATTGGCGTTGATGTATCTGGTGACTGGACCATTGGCGGTGACGACGGTGATCGGTACTTGTTCCCCAGAAAGAATGGTCGCCTTTTTGTTATCGAGAGTGACGATCTTTGGCGCACTAACAATCTTGATTTTGCCGGTTGCCTCTGCCGCAGAAAGTCTCAGATTAACGAGAGTTCCCCCATCGAGCGAGCCGAAGACAAAGCCGATCGCTCCTCCACCTCCGGAACCAACCGCTGCTGGAAGGTTTACCGCATAGTTGGCGTTGGGTAAGACTCCTTCGGTCACCTGGTTAGCCACGTCGTCAGCTCCGCCAGCGACGCGCACGTTGGATGGAAAACCAAGGCCAGTTTGGTTTCCATAGTTTTGGCTGAATTCCGCGTTTCCCCCCCACTGAACTCCAAGTTCGCGAGAGAAGTTCGAGCGAGCTTCAACAATACGTGCCTCGATGAGAACTTGAGGAGTTTGGGTATCCAGGGTGCGTACCAGGCGTTCAACTTTTGTGAGGACATCACCGATGTCCTCCACAATGAGTACGTTCGTTCGCTCATCGATGTTGATCGTTCCTCTGGACGTGAGGAGCGACTGCACTTGGGGAGCAACATCGCTTGCGACCGCGTAACTTACGGGGATTAGCCGCACGGTGAGAGGTTCAAGTTTGATTCTCGCCTCTGCGCGTTTGAGCCTTAGCTCTTCTTCCTGGCGAAGAACCTCTAGGGGGGCGACGCGAATGATGTTCCCATTGCGAGTCTTATCCAGCTGTTTAGCTCGCAAAATAATGTCTAGGGCTTGATCCCAAGGGACGTTGCGAAGCTTGATGGTGATTTTCCCATCTACGTTGTCAGAGGCTACGATGTTGAGCTTCGAGACATCTGCGAGCAGTCGGAGAACATTCTGTATCTCCGCATCTTTTAGGTCGAGAGATATTCTCCGGCCAGTGTAGCGCTCTCGCTGAGGGATCAGTTGACCAGTCGTTTGGATGGCAGTCGAAGCGTAACTAGCTGCAGCGCCATCTGTTTCGTAGCTAAGAACCTGAGGTTGGCGGGACCGGAAGTCCCACATCAGTTTGGTGCCTCTTTGCCAATGTCTGTGTTCGGTCTCTTCCAGTATGCGAGCAGCTAGGATGACCTGTCCTCGATCCGCGAAGCTGGAGATGGACGTTAGAGCCTCGCCCGCAATGGAACTCACGTCCATTGTACGTTCATAGTTTTCCGGTAGGCGCACGCCTTCGAGCCGTAGACCGGGGGTATCTTCAGAGCCTTGTCGTACGATGGCTTCTTTAGCGATCGGTTTTTCGAATTCGATCGTCAGTCGGTAGAAACCGTCTTTGGGTTCGAATCGTATGTCCTCGATCGTGTTGCGGATCGGCACTATGCGGCCAGGACGTTTAGCAGATGGTTGCTTTGAGCCATCAACTGGGCTGCGTTTATTTGTAGCTGCTGATCTCACTGAGGTGGTTGCCTGTGCATGAGCCGGTTTTGCACGAGGCTTCGCCGAGGCCTTAGCTAGAGCTCTAGCTACCGGGGGCGCTGCGGAGGCCTCAATGCTGACCATGAGGGCGCCTTTGGCAACATCAACCGATATTTGAGGGAAACCAGCGTTATCCTCGAGATCCAGCACGATTCGCACGCCTTCGCCCCGAATGGCCGCCCGGACTCGACGCACGCCGTATTTATCCAACCGAAGGCGTTGCCACTTGGGGGTCATCGATGCGTTACGCAGATCGATCACCAACCGGGAGGGGGAGGACAGCGTCTCTAGATGGACGGCATCGTTGCCCAGATCGAGGCCGGTGGTAGGAGCTTTGAGAAGGCTTCTGTCGCCGTCTTCATGGATGACTAGCCGGCCAATTCGGGTCTTTTGTGGACGGTGCGGGCGGACTTTTTTTGTCTCGGTTGAGCCGAGTGGTTTGCTCCGGCTTCGTACCGGGGCTGGGGTGCCTTTAGGCACTCTGATATTTAGAACAATACTATTGCCCTGAATCTTGGCCTTATGAGGAAAGTAGGCCGATAGGGCGATCTCTACCCTGGTTATTCGTTGATTCCCGTCATCGAAGCTGCTGGGTGTTACCGAGAGAATCTGCCCTTTACCGGTAGTGAGCGGCTGTACCTCTGAGCTGAGACCGGTCTGAGCGATGTCGATCAGAAGTCGGTATGGTGACGTCATTCTGAAAAGGGAGTAGGTGGGCTCGCTACTGGTCCGAATGACCACTTGGCGGCCGCCATTGCGAATGTTTATCGCCTCCACCTGGTTGGCTTCGGGCAGATCCGAAGCTGATGGTGCTGGTGGTGTTGCGTTTGCTGAGTAGCCCAGCAAGAGCAAGAGACCAACGACGCCGACGTTGATAGGGGTAAAACCCTCGCGCCGCATTCGAGCTTGGCGGGCTAAACGTCCCGTTCCAGGGGGGTGAGGGATGTCGTAAGTCCTCATTGGGGCAGTCCTTCTCCGTACGAGATTCTCATGGTCAGAGGATTATTCAAGACCAAGTTCCGATGGCTTCGGAATACACATATTGGTCTGGTTGGTCACTCGGCGTCCGGTGTAATCCCGATACTCCTCTTTTATCACTACGCAGTCTGGGGTTATTTGGCTAACTCGTCCCCAGTTTTTTCCGATGAGTTTACCACGGGTAAGGGTGTGCCCCTTCCCATCAGGATCCTCAACCATAGCGTAGGGGGTAGCTATACGCGACACAATTGCCACAAGTTTGAGCTGATCCAGCTCAAACTTTTGTAGTTCTGTCAGTTGCTCGTTTTCGGTGTCCTGCTGAAACTCATCGTAGATCGACCTAAATGGGTCGCGCTTGCCGATTGGGGAATAGACGTACGCTACCTCATCGTCAGATAAAGCAACCGCCGTTATTGGCGGGTTGGCTTGAGCAGCATTGAGTTTGGATTCAGCGGGCGTGTTCGGCTTCGGTGAAGGGGTAGACGAAAGATTGTCACCGCCACACCGAAAGCTCCCAATAGCTGTGACCATGAGGGAAACGTGGATTGTGTTCACCGTGTACTTCATCGCTGATTACCAAAACCGGTTTGTGATCCCTTAGTTACGGCCTTTCTCTCCACAAACTTGAAGGTTGTTGCGACGAAGTCTGCGGAAAGGACAACTTTTTTGTTCTGAACCTTTGGTTCGGCAAGAGCGATGTTGGTGACATTTACGATGCGGGCGAGCTTGGACACCTTATCAAAAAACACGGCTATGGCGTGGTAGTTACCAATGATCCCCATTTTCACCGGAATGCGCGCATAAAACCCTTCTATTACCTCATGCTGAGGTTCAAAGATCTCCATTTTGCAGTCCGATTGCTCAACCAGCGCTGCGATCTTCTGGAGGAGCTCAGGAATCTCCGCTTCGTTGGGGAGTTCGGTCAATGCTTCATTGAGGCGTTGTTTCAATCGCTCAACATCTACCCGGTAGCGGCTGAGATTCCGGGCTACTCTCCTCTTTTGAGTAAGCTGAGTCTCTAGCTGATTGTTCTGTCGTTGGAGTTGAACAATACGAGTATAGATAGGTGATACAAAAATGAAGTAGGTGGCTCCTAAGATCACCACAATCGTGAGTGCCAGAACCATTACCCGATGAGCGAATGGGACTTTAGATACGCGTGCAACCAGCTCTTCCATGGCTATGTCCTCTACGCGGAGTAGTTCACGCTGCACATGATTTGAAACTCGTACAGTGTGACGCCCTTTGTCTTTTTAGCGGAAGTCTTTGAATACCCTAAAGTCACTCGGGTGAAGTATTTCGATTTTTGGAGGGCTTTCATAAACGCGGACACGTTCTCGTGAGTGATAGCTTTGCCTTCGAGAGTCACTGAGCCATCAGCTTCGGTAAGTTTGGTTATCCACACCCGATCGGGAATGAGTGTTGCGAGATCATCCATGGCCCTAACCGGACCGGTCTTGCCGCGGCGAAGGTCTTCGATGATCTTCTGCTTGCGGATGAGCTCGGCTTTCTTCTTCTCTAACTGATTAATCTCACCAATAATTTTGTCGAGTTGTGATAGTTCTTGGGTTTTTCTTTTGATCTCCAGCTGAAGGAAGGCAGCGTCGCTGGAGACTTTCCAGTACCAACCAGCCGACCCCACGATAGTCAGGAAGATGCACATGGCTCCAACGACCAGTTGTTGCTGAACTGTCTGGCGCTTCTGCGTCTGACGGATCGGAAGAAGGTTGATGCGAATCATACTAGTGCCTTCCTTTAATCTACTTATCTCCTGGGTAGCGCAAAGCTAATCCCACGGAGACTGCAGCCATCGGGGCGATCTGCTGGAGGTATTCGGTGTCGAAGCGTCCGTTGCCGATATCGATGTTACGGAAGGGATTAATGATCTCTACCGGAACCCCAGTACGTCCTTCAATCGTCTTCACCAAAGCAGGGATTTTTGCGGAGCCCCCAGAGAGAAATATACGAGCGATGTGTGAATCAGCAGAGGTTGCAGCATAAAAGTCGAGGGAACGTTGAATCTCATTGGCGATTGTTTCGGACTCCGTGTGGAGCACTCGTTCGACTTCCCGGGGCACAACGGCATCTGCATCGTTGTTTCCGCCACCAAGCTTCAGTGCTTCAGCTTCATCGTAGGATACGTTGAGAGATTTCTGCACAGCGTCCGTAAACTGGCCACCTCCGATCGAAATATCGCGGGTGAAGGTTGAGACGCTATTGGCGATTACATTAATATTGGTGACGGATGCCCCTACATTGACCAGAACAACGGTTTCGGACCTTGAGACTTCATAGTTAATCTCAAACTGGTTTTGTACAGCAAAAGCATCGATATCCACTACAACCGGGTTTAGGCCGGCACTGGCAATGACCTCGGTGTAGTCGTTGACCATATCTTTTTTGGCGGCGACCAAAAGGACATCCATTTGTCCGGCTTGCGTGGACTCACTGTTGAGGATCTGCACATCAATGTTTACGTCGTTGATGTCGAAAGGGATGTATTGTTCCGCCTCCCACTGAATGGATTCATCAAGTTCTTCAGGCGTCATTTGGGGTAGGTTGATCTTTTTGATGATGACCGAATGACCCGATACTGAGGTGGCAACGTCTTTGGCCTTGAGTTTCTGTGATGCAAATAGCTCTTGGATCCCGTCGACGACTGCAGTGGAGTTCATCAGCGCCCCGTCAACAATAGCCTCCGGTGGTAGTTGAACCATCCCGAATGCCTGAAGCTGGTAATTGCCTCCCCGAGTAGTCTTCAGATGAGTGAGCTTTATCGAACCCGACCCAATATCCAGTCCGACCGTCAGCTTTCCTTTCGCCATACAAGAACCTCCTAGTCCTTCCCCAACTGCCTATCGGCCATCACAAGTTTCTTATCGACATCCCACGTCTAAACTCAGGCGGAAGATGGCGTTTCACAGACGTAGTGCAAAGTTTGCTGGATATCATGTGTGAATGATAGTCAGCGAGTGGGCGGATGATGAGCTTGTCCTAGCACCAAGGTCAAGATTCTAGTTGGTGTTACCTTATGACAAATGCCGGTGCGCCGGATATTTTGCTCATGACGACCTCACATGCGAATAATTGGGTAGGTTCTGCAGAGTCCTAGGCTGTGTCTCACCTAAAGCTGTGGCCACTGTTGGGCGGAATCGTTTGCGTCGTTTTGCAGCGCACGGGTGACTTTTATTGGGAAAAGTAAGCTGAAGGTCGCAGCCGGACGATGAGGACTAGCAGGCCATCGGAGAAGTGAGATGGGTGATCCGCGAAGTATCTTTTCCGTGGAACGCTTTGGATGAAGAGGGCGCATACCGGGCGTATGCAACCGATGAAAGGCGAAGCCGGTCCAGACGTTCCACGGAAAAAGGACCCGCGAAGCGCCTAACTCACTTTTCCGATGGCCTGCTAGGGCATGTCTTTAAGCTCCGGACCGCGTTCTGACTTTGTTTCCCGCGTTTGTGAGGGTTCGGTGGCTTGTCCACCCTTTCGGGCCCCTCGGCAGGGTACATCCCGTACCCGGTCTCCGTGGCCGACCCTCCCAAACGCTGGTTACCGCGTCATCTCCGCAGCCGGAATGTAAGGACACGCCCTAAGGGCGTGCACGACCTTGAACCAGAAGAGGGGTGGCTGAGACGGTCTAGCTCTTTCCAATT
>JAHQVK010000064.1 GCA_019634385.1 Myxococcales bacterium | reverse complement strand
TCGGACTCATACGCCACGTGTGCGCCATTTTGTTCAAATGTTTCACGCAACACTACCATATCTTTGTCGTCGGAGGTGATCATGGCTCGCCCCCGATCTGACTCAATATCCGGCTACCTCTGGTCATCCCGGTCGTAGAAGCTGCCTGGTTTAGCTCAAGCTTGTGCCCATAACGCGATTTTGGCAGGTTTCGCTACCGTACTTCTCCGCGAGGCAATGCCCCTCTGCGGATGGACCGCTTGTTGATTCTTCTAGATTCAAATCAAGTGGTCGTTGCTGTAGGGCTAGCCGAGCATTCTATCCCCGCATGGTTTTGTGAGGTTTCTCTACTCATTGAATCCATTCACGCCGCTTTTTGCGGTATCGGGTCTCTTGCTCCGCTCATTAGGACTAGAGTGTGTCTTTAGCCTCCGGACCCTTGACACACTCGGCCTACGGCGTCATCTCCGCAGCCGGAGTTCAAAGACACGCCCTAGCTAGCGAAGATTTAGCTACATAGGTGCTCAACGATAGTTTCTGGCCCTAAGTGACTGCCAGCACAAGTAACTATCGTAGGTGGCACTCACAGAAGCGCTTCGAATCTCGGTGGGGTTCGGTCAGGTTTTTGGCTTTCAAGTGAAATGGATGCGAGAAGACTGGTCCTCGGGTAGCTACACCCGCCAGCGACTACTTGCCTCACCCTGTAGCTAGCGTAGCGGGTCTTAGGATGCTCATATGTGCGAGCTCACGAAATCCTAACCATCGATCCTTGCTCCGATATTGCAAGTCTACTGGAAGGTCTCTACTATCCGCGTCGTAGAGCAGCATTCTCATGACAGAACAACCGACTGAGGGCGAACCTATTCGAACCGGTATCGTGGGTCTTGGTAAAATGGGTATTTCGCATTTTGCCATCGTTAATGCCCACCCTGATCTCGAGTTGGTGGCCGTTGCCGATACCAATTCTTTTCTGACAAGCGCGATCAAGCGGTACACCAAAGTTGAGGTCTACAAAGATTTCAAGCGCATGATCAACGAGGCTAAACTTGATGCGGTCCTCATTGCTACGCCCACCCGCTTTCATTTCGAGGTTGCGCGCTATGCACTCGAGCGTGGAATAAACGTATTTGTAGAGAAGCCCTTTACCCTAACCCTAGAAGAGGGCCGAGCCTTGGTTGATCTGGCGAAACAGAAGGGCGTCGTCAATCAAGTAGGTTTCCACAACCACTTTGTGGGGACATTCGCCGAGGTTCGCCGACTGGTGAACGCGCAAGCCATCGGCGAAGTATATCATGTTACTGGAGAAGCGTACGGACAAGTGGTGACCAAACCAAAGACGTCAACATGGCGTTCCAAAAAGTCCGAAGGTGGTGGGTGCTTACATGATTACGCCTCACACGTGGTAGATCTAATGAACTGGGTGGTGGGACCTCCAGTGAAAGTTCTCGGAGCTCATTTAAACTCCATCTTTTCCGAAGGGGTTGATGATGCCGTCCACGCGGTATTTGAGTACAAAAATGGGATGTCGGGACAGTTGACGACAAACTGGTCCGATACCACCTACCGCAAGATGACCACCCGGATTTCGATCAACGGCAAGAAAGGTAAGATTATTGCGGACCGGCAGGAGGTCCGCGTATTCTTGATGCCCGGTTGTGAGGTTGATGGTTATGGTGAAGGCTGGAGTATTAAATATATTACCGACCTTCAGAAACCAGTGTGGTTTTACATGCGAGGCGAAGAGTATTCTACCCAAATAGACACGTTTGCCCATAACATTAAGAGTCGTAATACTGAGGGCGAAAATACTTTTGCAAGTGCTTATGCTACGGATGAAGTGCTTGATATGATTCAGAAAGCTGACAGGGCTCGGAGCTAAAAAATGGACCGTATCCTATTTGGTGACAATCAGTTCTTCGGCGTGAATCACATGTCTGAAGAGAAGGCTAGGGCCCAGTCCATGAAGTTTAAGGACACGGCCGCAATTATGAAGGTTATTGATGTTGCGTATAGCGAAGGTATTAAGACCTTCATGTGCACAACTCACGACCGTATTGGTGAAGTCACAGATATTGTTCGTGATAATCCAGACCGTTACAACAATTTCACCTTCTATCCTGGCATGCCTTATGCGCACAAATACGCAAATGCTGTGGGCGAGCTGGGCATTATGGGGACACTCAAAAAATTTGCGCCCGGTAGTATTATCAGTACTGTGATTCGGGGGGCTATGGCCGGCATCACCCAAGATGCATATGAACTGATGAAGATGCTGGTTGACGCCGAAATGCAGCGCTTTCAAGGCACGCGTACCCCGGTTGTTTTTCTCCAGAACGTTGTGACGGACCTCTTGCTAGGATTTAATATGCGGGAGATGTTTCGGGCGTTCCATGATTATGTGCAGCAAAAGTATGAAGCAGAAGCAGGTTTTTTCTCAATGAACATGCCTATGCTTGTGGATGTACTTCATGGTGAAGGTATCGAAAATCCGATTGTTTGCTCAAATATAAACAAAATTGGATTTCGCATGTGTGGAGGTATCGAAAAATATATTGATACCTTGAAAACAAAACAATTCCGTCCGATTGCTATGTCGGTCTACGCTTCTGGAGCTATCCCCCCAGAAGAAGCCATTAAGTGGGTCTGCGAACTTCCCAAACTAGAGGCCATTGTTTTTGGGGCTTCGTCTCGTCGAAATATTGTTGGTACCCGAGATTTGGTCGAAAAATACTGGCGTTTTGACAATTAGATCAAACCTGCCGTAGAAGCAGGAACTTAGGTTCAACCCAACAGCTTGTTGATCTAGCCCTGCACGCATCTATCGTCCGGTCTTTCCGATGGCCTGCTAGAAGTCTCTCCTCGGTCACGTACCCCCTGGTACGCTCGCCTCGTCGTCAGAGCGTTTAACGAAAAGCCGGCCTTGATAGCTACACACATGGCCAAATCAACCGGCTGGTAGGTGTACAATCATATAGAGGAGGTAGAGTTACACCACGACAGCTTAGCTGAAAGAATAATGCTTTTTGTGTTATATATGAATTCATATGTTGCGAAAATTGTTCAGATGCAGCCGAGGCTACCGACGAAGGCAAGTCAATATATAAAGAAAGCCAAAAAGCTCCGATGACAAGGAGTCTACAGCAAAAACTCACCCATGGACTGTTGATGATGATCGTGCGGCAGTGGATACCGCTGTGCACCCTGACCTCATGGTCAACGGGTCAGGGTGCATGCTGGTGGATGCTCAGAAAGGGTTCTGGTACGCGCTTGCTAACATCTTCTATGATTTATGTAGGCAAACAGGAACGTATGTTTGTGTTCTCGCTTGGAGTGTATGTCTATGTCGTCACGGACGTCGAAGATATCCTCGGCTCTCGGATCTCCCTACTGGGCTGAGGTAATGAGTTGAGGACTATCCGTGAGGTCGTGAGAGGGAACGCCTCCCTCACCCAAGCCATCAATGAAAGATTTGATTGGCGGTAGGTTTTCGGCTTTACGTCCTAACCGCCCGACAGCAGGAATCTCAAAACAGTCATCCGAAGCCAGATTGTATCCCTGCGCAACCACCGCTTTGTTGTCGCCATTATGTCCGTAGAACACGAGCAACTGAGGATGGTCAAAGGGGGCTTCTTCGTACTTTACTCGGTTGTCCGTCAAGGACTTCATAAAGGCGACGAGGTCGGCTTGCTGTCCGTCAGTGAGGTCTAGCGTCCGAATGTCAGCATCTAGCTCATGGTTGTGGAAGTTACCGCCCCGATTGTAAAACTCTACCACTTGCTCGAGCGTTGACATACTACCGTTGTGCATATAAGGGCCAGTGAGTTCGATGTTTCGCAGAATGGGGGTCTTAAATGCACCCTTTACTGCGGTTCGTTCTTTCCCGAGATCAGCGGGGACTTTGTTGCAGAGCTCAGCATCAAAAGGCTCCTCAAAGGTGCATGGTTTCACCTGGAAAGGGTCAACAAGATTGCCGGTCACCCATTGCTGCGTGAAAGAAAGTGGATTCCCAAAGGGGTCAACGCTACCCACACCAATATCTTCGCTAGTGGGCGTCACACCAATATTGTAGAAGGAGTTGTCGTAGAGTGCGATGGTCTCATCTCCCATCTTCATACGCTCCACTAGACCACCCTCCTTGTGTTCTGACTGTAAGTCGGAGGCTGAGCCACTGAATTCTGGACCATTGTGACAGTTGATGCAACGGCCTTCATTCATGAACACCTTCAAACCCCGAAGCTCTGCTGAAGTAAGATGGTGAGTATCACCCTTTTCCACTTCGAAAGCCTCCGTGTGACCAGCGGCAAAGCGATCGTACGCG
Source organism: Myxococcales bacterium (assembly GCA_019634385.1). Classification (GTDB taxonomy): domain Bacteria; phylum Myxococcota; class Kuafuiibacteriia; order Kuafuiibacteriales; family Kuafuiibacteriaceae; genus JAHQVK01. The sequence continues at coordinate 2,681 of JAHQVK010000064.1, read as the reverse complement.
CTTTCATCACTGATTAACGTCGCCTGATACATTTGTAGAGCTAGTCCCCAGAAGAGAGAGAAGTTAACTTCCATCTGGGTGTAGCCATCAAAGTCACCTTCGCCTGCCCACCATTCGTCATGAAACGCCATTTTGATGAGTTCACCATAGGTTTTGTTCAGACCGAGCCCACTCGCATGGCGCTCAGCTGCAAGCACACTGTCTTGGGGATGAACTTCCTGCCCAGCTAAAGAGCGGCGGCGGATGAGTTTGCGCCCGACATCAGCCAGTGATCGAGTAGCACAGCTCATCTCCGCATCACTCAGGATAGGTGCTACCGCCTGTGAGGCGAGGCTAGAATTGCGTAGCCTAACGGTTACCGGTTCTCCTTTGGCATTGTAGATGAATGCACTTTTGTTTCTGCGGCCAAAAGCATCTACCCCATTAAAGATGTTATTGGCTCGTCCATCCCAAAAGTTTCGGAAGTTGAATACCGCGTTGATGACTGTTGGTGTGTTTCGTACTTCAACCCGTCGGGTGCCAATACCACCGACATGGAACACGGCATCAGGACTGCGACTACAGTCATCTACGAATCCGTCCTCCTCAGTGGTGGATACACCGATAAACTCACCAGCAAAAGTTCCCTGGGAGGATACAATGTCATTGGAGCTAAACACGACCTTGGAGTGTCTGTCGCTAGGATCTTCGAACTGGTGGAATGGGAAGTCTTCCGTCACAAGTTGGTAGTTGGGTCCACCCATGCCTCCCGATGCGGTCGCTTGAAATGTGAAATCAGGTACCGGGTGACGTAGGATGCCTGGAGAGAGTTGATTGGTAATGCGGTTATCTGCACCAGCGTGGAAATGGCAGCTGGCACATGCCTGCCCATCGCTCCCAGTCGCCATGTCCCAAAATAGTGCTTTACCCAATACAATGGCCGCTTTTTGGTCGACTATATACTTGTCCAAGTTCTCCGAAGACGGTCCTGGCACTTTTACTGCCCCCAAGGCTGGTGGAGCCTTGGGGGGGGGCTCGTTCCCTACCACTTCACCATTACCATTACCACTACTATTACCAGCACCTTCGCTTTCACCGTCACCTGTTTCTTCTTCTTCATTGGTTCCTTCTCCTTCATCGGTTCCTTCTCCTTCATTGGGCTCTTCTCCTTCATTGGGCTCTTCTCCTTCATCGGTTCCTTCTCCTTCTTTAGGTTCTTCTCCTTCATCGAGTCCTTCTCCTTCATCGGGTTCTATATTCTGGGGTATATCTATGACCGGGTCCGGCGGATTATTTTCCCCGTCCTTTCCGCCGGATGCCGGACTGTCAGTTGGGTCGGGGACTTCTATGGGAGTTCCTGCCGGAAATGTATCGCTAATCTCTACCGTAGCCACCGTTTGATCGTCGAGAGAAGGAGGGTCAACAGGACCGCATCCTTCAAGGAAGTATGTTCCACATAGAAACAAGATCGCCGCTGGGGCTATACGTGATGAGTTGAGACCGGAGCTCAATGGTTTCAAAGGAATAGATGGCTCTAGCGCAAATGTCCGTTCTATTGTTTCTCCTCGACTATGCTGCACGAGCAGAATACGGCTCGAATCATGGGTGACACTCACGGAGGAGCGCGTTGCAGGGCTTTGTGTGCTGCGAGGGTGTGTCATGTAGGTAGTAGGTAATATGTGTGGTCTGTGGCGCACAACAGCAATGGCTGAAATTCAGTCTCTGGATAGTTGGCTACCGTTCCTTGTGTTCAATAGTGAGAATAATAGGAAGATGAATAGTTACTTCTTGATCAGCTCGACTGACGGAGCTAGCGGCCTCGCTCCTTGGTCCAGTGATTGTCAGGGTAGTTCATGTCTCAATCGTAGGCTTAGACCGCCTTGTTCTTGCTTCTCCGCGGGGCAAGGCCCCGCTGCGCGACCCCTTGTTGATTCTTATAGAATCAATTCAAGGGGTCTTTGCCGTATGTGAATGGAGGTGGAACTTATATGAATCGAGGTGGAATGGGCTGATTCGTGGATGGCTGGTGCCAACACGTTTAATAGTCAGTGGATATGGCCGAGCAACGATTCTTCGCACGGCTTTGTTGTGGAAGGTCTCGACCGGCTCCGCCCGTTGGTTAGCTACTTGTGGTTAACTACTCCTGGTTAACTACTCCTGGTTAACTACTCGTGGTTAACTACTTGTGGTTTGCTACTCGTGGTTAACTACTCCCGGTTTGTGCCCCCTTGAGAGAAAATTCTACGGAACTTGGTCGCGAACCATCATCACTTTCTGCTGTGGAGGACCTTATTTTGCTCCAAGCTGCTGGGATCTGATTCGTAGGATACCCGCATTCGAGTTCAACGTTTCCGTAGTACTAGCAGGCCATCGGAAAAGTGGGGTGGGTGATCCGCGAAGTATCTTTTCCGTGGAACGCTCTGGATGAAGAGGGCGCATACCGGGCGTATGCAACCGATGAAAGGCGAAGCCGGTCCAGACGTTGCACGGAAAAAGGACCCGCGAAGCGCCTAACTCACTTTTCCGATGGCCTGCTAGCAGCCTGTTGATCTAGCCCTGCAGGCATCTATCGGCCGGTCTTTCCGTGAAACATCCTGACCACAAGAAGTCTCTCCTCGGTCGCGTACCGGCAGGTACGCTCGCCTCGTCGTCAGAACGTTTCACGAAAAGCCTGGCTCGATAGCTACACACAGGGCTAAATC
>JAHQVK010000063.1 GCA_019634385.1 Myxococcales bacterium | reverse complement strand
CCCGGTTCACCGTCATCACCCGGTTCACCGTCATCACCCGGTTCACCGTCATCACCCGGTTCACCGTCATCACCCGGTTCACCGTCATCACCCGGTTCACCGTCATCACCCGGTTCACCGTCATCAGCTGGATCGTTTTCGTCGCTGATGCCCAAACCACCAGGGCCACCATCAACCACGTAGGCTATGGCCGGCTCGTCATCATTCCCTTCGGGCACCACCAACGCTACGAGACCGCCGCCGCCGCCGCCGCCGCCGCCGTTGGTTTGGCCAGCGCTCGCGGTTCCGCCCGCGCCACCTCGGGCTTGGAGCTCTAAGCGATCAAACTCTCGGGTATTGGTAACCAGCCAAATCTGACCGCCGCCGCCGCCGCCGCCGCCGCCTTCGCTCAGATCGGTGGCACCATCCTGGCCGTTAGCTTGGATACTGCCACTACCTTCAATTTCGGGTGCCCTAAGAAAGACAATACCGCCACCGGAGTATCCACCTAGTTTGTCCTCTTCTATTTCGTTGTCTTCTACTTCTTCTATGAACACAAGCAACCGGCTGCTGCTACCTCCACCACCCATAAATAATCGAGACGTATCCTGCAGTCCGGTTCCTCCAAGATTAGGCGTATAGAACTCCTGAACAATCTGATCACCTAAGCCACCAAAGCCACCGTCGCCAAACCCACCACCTCCAGCACCACCGGCATCTGGGTGGACAGGAGCACCACCGGCATTACCCGGCGCACCCGGTCCAGCATCAGCCAAAAGCGGATCACGCAACCCTTCAATGTCATTGAATATTGGCGCATAATAGTAGCCGGGTGATTCCCTGATATCTAGCGTACCATCGAGATTACGAGCTTTAATCGGCGTCCCACATACGCCCTCTCCTTTTCGCCCTACGCTTATAGGATGGGGGTCTTCTTCAAACTGAATAAGGGGGAGGGTGTTAACGCCACCTCTGAAACCCAGGCCCGTAGCATCTATCGAACCATTGACAGTCAACTTCTCCAGGGCATCAAGAGCCACAATGCCACCCCAACGCCCATTCCACGCTGGAGCGGTGACTTTGCCTTCCGTCGAAACGGTCAATGTTTGGTAGTTGGGAATCCGGACTACCTGATAGCGCCGAACACCAACGCCAACAAACTCGTCTCCTTCCGGACTATCGGAACTCTCGTACCGATTTCTTAGGGGAAACTCTAAAGAAATAGCGTCATCCTCTATCGGCCCGCTGGCTCGATTAATCTCGTACTTGCCCGCTAACCATCGATCGTCATCTTCCAAGACGCCTTGACGATCGAGTCCTCCCTCACCATCGCCATAAGTGCCGCCGGGTTGCGTTTCATCCCCCCCGTTGATCGCGGCACCCTGCATCTGAATGACGAGTACAACATCCCCGGAATCGACCGGAATTCCTTCCACATTGGACGCGTCAACTGGTACCGATGTTTGCCCAGCTTCGACTACCACTACGTCGTCGCGGAGCGGGGACGGGTAGTAAGTATTGAGAATCTCCTCCCCATCAACGGTGAGTTCAACACCTTCGTTTTCCTCACAGTCTTGCGCCCAACCGGGTGGTGCCAACAGCGGGACAAGAGCCATCCCCAGTGCAATCACGGAGGGTGCTTGGTATATATCCATAGATTATTGCTGGGTATACTCCAGAAAGATCTAGAGTAATAGTGGATCAAGATCACAGAGATTCACCCGATACTGTTCTGTTGGAGCGCTCATAGCCAATCTGAGCGATCGACATTTCGAGACGAGGGAGGCTGAACGATTCCCACGCTAGGGCCGATTTTGCCCAACTCAACAAGGAACTATTACAAATGGTCTTGAACGCCTAAATATTGGGCTTTCAAGATAGCTTAGCTATGGCAAGCTCACTAGACACTAAACGAATCGTCCAAGTATCATCCGATGATCAGATAGATTTGACCGTGTTCAGACCCTATTCCGTCGAGTACCGATGATGGTAGTTTTGTGGTTCATAAAATCTTGAACAAGAATGCCCAACTAGCTAGCTTCAGATCTACTACCTACCAATGATTTCTCTGTACTCACAAAAAGATTTCTCTGTACTCACAAAAAGAATCTCCAGAGACACCGATTAAAAAGCCAGCACCACGGATTAATACCCGGACTCCAAAATAAGCTCATAACTTGCGAGTTCCTTATTAAACAATAAACACAAGGGGTTAAATATCCGGACTCCAAAATAAGCTCATAACTTACGAGTTCCTTATTAAACAATAAACACAAACGGTTAATACTCGTACTCCAAAAATCAGCTTGTAACTTACGAGTTCCTTATTGAACAATAAGCACAAGGGTTAATACCCGTACTCCAAAAATCAGCTCATAACTTACGAGTTCCTTATTGAACAATAAACACAAGAGGTTAATACCCGTGCTCCAAAAATAAATTCGTACAGCAGAAATCACTTGGGTTGAACCCAAGCTCCTGCTTCTACGCCGGGCATAGCCCCGCTGCGCGGGCCCCTTGGTGATTCTTACAGACTCAAAGCGTGGTCTTTGCTGTAACTTACGAGCTCTTTAGCAGCCGGTTGATTTAGCCCAGTGTGTAGCTATCGAGCCCGGCTTTTCGTGGTCAGAACCTTTCACGGAAAGACCGGCCCATAGATGCGTGCAGGGCTAGATCAACCGGCTGTTAGGGCGTGTCCTTAATCTCCGAATCGCGTTCTGACTTGTATCCCGCATTTGTGAGGGGTCGGTGGCTTCGTTACCCTTTCGGGCCCCTCAGCCCGGTACATCCAGTACCCTCCCTCCGCGACCGACCCCTCACAAACGCGGGATACGACGTCAGCTCACCAACGGGAGGTTAAAACCCGCTCTACAGCAGAAATCACTTGAGTTGAATCCAAGCTCCTGCCTCTACGCCGGGCATAGCCCCGCTGCGCGGGCCCCTTGGTTGACTCTGTAAGAATCAATTCAAGCGGTCTTTGCTGCAGTACCGAACGCCAAGAATAAGCTCATAACTTACGAGCTCCGTAGTACAGCCGACCGTAAAGGTCAGTAGGCACACTAGATGACGCCAGCATCCACCATGAAATTATGAGCTGTACACCGTTGAGCATCATCAGAGGCCAAAAATAGAATCATTCGAGCCACATCCTCGGGCTCCACCATATCCGGCAGGCACTGTTCAGCCTTGTGAGCGGCCAACCCTTCTTCGGTGACCCATAGCTGTTTCTGGCGCTCGGTCATCGTCCAGCCCGGCACAACAGTGTTGACGCGAATGCGGTGGGGACCAAACTCGCGGGCAAGTGAGCGCGTGAGACCATGCACGGCCGCCTTGCAGGTCGCGTATACCGGAAGGCCTCCGCAGGCCCGATGCCAACTGTCTGAACCAAGGTTGACGATCGACCCGCCACCCGCTTCGATCATACCAGGCGCCACCGCCTGGCTGGCAAAGAACATGTGACGCAGGTTCGTTGCCACCCGGTCGTCCCAATAAGCGGTGTCCACATCTTGCCAACGATGTCGGTCATCTCTCGCCGCGTTATTCACTAATGCGCGAGCGGGTCCATGAGCCTCCGAGAGTGAAGAAAAGGCCGCCCTAAGTTCATCACATTGCCGCAAATCGGCCGCAGCAAAGCAAACCTCGCCCCCCAATGCACTCAGCTCCCTCTGTAATGCTTCACCGCGTTCGGCATCAATATCAACAAAGCCGGTGCGTGCGCCTTGCTCTGCAAACGCACGCACCGTCGCCTCTCCGATGCCCGAGGCGCCCCCGGTGACTATGACGGATTTCCCTTTCAAGCTTGGATGAATTGCAGAAGACATGTCACGTCGATACCATGCGAGCGGGCTAAAGAACGCTCGCAAAACGCAGTCTGCACCTTGAATACAGCAAAGACCACTTGAATTGATTCTGTAAGAATCAACAAGGGGTCGCGCAGCGGGGCATAGCCCGGCATAGAAGCGGCAACTTGGGTTCGACCCAAGGGATGTCTGCTGTATGGCAGCGGGTCATTTCCCCAGTTCATCGGGCTGAGACTACTCATTGAGTACATCGGGCAAGACATAGCTTCGGACATCATCATGCAAGCGGACCCACAAGCCAGGATTGTCGTCAAGCTGTTGGGCGCGGTCCGTAGGGTCGCTTGCAAGCTCTGTTTCAAGCACCCGACGATAGCTTGCGCGCTTAGCGGGAGCGGTGCTTACATCAACCACACTCTGTACAATGCGCTTTGCACCGAGGATAGCGGCCGGACCTAGGGTGACTATGAAACGGGCTGCGCGACACTCGCGCTCCGATTCAGCAGACACATGGGAGCCTCCAGCCTTGAACTTACTAATGTGGTGGTCAAGAATACTTGCGGAGATAGGAATCACTCCGCCCCAGTCACATACTCGCGCGCCTGAGCCTGGTTTGACGTAGGCAAGGTGAGAAGCCGCATTCGCCTCCGGCCCGTGACCAAGAAAGAATATATCCAGACCGCCCGCCGCATCAAGCGCTTCGAGCGAGCGCAGAGCGGAGGCCTCAGGAGAGAGAATCTCAGTATCAAAAGGAATGAAGGAGCGCACACAACGAAAAAACTCGTTACCCAACAAACGCTCGAAGTCCCGCACAAAACTCAATGGACTGGCCATGGCCAAGGGCGCGAGAGCATCTTGAGTGAAGACTACGAGCCGCCGCACAAGCGGGTCTTCCCGGTTTTTGGCCACGCGTGCCCCCAAACGCCGATGCAAAGCCTGGGCACCTCGACCGCCGAGGAGCGCGATACAGATCGCAGCGTTTGGCCCCTCCCTCTCCGCCTTCTCAGCAGCCACCCGCTCCAGCTCTTCGAGCATCGCGTCACCAACCGCTTCCTCACTTTCGAGCACGATGGGCTCAAGCGGACGTGAGAGACGCTCCGCAAGCAGCACATTGCATTGTTCGGGGTCGCGGGCGAACCATACGTTGGCGGTATCGTCGGGGCCAACGGCCCGTCGTATGAACATGCTAGCTAGGTTAGACCCCCGCCCCAGAAGTCGCAATCGAGGTTCGTCGGCCCGCAACAAGGATTGACACAGTCCCTTGTTGGCCTCAACTCAGGCTCGCACCCTCCAACGGGTCTCTATCCCCCGCACCTCGTTGAGTGGTCGTATAGCTCGTGATCGTATAGCTAACCGCTACCCGCATATGTTCACCGGGCTCCAACACTGCAATGTGGTTTGCCCCAGTACGGCAATTTAATGCGTTCGTCGGATGACTGACACCTTCTAAACAGAAGTAGTCCTCCCCTTTCGGACTATAGACAACGGTGAACGGTAGGTTGGATGAGGGCGTAATTTCGACGCAATAACCATGAGTGGGCTGGGTGATCTTTAGACTGCCCTCTCGTTCGGTATAAACCGTATCGACGCTGCGTGTACCAACCGGTTGGCCTTTCCACCAGTCCATTGCCCTCTCTGCCTCCACCAGTTGGCGCGGCAATACATCGTCGCTAGTCTGCCACTCTCCGCGATGAAGACCATGATAAATGGTTTGCTCATCCTTCGGAAAATAAGGATGGAAACCAAGCCCCGCTGGCATCGGAATATCCGATAAATTACGAACCATTAGACTATGGACCAGTCCACTTTGATCAAGCTCAAACCCTTGTTCCGCCTCATAGTTCCACGGCCATTCCCCCCCATTGTATCGGTGGCCCAACACGGCTTTTGTTGACGCACTCTGTAAAACTTCCCAACCACTCAACCACCCAAATCCATGCAATGGATGGGGATGATCGGAATCAGGGAGGTTGGGTGTGAGCACGATCGCTTGCCCCTTCCACTCAAATCGACCGTTCGCGATACGATTAGAAAAAGGCACAAGAGGAAAACAAGCGGTTTCGAGAATCGACGGCCCACACGTCGCACGCATCACCGAAAAGCTCTTCCAAATAAATTGCGATATAGATCCGCCCTGTGCTGGGCAAATTTTCAGGTGATAATCCCCAGCTTCCAGAGATAGAAACTCCTCAGTCATACACTTGATATCTATACTAAAACTTATTGTTTCTCAGCAGTTCCAAGACGCCAGATCAACATTAGTTCTTCTTGCGATAATTTGTGGATAAAGTATGCACTGAGCTCTGCACCCAACGAAAGGGCTCTAGCAGAAATCATTTGGGTTGAACCCAAGTGGCTGCTGCTGTAGTATAACACCCCCTGCTGCCGACGGTTTTTTTGAAATAGATATCTGTATAATATCTTATTTGGATAAGATATTATACAGATGCCCTCCAGGAGCCCATTGAACCCTCCCCAATGCAGAGCCACAGAAGCAACGCGGGTATTCGATGAGTGCTGACTGCCCATCTCGACGGAAGTGGTCCACGTTCAGCCTCCACTTCTTCTCCCACGGACGTATCCAAGATATGGGAGTCACCGTAGTACAGCAAACACCACTTGTTGGTTCTATAAGAATCAACAAGTGGTCGCGCAGCGGGGAATAGCCCCGCGTAGAAGCAGGAACTTGGGCTCAACCCAAGTGATTTCTGCTGTACCTCGGTTGCGACCGTATCAAGGTTGGTCAACAAGCTCACACACCATTATAGCAACGGAGCACCGCGGCCAATAACCACCACAAAAGAGGCTTGTCATTCTAAAATTTGTGCTGTTAGGCACATTAGCACCAGTCAGGCTCACTGCGCGAGACACCAGCCTCTATATCGTCCGCAACAAGTTGATTGATACGATCCACTTATTGCTCCCGAGCCGCCGCGGACGAGTTTCCTTGATTCTTTTCCCAGCTCTCTCTACGGCAGAAATCACTTGGATTGAACCCAAGTGCCTGCTTCTACGCAGGTTATGACCCGCTGCGCGACCGCTTGGTGATTCTTACCGAACCAATTCAAGGGGCTTTGCTGCATGAGCTGTAACCTGACATCATACACCGCTTGGTTCAACCCTACTAGGTTATCTAGGTTCGCAGATTTTGCCATGCTACGAGTGCGGGTCTTTAGGGGGTGGCTTTAACCTTCTAACCGCGTTCTGATTTGTTTCCCATATTTGTGAGGCGTCGGTGGCTTCGCCTCCCTTTAGGAACCCTCGGCCCGGTACATCTGGAACCCTCGGCCCGGTACATCTCGTCCCTTCCCTCCGAGGCCAACCCCTCACAAACGCGGTATACAGCGATATCTACCCAGCCGGAGTTAAAAGACACGCCCTAGTTGGGGGGTCGCAGGAGGCTCATAAAGATCCATACCCCGTTTAATTGGCTCGACAATAACCATGCGATCCTGTTGGGCATCAACGTCCACGACAGAATAACATACTCCGTGTGTGAGCTACCTCAGCAGCGGGCCCGCGATGACAAGCGAGCCAGAAAGTGTTGTTACTGAGTCCTCACCACAGGACAGGGGTGCAGCGAACCGAAATATCTACGTAGCCGTATGCCAGGTCGACGTAGATGTCGACACGTACCATTTCGGTTGTGGTATCATTACACGCTCACCTCTTATCGAAAGGAGCCTAATGGCAACTTCCCGAGCGACGCAAAATAAGAAACAGCGAGAACGAGACCGACAAGCCACGAAGCGACGAAAAGCCCAGCGCAGGGCCGAACGGCAGACCAAGGCAGATTCACCCGGCCAGGATCCAGCCACTGATCCGGATCTAGAAGGAATTGTGCCCGGGCCCCAGCCCATTCCGGAGGAGGCTCAGCCACTGTCTACCGATATATACTCGATATCCGGAGAGAAACTCTAGTTCATTACCTTTGACGTAGACGGCCACCGCCTTTTCCGGTTCGCTGGTGGTCCTGTGGCCGCCGTCCCTCGTGCTTGCTACACATCATTGCCGGCAACCCGGCCTCGAATTTACGAGCTACGGAACCAATCGGTGATGGCTTTGTTCGTGTTGTAAACCGCTCGTGTGGTCCACTTAGAGGCTTTTCGCCATGTTCTCTCCATTGGGTAAAGCACGTTGGCCCGAAACTGCTCGTCCGGCCTCGGCTTGAAGACGGTGTTATGTTTCACCCCATCCCAATCCTCCGGGGCTTCCTTTGTATAGAAGTAGCTAGCATACGACTTGCGGATCACGTCCGGTGGGCAGCTGACCATCGAGACCCCGTGGAAGCTCATTTCGCTTGTGGCAAAAATGATGCAGCGATTCATCACTGGGGAAAACGAATGGCACAGTTGCTGAACATCGGGGTTCCAGAGCTCAATAGCCCCACCCCAGTCCTTCTGCCAATCTTCGTTGAGATACAGCAGGAGGTTCAAACGCCGGTGAAGCTGCGTCTCTTCGACGAAGTTAAAATCCACATGCACGTCAAGCCGGCCCCTCGACCCAGTCATGTGCATTCCACCACCATTTAGGGTGGGGTCAGCAAGCAATCCCGAAATGCCAGTGATAAACTCCAAATCGCTCAGAAAACTCGGATCAGTGAGCGCGTTATGCAACCTCAGAACAGGATCCGGGAACACCGAGACATCGGTGACCTCCACTTTCCCCCGCTCGGACATCCATTTGTATCGCTTTCCCACCTGAGCAGCGTCATGAATCGAGGGGTATGAATCCGCAATGGTCTGAGCCACTTCGGGTTCCAAGAACGGCGATATCTCAACGAAGGGAAACGGATCCGCTACGGAGAACTGCTGTCTGAGCCGCTCGCGGTTGTACGGCGCGAACATAGTTTGATCAATGACGTCATATTGTAGCTGTCAACCAGACGTTCGGACCCACGCCCTAAGCCTTAAGAAAGCGCTGACCGTTTTTGCCACCCTGGCGAAGGACACGCTTCACTCATAAAGCAACTTCTGATTGAGTGCCGCGATGATCCGCGGCGAGCTGTATTATCCAGACCGGCCGGACAGAATATCGACCGATGCATGACACAGCTTTGGAGTACGGCGACCTCTTCTTCAAGGCGTACGCTGGATCAGAGTCTCCAAAAATCCTCGATATCGGCTCGGCCGACGTCAACGGCTCATTACGAACCGTTGCCCCCCATTCCTGCGATTATGTGGGCGTTGATTTCGCACCGGGGCCTGGCGTCGACGTAGTCATCACCGACCCCTATACGCTCCCCTTCGAGGACAATACATTCGACTTGTGCGTGTCCACGTCCGTCTTCGAGCACTCCGAGTTCTTCTGGGTACTGTTCGTTGAGATTCTCCGGGTCATCAAAGCCACCGGGCGGCTATACATGAACGCGCCATCGAATGGTGAAGTGCACCGCTACCCAGTCGACTGTTGGCGTTTTTACCCGGACAGCGGTCGGGCGCTCGAGCGGTGGGCCCAACACAGCGGCATCAACGCCGTGCTTCTCGAGTCCTTCATTGGTCGCCAACACAATGACCAGTGGAATGATTTCATCGCTGTGTTCGCCAAAGATGCTGACCACGTGAGTTCGAACGAGCCTCGTATCCTCGACCGCACCAACCGCTTTACCAACGGCTATCGATTCGGCCACGAGGGTCTCCTGCAACCAGCCCAATATCAGGAAGATCAGCACTTGATGGGCAGTCTCATGAAGGCGGTGCGACGATCAGCCCGACCACTGACCGCGCCATTCAAAGCCAAGTCGACCTGAGGAGTCAGTTCGGATGGATTTCACCGAAGCACCTCCCAAACGCCCACGGTCAGATGAGCAACACCTGAGCCTCCGAGCGCGCTTAGCTGTATTGGCTCTCGGTGCCCGCTCCGTACTTCAGGTCGCGATCCGAGTACCGGCTATAATCTACTTAACGAGAGTCCTCGAACCCGCACAGTTCGGCATCTTCGCGCTTTTACAATTCACATTGACACTGCTCAAACTCGTGGGAGACGGCGGGCTCGCAGCCGCACTACTGCAGCAGGACGCAGCACCTAGCCAACGCCAGCTATCCAGCGCCTTTTGGATGCAGGCCGCCCTGGGCATAGTCATGGTGGGCCTAACGTGGGTCACCGCTCCCCTATTGCAACTGGCCCTCGACCTCCCCGAGGTCGGCAGCTCGCTCCTACGGGTCATGGCCCTGTGCTTCCTATTCACTTTGTTGCGCAGCGTACCAATCCTTTTGATGGAGCGTCAGGTAAAGTTCGGCTGGGTAGGAACGATCGAGTTCGTTGGTTCGGCCATCAACTACCTGACCTCGTGCACAATGGCCACTCAGGGCTGGGGCACGGAGTCACTGGTCATCGGCGCGGTTCTCGAAACCGCACTCATGGCGGTATTGGCTTTTGTCATCGTTCGCTGGCGACCAGCCTGGCACTTTGACTGGGAGGACATCCGCCCCCTCCTCGGCTTCGGCCTTGCGTTTCAGGCCATTCACGTAATGAGGTTCACCAACCAATCCGTAACCCCACTCCTGGTGGGCTTGACCGCAGGACCCGCCGCGCTCGGCCTGGTCAATTTCGCCCGGTCAGCGGCCGAAGTCCCGACGGAGGTCATCGGGCCGGTACGCAGGGTCGCCTTCCCCTATCTGAGCCGCCTCCAGTCAACGCCCACAGCCTTCGCCCGCGAGTTCGACCGTGCCATCTCGATATCAGCAATTCCAACCTTCTTCATGCTCGCCGTCTTTTTCGTCGCTGGCCCCCAGATCGTGACCAGCGTCTATGGCAACAAGTGGTTGCCCGCAGTGATTGCCCTCCAGATCTTCTCAATGGGCCTGGCCATCAACTTTTACGGCTGGATTGCAGGCGCGGCACTTGAAGCTATTGGCCAAGCGTCGGTGTTCTTAAACATCAACATCGTGGCCACGGTCATCACTTGGACCTGCGCGACGATCGCTGCTTTGATCGACACCAGGCCGGAGACCTTTGCCTTCGCACTGCAGATACAGATTCCGGTGACGACAGCCTGGATACACCATATCATTCGGTCCCAAGGCTACGCGATCCAACCGGCCCGGGCAGCACTCCCTTCCGTGGCTGGTGCGGGAGCCATAATGGGCCTCGGGTGGTTACTTCCCGAGGGGGCACTAGCTTCAACGACCGCGCTTATAGGGTTTATTCTGGGAGCCGCTGTACTATTTCTGAGTGTCCTGCTCTCACTCTCGCCCGAGCTTCGCCAACAGGGAGTGACCAGCGTTCGGAGTCGTCTCGGGTGGTTGTAGACATTGCTCAACCCGATCAACCAGCGGCATGCAGGCACGGCTTCAACGTTGAAGTGGTGTTCTTTATGCCCTTGGCTGTAGCCAAGGACATAAAGACGCTAGGGTTGACGAGTTGGAGGACTCGTTGATTCGAGTAAGGTTGGTTCCACTACGGACGCAGCCTCAATTCAAATCTCGCATTCCACCCGAACAGTGGAGCCCTCGGGGGCATACGGAACTATGGATCCTTGGATCGGCTTGCCATCAACGGTGAGCTTGGGTTTGCGAGCTTCACCGGAGTTCTTCACCTGTATCTTGTAGGTAGCACCACGGCACCAACGAGTTATCTCAAAATCACCAACTTCGCCCGGAAGGCACGGCGATACAATCAATCCGTCGTAGTCCGGTCGCACGCCGAGTAAGTGCTGCGAGACAGCAACAAAATTCCAGGCCGCCGTTCCCGTGAGCCAAGAGTTCTTCGCCTCACCGGGCTTTACCGCATCTTTCCCCGCGATCATCTGCGAATATACATACGGCTCCATGCGGTGAATCTCACTGATGTCTTCGATGTAGGCAGGGGTTATCTTTTTGTAATAATCGAAGGCGCGGTCGGCCCGTCCTACCACGGTCTCTGCGATCATGATCCACGGGTTATTGTGACAGAAAATGCCCGCATTCTCCTTGTAACCCGGTGGGTAGGAGCTGATCTCGCCGAGCTCGATATAGTAACGACTATATGCGGGATTGAGGAGTACAACGCCGTAAGGGGTGTCCAGCCGCTCCTTGACCGCGTCGAGTGCAGCGATGGCCTTTCCATCATCCTTGCCAAGACCGGCCATGACACAGAACCCCTGCGGTTCGATAAAGATTTGACCTTCTTCGCACGTCTTGCTGCCAACCTTGTTGCCAAAGAAGTCGTAGGCTCGCAAAAACCACTCTCCATCCCAACCGTGGTCAAGCACTGCCTGCCCCATCTTAGCCATCTCTTGGCGGGCCCGATTCGCCTCCTCATTCAATCCTTTTTTGTCGCATAGTGCCGCGTATTCCGGACCGATATACATAAACATAGCAGCGATAAAGACGGACTCTGCCACGCCACCACTCTTATTTTGTGTAGTCTGGTACGGTTCGTCAGGCGTTTCGCTGAAGCAGTTTAGGTTTAAGCAATCGTTCCAGTCAGCGCGGCCAATCAGCGGCAACCCGTGTGGTCCGCGATTGTTCAACGCATGATCAAAGGAGCGCTTCAGATGCTCCATTAATGTGGCGGCATTGTTCTCATCGTTGTCGAAGGGAACCATCTCATCGAGAATCGCGTAGTCACCAGTCTCTTTGATGTAAGCGGCGACCCCGAGAATCAGCCAAAGTGGGTCGTCGTTAAAGCCACTACCGATATCGTTGTTCCCGCGCTTGGTGAGCGGCTGATACTGGTGGTAGGCACTCCCATCCGGAAACTGCGTCGAAGCAATGTCAATGATACGCTGTCGCGCGAGTTCGGGTAGAAGGTGGACAAAACCAAGCAAATCCTGGTTCGAGTCTCGAAACCCCATGCCCCGCCCAATGCCCGTTTCGAAATACGAGGTGCTTCGAGACATGTGGAAGGTCACGACACACTGATAGGGGTTCCAGATATTCACCATCCGGTCGAGTTTGCTATCCCCAGATCGAACGCTGTAGCGCCCCAGCAACCGTGCCCAGTGATCTCGTAGACTGGTGAGCGCTTCATCGACCGCCTTCGGACTTGCGAGTTCGGCGATGGTCTTTTTTGCCCCCGACTTGTTGATGACCCCTAGTCCGTCCCATTTAGCGTCCTTCGGGTTTTCTTCGTAGCCAAGAACAAAGACAAAGGTTTCCTCCGCACCTGGTTGGAGCTCACACTCCAAGCAGTGAGATGCGATCGGGGCCCACCCGTGGGCGACGCTATTCGTCGATTTTCCCGCTTTTACAACCTCCGGCTCACCAAGGTGGTTATACAGCCCAAGGAAGGACTCCCGGTCCGTGTCGAAGCCGCTGATTTTAGCATTAACGTGGTAGAACGCGTAGTGATTACGACGCTCTCGGTACTCCGTCTTGTGATAGATGGTCGAGCCTTCGACTTCGACCTCCCCAATGCTGAGATTGCGCTGTAAGTTGGTTGCGTCGTCTTGGGCATTCCACAGACAAAACTCCACGAAGGAGAATAGTGATAACTTACGAACCCGATCACTTTTATTACGGATGGTGACCCGGTGGACTTCTGCGTTGTGTCCAAGGGGAACGAAGTAGAGCAGCTCCGCCTCGATACCGTTCCGCGCTCCAGTCATCCGCGAGTAGCCGATACCGTGACGGCACTCGAAGGAGTCCAACTGCTTCTTCACGGGAGCAAAGGTCGGCGTCCAGAAGTCACCATCCTCCGAAATGTAGAAAAAGCGACCACCTTGCTCATTCGGGACACTATTATAGCGGTAGCGAGTCAGTCGTCGCAGACGAGCATCCCTATAGAAGGTGTAGCCACCTCCCATGTGTGAAATGAGTCCAAAGAACTGCTGGGACCCCAAGTAGTTGATCCATGGGTAAGGGGTATGGGGGGTAGTGATAACATACTCGCGGCTATCGTCATCGAAGTGACCAAATTGCATTATTCCTCCGCACTGCGCCATGTGGCGACATAGGCTAAACGGCGCTTGGGTAGCGGCAGCGACCCTGATATCTCGCTCGCCAATTGAACCTGTTACCACATAATACTACTTGTGGCTCTGCTCGTCGAGGAAGGACAAGCCAAAAACAGCGGCAAATTCCAGTTGTTGGTATCCCATCCCGCACCACAGAGCCTAGGCCTGTCGGTAGCTTCATGTCCCACGCATGCCAGCAATACAAAACCAATAAACCTAACAAAAAAGTCGACAAAAGAATCGACTTAGGACGTATTCTCCGTATCGTCACCTTATAGTTGTGCTGTCCTGATCCTGTTTTGGTGTGCGGGTGGCTCAGATGCGGGAAATCAAGATCCTTCACCAGCTACAAAAACCGAACTGGAGCTAGTTGCTGGATGATGAGCGTCCATGGCTGAGCATGGCCAAAATATTCGAACAGAGGGAAATACAAGGCCTCCCCCCTCACAGAACTAGCAGGCCATCGGAAAAGTGAGTTAAGCGCTTCGCGGGTCCTTTTTCCGTGGAACGTCAGGGCCGGCTTCGCCGTTCATCGGTTGCATACGCCCGGTATGCGCCCTTTTCATCCAGAGCGTTCCACGGAAAAGAACCTTCGCGGATCCCATCCCACTTTTCCGATGGCCTGCTAGCACCCGGTTACGTCACCTTCATTCGTCATCGAGACCGATGACGAATGGCTTAGATGGTGATACGGCAGAAATCACTTGGGTTGAACCCAAGTTCCTGCTTCTACGCCGGGCTATGCCCCGCTGCGCGACCGCAAATACCGTTTAGCTTGAGTGCTCATGGTCGGTCTTCATGCCTTTTCGAGCGCTTGGGTGACATCAGCAATGATATCATCAATATGTTCAATACCGACGGATATTCGAATCAGATCAGAAGTAACCCCCGCCGCAGCCAATTCCTGTTCATTGAGTTGTCTGTGGGTAGTTGACGCCGGGTGACAGGCCAAGGATTTGGCGTCACCGATATTAACTAACCGCAAAACCATCTCAAGTGAGTCAATAAACTTAGTACATGCTTCAACGCCACCTTTCAACCCGAAACTAAGAATACCGGAAGCTCTGCCTTGAGTAATTTTTTTACAATTCTCATAACTCTTGTCACCGGCCAGCCCCGCATAGTTAACCCAAGTCACTTTGTCGTGGGCATTCAGATAATTTGCCAGTTTTTCAGCATTTTCACAGTGGCGGTCCATTCTCAAACCCAGAGTTTCGAGTCCCTGTAAAAGTTGAAACGCACTATGCGGTGCCAACGCAGCTCCCGTATTTCGCAAGGGCACAACTCGGCAACGCCCTATGTAAGCAGCCGGCCCCAGCGCTTCCGTATACACAACTCCGTGATATGATGGATCCGGTTCATTTAACATCGGGTAGCGAGCTTTGTTCGCCACCCAGTCAAACTTTCCTGAATCGACTATCACCCCACCGATTGTTGTACCATGCCCTCCGATATACTTGGTTAGGGAGTGTATAACAATATCCGCCCCAAACTCAAATGGCCGACAAAGATATGGCGTAGCTACCGTATTATCTACGATGAGAGGCACACCGTGACGGTGGGCTATCTCTGCTAAGCGCTCAATATCCACAACATTCCCAGCAGGATTTCCAATCGACTCGCAGAAGACCGCTTTGGTATTCTCGTCAATCGCGTTCTCAAACCCCTGGAAGTCATCGTAAGAGACCATCCGTGTATCTACACCTTGCTTTGGCAGGGTATGCGCAAAGAAATTGTATGTCCCGCCGTAGAGCTGGCTCGTGCTTAGTATATTGCTACCCACCTCAGCAATACATTGAATCGCGTAGGTGATAGCCGCCATCCCCGATGACACGCATAGACTCGCCAAGCCCCCTTCCATCGCCGCAATGCGTTGCTCCAAAACATCCGTTGTTGGATTCATGATCCGGGTATAGATATTGCCCGCCACCTTCAAGTCGAAGAGGTCAGCACCATGCTGAGTATCGTCAAAAGTATAAGACGTTGTCTGATAAATAGGCACAGCGGCAGCCTTCGTAGTGGGTTCAGACTTATAGCCGGTGTGTAAAGCGATGGATTCAAGTTTCATGATGTCTCTCGTGATTGTTTCAGCAAATATCCGCTGGTGCGTCTTAATTACTTCCCAAAGTCTTCAGCTCGCCGCGCAGCGGGAGGTACCTACCAGAGAAGCTGTAGGAGCATTGACTCAATTCAAACAATCTCTGCGGCCTAATAGCTAGTAGTAGATGGAATGAAGTGGCCATATGGGTTGAGATAAGCTCAGGTACTGTTAAGGCGTTTCCACCTACACCTACCCGATACATTTTTTTGCGTGGCCAAGAAAGCATTCGGAAACTCTTGTGTACCTCTCGGTCAGCTAAAATTCACTGCTTGGCTTGCCTAGCCCTCATCTGACCTACTGAAAATATTTGACTTTCTAGATAAGCTCAACAACCAGCGAAAGGAATACGGCAGTAACCACTTGGGTGGAACCCAAGTTCCTGCTTCTACGCCGGGCTAATGCCCCGCTGCGCGGGCCCCTTGGTGATGCTTACAGAATCAACAGCAAGTGATCTTGCTGTACCCGTATACAGCCACACCAGTGCCACATACGTCATCCCTGACTCAATCCCAATGCTATTTCCGGTCCACGGGGTCTGAGAGGCAACAAGATCGAGCCGTAAATATAGGAGAAAGTGACCACATGCTCATTCGGGCCGTGGTTTTCCCTCCGCTGTAGAATCATCATCCAGCAAAATCCACTTGGTGAGGCTGGGGCGCGTCTTTCAACGCCGGCGGCGGAGATGACGCCGGCGCCCCGTGTCTGGGGGGTCGGCCACGGAAGGAGGGGCTGGATGTACCGGGCCGAGGGGCCCGAAAGGGTGGCGAAGCCACCGACTCCTCACACCCGCGAGAAGCAAGTCAGAACACGGTCCGGAGGGGAAAGACACGCCCTAGCGTATTACCAACAAACTCTTCATATGCTCACCCCGCCGGGCAAAACGGAGCGCAGCCTCAGCAGCTCTGGTTCACCCCAATCGGTTCTGCGCCAAGAACCGGTGATCAACAGTCTCCTCGCCAGGGTTCCCGCCCTTGGCGGTAAAGAACAAACGCTCCGGGCAATGTCCCTAACATCAGGGCTCGAGCAGTCTTTGACCCTCCCCTGATTCGGCTGAACATCCGGTGCACCGCTGCTTATCGCGGAGCTCTCGGCCTGCTAGGGCTAGCCTACGCCCCCTGCGCGACCCTTGGTAATTCTTACAGAATCAATTCAAGGGGTCTTTGCCGTAGCTCCACGCTGGCGGCAATAACACGCCCTATCAGATCATTGGCCAATCGTTGGAAGAGTACATCCGACTAGCCGCGACGTGGGGAAACGACTCGGAAGCGGCTATGAAACTCGCGGAAAATCGACAAGGCATGCGTTCACACCTACGTCAAACTGACGCCTGCAACGGCACAGGTTTGGCTCGGTCAATGGAAGAGCTGCTGACCGAGCTTTCCCTCAAAGCGCCTTAGAAATCAGTGCTACTTGAGCTCGAAAATCGCTTCGATCTCGACCGAGATGTTGCCAGGTAGCGAACCCATGCCGACCGCACTTCGAGCCGCCACACCCGCATCATCGCCGAAGACTTGCGCAAACAGCTCGCTGCATCCATTGATCACGGCAGGATGCTCCGCAAAGTCGGGCGTGCAATTCACCATGCCCAAGACTTTCACGAGTTTGGATATCTTGTCGAGGCTTCCAAGATTCGCCTGAAGTGTAGCCAGCAACGCCAAACCTGTCTGCTTCGCCGCATCGTAACCAGCTTGTTTGTCCACCTCCGAGCCGACGCGACCCACCATCAGTGACCCATCCGGCTTCAGGGGCCCGTGACCCGACAGATACGCAATGTTTCCAGTTACAACAATCGGTTTGTAAACACCCATCGGCTTTGGCGCCGGTGGCAACTCTAATCCCAATTCGGTCAGTTTCGCGTCCGCACTCATATTCGTTTCTCCTTGTTGTCTTTGAAGCCAGTGTTTGTCGGTGAGTTCAGTGTAATTCCCTATTGACCGGTCAAGATTGCATCTATAGCCATAACTACTACGTTAGGGTGTGTCTTTACCCCTCCGGGTGCGGGGCAGCAACCTCTTGTGGGCCACCGGCATATTCAAAAACATATATCTAAGTTGATACTCATTTCCAGAAAATTCAAATATTTATAGAGCGCTTACACAACAATATTACCGCCACTGAGGCGCGTTAGCGCCTAACGCATCATGCTTGGACCTAATCCAAGGAAAACGAATAGCGATGTAGGACATGTAACAAACTAGGTAATTCTACAGCACCAGATTACAGGGTGCCAAGGATCATCTTTCAGATGCTTAGCAGCCGGTTGATCTAGCCCTACACGCATCTGTCGGCCGGTCTTTCCGTGAAAGGTCCTGACCACGAAAAGTCTCTCCTCGGTCACGTACCGCCGGGTACGCTCGACTCGTCGTCAGAGCGGTTCACGAAAAGCCGGGCTCGATAGCTACACACCTGGCCAAATCAACCGGCTGTTCGGGCGTGTCATTGACCTCCGGCCCACGTTCTGACTTGTTTCCTTCGTTTGTGAAGCTTCGTTTGTGAAGGATCGGTGGCTTCGCCTCCCTTTCGGGTCCCTCACCCCGGTACATTCAGTACCCTCCCTCCGGAGCCGACCCTTCACAACTCGAGCT
>JAHQVK010000062.1 GCA_019634385.1 Myxococcales bacterium | reverse complement strand
TCGGCCGGTCTTTCCGTGAAACATCCTGACCACAAGAAGTCTCTCCTCGGTCGCGTACCGCCAGGTACGCTCGCCTCGTCGTCAGAACGTTTCACGAAAAGCCTGGCTCGATAGCTACACACAGGGCTAAATCAACAGGCTCTTAACGGTTAGGAGGTCAGTGGGTGCGCGCAACTTGAATTGTCTGCAGGGGCGTGCCTATTCCGTGATCGTGACCGATTATATGGTTTGGCTGTTGGGTCTTGAGTACTCGAGCTTGCACTGCTTGCCTTGGATGTCATAGCTCGGGTCAACAAATCTTTGAAGAGGCCGTTACAGAAGATAAGGCTTGGCACGAGTCCAAGCCTAAGTCGTGATGCTCAGCTTTGCTCGCTGCACAGTCTACTGGGCGATCACCAAAGAAATTTTTTGGGCCTCACCAACTGGTCCCTGCTACAAGGGAGAAAAATCGGGGTTGTATCGGTCCTTGAGAGACGAGGCCGGCTTCATCTGGCATGATGACCGACCGATGACGGGGCAGATTTTGTTACCAGTGGTAGGGGTCATCATGGGGTCCAAGAGTGACTGGGATTCGACGATGATACGTGCCCATGAGACGCTAAAGGCTCTCGATGTACCCCATGAGTGTCGGGTCGTCTCCGCACACCGAACGCCCAAGTGGATGGTGGAGTATGCACAAACCGCTGCTAACAGGGGCTTGGAGGTCATTATTGCTGGCGCAGGAGGTGCTGCTCATCTTCCGGGTATGACCGCGTCGGAGACGTTGTTGCCGGTAATTGGGGTGCCCGTGCAGAGTCGAGCGCTGAACGGCCTGGATTCGTTATTATCCATCAATCAAATGCCGTCCGGAGTTCCGGTAGCAACTATGGCAATAGGGCCGGCAGGAGCCGTAAATGCAGCGCTACTGGCGGCTCGTATACTCGCTCGAACCCGGCCAGAGTTGGGCGACCGGTTACACGCATGGACGGAGGCTCGCCGTGAGGCGGTTATGCAGGAGAGCTTAGTATGACCAGGGTCCGTAGAATTCCTCCGGGCAAAACGATAGGTATTTTAGGAGGGGGGCAGTTGGGCCGAATGTTAGCCATCAGTGCTCGTCAACTGGGCTATCGAATAGGGGTTTTTACATCAGAAGTGAATAGTCCAGGAGCGCAGCTTGCTGACGAAGTGATCGTGGCGCCGTATGAGGACCTGTCGGCAGTTCATCGCTTTGCCCAGCGGGTTGATGTTGTGACCTTCGAGTTTGAGAATGTACCCGCGTCTGCGGCGAAGATTGCCCAAGAACGGGTCCCAGTGTGGCCCGATCCGACTTTACTATTTGTGGCTCAAAATCGCATTCGAGAAAAATCGGAAGTACAACGAGCTGGGTTTTTGGTGACCCCGTTTGCTCCGATTCGTTCAGTGGCCGACTTAGAGCCGGCTCTAAAGAGGGTCGGGCCGAAAGCGGTTCTGAAGACAGCTACTGCTGGATATGACGGTCGCGGGCAGGGGATAGTGAGCAGTTTGGAGGCAGCCGAGGAGATGTATGCAGAGCTAGGCTATGGAGAATGTATACTCGAAGCTTTTGTGCCCTTTGAGCGTGAACTTTCGGTGGTTGTGGCGAGAGGTCAAACCGGTGAGCTAGTCGATTATGGCGTTTTTGAAAACGCTCATGTTGACCATGTGCTTGACTGCTCAGTTAGCCCTCCGAGGATTGAACCGAGGGTAGAGGAGCAAGCTCGCTTGCTCGCCCGGACTGTCGCTGAGCGGTTGGAGTTGGTTGGGGTACTCTGTGTGGAGTTATTTTTGTCCCCGTCGGGTGAAGTCTTGTTTAATGAACTAGCTCCGCGACCCCATAATTCCGGTCATTTAACTATTGAGGCGTATTCCGCTAGCCAATTTGAGCAGCAGCTCCGAGCAGTGTGTGGGCAAGCCTTGGGGTCTGTGCATAGACGGGCGCCGGCGGCGGCTATGGTCAATCTTATGGGAGAACTTTGGACCTACGACCTAGACGGGGCCATTGTTCGAGAACCTGATTGGCAAAGCATGCTTAAACACCGAGCTTGCCACTTGCATTTATATGGCAAACGAACTCCACGTTTAGGAAGAAAGATGGGGCACATAACAACCCTCGCCGAGACGCCCGAATTGGCGCTGCAGAAAGCTCTGGCAGCCCGATCTGCGCTGCTTGCAGCAGCCTGAACCTATATGTTGGGTATCAGATAGATTTATCGTATACTAACTATACGTCTTCATGGGCATCAAGGGGCGGTTTAGGGCGTGTCTTTAACCACCGGACCGCGTTCTGACTTGTATCCCACATATGTGAGAGTTCGGTGGCTTAGACCCCCTTTCGGGCCCCTCGGCCCGGTACATCCAGTACCCTCCCTCCGTGGCCGACCCTTCACACACAGGGGATATAGCAAAGCCCACATGAATTGATTCTATAAGAATCAACAAGGGGGTGCGCAGCGGGTCATAGCCCGGCGTAGAAGCAGTAACTTGGGTTCAACCCAAGTGATTTCTGCTGTAAGGCGTCATCTCCGTAGTCGGAGGATAAAGACACGCCCTAGCAGCCGGTTGATCTAGCCCTGCACGCATCTATCGGCCGGTCTTTCCGTGAAAGGTCCTGACCACGAAAAATCTCTCCTCGGTCGCGTACCGCCAGGTACGCTCGCCTCGTCGTCAGAGCGTTTCACGAAAAGCCGGGCTCGACAGCTACACACATGGCCAAATCAACCGGCTGTTAAGGCACCCATGGCAAAGTATCTATGCAAAGCTCCCCAGCTCCGCCCTTCATATTATTCGAGTCCGGGGTGTTGCTTCAGCATGGGAAACGTTGATCAAATCTCAGATTTTGAGGCAAAAAAACAATCAGGTCATACTAGCTAGGGTCTACCTAAAACCGGCCTAAGAGTCGCACACCTACGCCGTCTGGCCTGGGTACTGGGGTCAGGCTAAGTTTTTCTGGTTCCTCACCCTTGCGAGCCCATAAAAGTACAAGGCCAGTTATGGTACTGGCTGCTCCAACGGCGACAAGTACGTCGGATACTAAGGCTTGAGAAGATGCGTTGTCTGATAAGGCTTTTTGTTCATTGAGTGGAGCTTGGTTGTCGCGTGCATTCTGAAGATCGGAGGCAGAGTTTAGGGCCATGACGCCAAGGACAGCGCCAGTACCAACGACGCCAAGCCCTGCCCCGATAAACAAGATTTCAGGAAGGCGGTTGACCGAAGGTCGAGGGATAGGAGAAGTTGGTGTCTTGCTCACGCTGATGCCCGTCTCAGTTGGTGTGGGTTGGGGGGTGGATGCTCTTTGGGCTTCTCGAAGCATAGATTTGCGCTCTTCCTTTAAGGCCGCTAATGCATCCAAAGCTTTGGCTCGGAGCTTGGCCGTGGTCCCCTGGAGACTCAAAAAGCGTTCGTATTCTTGAATCGAGCGTTCCGAAAGTAGGGCTTTTTCATAGGTTCGAGCGATGTTGTACACCAGCTCTGGCTGAGGGCTGATGAGGTAGGCATCTTGGAAATATTGTGCTGCAGCTAGATATTCGCCTTGCTGGTACTGCTCTAGGGCCATATCCACCGCGGTATCAAACGGGTTTGGCTGACCATTGTCTGTCGGTTGGGCTAGTGTTGAGTTCACCCATCCAGTGGTTATGCATAGGACGACTACTAAATAAGCGTATAGTGTAGAGCGTCCTAGGATATCACCCGTTGCCACGATGGAGTCATGCCATAGCTCGATCGCTGGAGTCTATCAGTGAGCGAAAGTTGTTCAGATGTGTCTTCGGTCGTGCGGAACTATTATGAAGTACTGGGTGGATGAATGCCTAGGGCATGTCTTTAAACTCCGGCTGTTGAGCTGATGACACCCGTATCCCGCGTTTGTGAGGGCCCTAAAGGGTGGCGAAGCCACCAACCCCACGCAAATGTTGGAAACAAGTCAGAACGTGGTTGGAGTTTAAACACACGCCCTAGACTCGGAGCGAGGCTAGCTTATAACTCGCTGACCGAGAGGCCTCTGATGTAGGTCACGGAACACTAAGGACCAGCCATAGCATACGTTTGAGATCAAAGGCCCCGTTCTCATCGACGATCGGAGCAGTCGTCTTGCTGGGTTCAACGATGACTCGCTTTTTTTGTGGTCTCGTCTGCCGCGAAATAGGTGGGTGGTGAGTGTATTCGTCGGAGGCTTCAAAGCCCTCGTTCTAATCGACGATCGGAACAATCCGCCTGCCGGATTCAACGATGACTCGCCTTTTTTGTGGTCTCATTGGTCGAGAATTAGAAATAGTTTGGGGGGCAGTGTCCTTAGTCTGTGGTTGGGTTTGTGGATTCTGAAGCTGATCAGCGTCGTTGGTAACTTTTGATATTTTTGAGCTTCTCTGTCGAGGAGGAGAGCGGAGGCCCTTTTCTGTTGCGGGCGTATCTTGGGTACTTTGGGGTAGAGGGCTTGCAACAACCGATGGTTTGGGGAGCTTACCGGGAGAGGGCAATGAATTAGATGGGTTGCCAGATTGAGCTTCAGGTGGGCTCTCGAGGGTGGCGTGGATATGAACGTCCTGGTGTAGTGCACTTCGTTTAGTGACCTCTATGCGTCCCACGTGTCGAAAAGTAAAAAGCCCGAGTTCGCCGATATTCTCTTTTGTATGACGGTACAGAAGCGGGGTGATTCCTAGCCGTTTGTTATCTAATAAAACCTCTGAACCAGGGGGATCAGAGGTTAGCGTGATATCGATCCATTGGATATCTGATGCTGTTGACTTTTGTTGGTAGTAGGTGAACCACAAACTTCCTAACAAAGCGGTGAGTAGCAATAGAAAGGTGAGCAGAAACCAAGATCGACGTTTCTGAGCACTGACGAGTTCAAGCATGAGCTCGTCTTGCATGCCGTGGTAGCCACTCAAAAAATCACCAGTGAGAACTTCAGCTAGGGAGGCAGGCTTTGCGTCGGTCACTCTAGCGCCGGTAGTTAATCCGGAACCAGCGGCTAGGTTGGGCCGGTCGTTACTGAATGCTGTTGATGAGTCGCCGAGGTGCGGTGTGTTCAAACGAGAGGCTGCCCTAATATCACTAAGCAGTTGCTCCATGGAAGGATATCGGTCGCTTTTTGCTTTTTCCAAGCATCGCTGAATGATAACTTCCAGCTCTATGGGACAATCGAGTTTGCCTATAGAAGCCATAGAGGGCAACTTTGCCTTCAGGTGTTGGGTAAGAATTTCCACACTGCCCTGACCGGTGAAAGGTGGTTGCCCAGCAACCATATGAAACATAAGCACACCTAGGGAGTATATGTCCGTGCGCGGATCCACGGTTTCGGAGCGAATTTGTTCAGGAGACATGTATCTCGGGGAACCGAGCATAACGCCGGACAAGGTGAGATCTACCTCGTCTGTGGCTGCCTCAACCGCGTTATCCGCAAAAATCTTGACGAGTCCAAAGTCCATGACTTTGACAAAATCACCAGCGAAGTCGTCGTCGCCGTCGTCACGCAAGAGCATCACATTGCTTGGCTTGAGATCCCGGTGAATGACGCCAGCTCGGTGGGCGGAGCGCAGAGCACGTGCTACCTGAGAGGCAATAGCGCAGGCTCGACCGGGTAGAAGACGGCCTTCTCGAGCAATGACTTTTGAGATGGGCTCGCCTTCTAAAAACTCCATGACCATAAATAAGTCATGGTCTTCGGTTTCGCCGTAATCATGTACGGTGACTATGTGTTGATGGGTCAACCGAGAGTTGATTGATGCTTCGAGCAGGAACCTTCGTCTAAACTCTGCATCCAATACCTGGGGGATGAGTATTTTTATGGCTACCTTTCGTTCTAGTGGGATTTGATAGCCGAGATAAATACAACCCATGCCGCCCCGAGCCAGCAGACGTTCGATGCGATAGCGACCGTTGATGATGTACCCGGGTTTGAACTTCCTGAGGCTGGCCGGGATCGATTTAGTGATCTTGGATATAGCTTGCACAGGAGATCGGTGGTTTTCGTGTTGATGTGTCATGGAGGGCAGAGGATCGACGGTTAATGACTCAGTATATTCTCCCCGGCGGGGAGTGTCGGTCTCATTCCACCCTGGCGAGTTTGGCTGCTGAGGGTGGTGCGAATTGTAGGATCGTTGGAGAGCAAGATCTCGTGCGTTCGCGGACAATTTTCGACCCCTGCGGTGGGGTAGACCGGGAGGACGTGATCGCGTCATTGAGACTCCTGAAGGGGAAACATCGCCGCTGAAGCGAAGTATGCCTTCATGCAGCATAGAGGTGCAATGCAAGTCATGTTTTGTTGCCGAAGTGTTGTTTGGAACTTCGAATACTGTACTCTTGACCGGTTGGTGCTCGCAGCTATCTACGAATTGATGATGTGATCGAAGATCCGGAGGGAGGTTCTGTGGATGATCTCAAGCAATTGGCCAGTCAGGCAAGAGAAAACCCTAAGAATTCGGTGGTGTGGTTTAAGCTAGCTCGGGGGCTCCTCCAGGGAGGTTTTCTTAGTGCTGCTCGGGAAGCCATTGAGAAGGGCTCACAATGCGCGACCCATGTAATGCACTGGATTGAGAGCGGAGAGTTATATGAACAACTAGACGATCGGCGTGAGGCGATGATGGCTTACCAAGAGGCGACCCAGTTACATCGCAAGGGACAACTAAGTGATGATGTAACGGCGGCCATTGCTTATGGACGACTAGGGCGAGTCTTGCTCGAAATGGGTGACTCCAGTGCGGCTATTCTGAGTTTGCGGGTGGCAGTACAGCTAGTCCCCAATGACGAGGGACTGAGAGTCCTTCTTGCCGAGGCTACATGCGCCGTGGACCACAGTAGCTCGACCTTCAGTGCTCCTCTTGGAAAAGGACGATCGTTAATAGCGGAAGGTCGACTAGATGAAGCGCGTCAGGTACTGCTCCCGCTGTCTGAAGAGAGCTCCCACTCTCCAGAGATTAGTTTAGAGCTCAGCCAAACACTTCTCGATATCGGTGAGCCTCGTATAGCGGCTAGGTTGCTACGGTCTCTCATCCAAGAACATCCGGCTTTGGTGGAGGCTAAGGTAGTGCTCGCCGATGCCTTAATTTCGTCGGAGCAGTTGGAAGAAGCTATCTCGGAATATGAAGCGGCAGTGGCCTTGAAGCCGAACATCGCCGCGGCCCATCGGGGACTCGGCTTGGCGTATGCGGCCAATGGCCAAACCGAAGCTTCGATTCGGTCATTGATTTCGGCCTCCGCGTTAGTTCCCGATGATGATGAGATACGATCCCTACTCGCTTGGGTGATACATCCGACGGCCCAAGCTTATAAACGGGGGATGGCGCCCGGTCCACTGAATCGGCTGGATGAGATCGAAGACGACTCCTATTCAGATCCTCTTCTCTCCTCTTCGGGTGCGGAGAGTTTGAATGTCGACCTTGCCATATTTGATTTGGCTAGTGTTTTGGAATTGGCTTTGCGGCGACAGGTCTCCGGGCAGTTGTACGTGGTTTCAGATGGCCATGGGGCGGGGGAGATCACGCTTTTAGGTGGGTATCTTGCGTGGGCGAGTACTTCCGAAGAACCTTTCTCTCTTCATCGCCGAATGTGTGAATTAGGGCTGATAGAGGGTGAGATAACACATTGTGCTTCAATGGGTGATAAGATGGACTGGATTCAGTGGTTGGTGACCCAAAGTGGTTTGGGGTCCGATCTGTTGCGGTCCGAGATAGAAACGCCGGTCCAGGTGTCGGTGGGGCGGATGTTGGATTGGACTCAGGGGAGGGTTCGCCTTTTCGTTTGGCACCAGCCTATTACTGCGATGAGCCTCCGATCGTGCGTTCATCCACACGAGTTGGTACGCGCAGGGACCGAAGGGAATGAAAGATCGACGAAGCTGTTGAGCGGTCTTCAGTGACCATCAGCGTCGTCCGAGGTAAGCCACCTAGGTATATGGTGCCCGTTTCCGATGAGATGATGAAGCGTGTGCACGCATTGGATTTGCCCTTTAATCGCTATGGTATCGATCCTTACGGGATTCAAGCATCAACTCTTGCGGAGGTGTTTACGGTCTTAAGTTGGCTATATTACAGTTATTTTCGGGTGCATGTCTCCGGTTTAGCAAATGTACCCTCGGCCGGACGATCCATGTTGGTGGGGAATCATTCGGGAGGTTGGGCTCTCGATGGGATCATGACCATGACCGCTCTGTTTCTGGAGCCTGAACCGCCCCGGTTGGCTCAGGGTATGGCTGAAAGATTCATTGGTCGAGCGCCCCTCATTGGTCAGATGGCTAAGGCGATGGGGGCTATTGTTGGTATACCGGAGAATGCGACCCATTTGCTTGAGCATGAACGCTTGTTGTTGGTGTATCCGGAAGGCGCGAAGGGAACTGAAAAACTGTACTCAGAGCGCAATAGTTTGGTCGATTTTGGTACAGGCTTTCTTCGCCTCGCTCTTCGTACGCGAACACCAATCATTCCCGTGGCCTTTGTTGGGGGCGGGGAGGCCATCCCGACCATATTCAACCTTTACAAACTCGCGCGCCGTTTGGGAGTACCATACATCCCTATTACACCATGGGGACTAGCGGTTCCGCGTCCAACAACCCTGCAAATCTATTTTGGCGAACCCATTTGGTTTGAGGGTGATGGAAATGAAGAAGATGTTATCATTTTGCGGTGGGTGAACGAGGTGAAGGAGGCTATTGCAAAACTTATCTCTAAAGGGGTCGAAGAACGGCATAGGATTGAGATAAACCGAACAAAGGCTACAGCAAAGACCCCTTGGTGATGCAGTAAGAATCACCAGGTGGTCGCGCAGCGGGGCATAGCCCGGCGTAGAAGCCGCAACTTGGGTTCAACCTAAGTGATTTCTGCTGTATTGGTTTGTCTGGTCGTTAGCGGTGAGTAGAAGAGAGCTTCGTCGCCTCCCACGATAGTTCCGCTATTTTGCACGATCTTTGAGGAGTCTCGGTGCGATGTTAAATTATTATCATTTCACAGTTCCTATTTTCATGCTGCAGAAATGGGTGGGGCTGAGTCGAACCCACTGCGGCTATGTACTGTTTTGCGATGTTACACGTCCACTTGAAAAAGTTGTTTGGGACCGGACAGGCTCCCCAAGTGGTCCTTGTTGAGTGAGTGTTTAGGGGGGCGATGTGAAGGTACTTATTACTGGTGTGAGTAGTGTGCCTGGCCGGTTGGTGGCGGAACTATTGAGTCGAAATGGTCATCAGGTGATGGGGATTGACCGTCGACCATGGCCTGGTGCCCCATCTCAGATTCCCGTACATCGGGTTGATCTTCGTAAACGTCCGGCAGAGGATGTGTTTCGCACTTTCCGTCCCGAGGCTGTGGTTCATATGGCTACGGTTAGTTATCTTGAGCGGTCCAGTGATGATCTGAGGCACAACAATCTTGGTAGCACAAAAAAAGTCTTCGAATATTGCCACAATCATGGCGCAAAAAAGGCGATATTTGTAGGGCGCCACACGGTTTATGGGGCTGCATCTGATTCGCCTATCTACCACTTTGAGGACGCTCCGCCCATGGCTGGATCTTTGTATCCAGAGTTAGCTGACCTGGTTGCAGCAGATCTTTATGCCGGTCAAGCTCTGTGGCGGTATCCTGAGCTCGATTCGGTTATTCTCCGGATTGTATATGAGCTTGGACCCCATCGCCACTCGACGCTAGCAACCTTTTTAGAGGGGCCTAAAATTCCCACCATCTTGGGCTTTGATCCTCTTTTTCAGTTTATGCACGAACATGATATCGCAAGAGCGATAGTTAGCGCCCTCGATCACTCGATTAGAGGGGTGTTCAATGTGGCCGGACCCACGCCGGTGCCTCTGTCTCTGCTCGCGCACGAAACTGGTCGAACACCGATTTCTTTGCCGGAAGTATTGTTCCCGTTTATTACCGGAAGGTTTGGCTTTTCTCGACTACCTCCGGCGGCGCTTGATCATATTAAGTATCCAATTTTGGTGGATGATCGGGCCTTCCGAAAAGCGACGAAATTCGCCCATAGCTATGATGAAAGTGATGCAATGATTGGCTTTCGTACCGGTGATGCAGCGAAGACCACGAACAAAGTCTGAAAGCCGAATCTCTTCTCAAGATACTTCAGAGCTATTTTGTTACTGCATTGATAGTTTTAGGTGGTGACGGTACAGCAAATATCACTTGTTGATTCTGTAAGAATCACCAAGTTGTTGCGCAGGGGGCATGGCCCGGCGTAGAAGCAGTAACTAGGGTTCAACCCAAGTGGTCTCTGCTGTATGGCGCAACGAAGTCGCGATAATGTTGCTCTAATCTTTATTTGCGCTTGTATCTCGCATGAGATGGTTGTGGGTTGGGCTTGCTTGACGATTCTCAGGAGCCGGTCGAAATACGAGGTGTGCAAGAACGCGTCGCCATCATTGGGCTTGGATATGTTGGACTTCCCGTTGCTCTTGGATTCGCTCGTTACTTTCCAGAAACGGTGGGCTTTGATATTGATGACACCAAGATCGAGGAACTTCGTCGAGGGTATGATCGCAATGGTGAGGTTGATGAGAAATCTCTCAGAGAAACCTCTCTGTGTTGGAGCGCGGACCCTGCTGATCTTGTTGGGGCTACCCTGTACATAGTAGCGGTTCCAACGCCGGTAGATACTAACCGTGTACCTGATCTCACGCCGCTTAAGCGGGCAGCAGCGGTGGTGGGGCAGGCTCTGCGTTCCGGAGAGACGGAAGCGGTTGTGGTATTCGAATCTACGGTATATCCTGGTGTAACTGAGGATGTTTGTACGCCGCTCATTGAGAACATCTCAGGCCTCACGCGCGGGCGAGATTTTCGGGTAGCTTACTCTCCGGAGCGCATCAATCCCGGAGACCAAGACCATACTCTGGAACGCATTATAAAGGTTGTTGCTGGGGATAGCCCAGCAACGCTTGAGCGAGTGGCTTTAGCATATGAAAAAGTTGTCAAAGCCGGAGTGTATCGAGCGCCGAGTATTAAGGTAGCTGAAGCGGCGAAGGTGATAGAAAACACTCAACGGGATATTAATATCGCGCTCATGAACGAATTGGCCCTAATTTTTGATCGGATGGGTATTCGTACTGCGGACGTGTTGGAAGCTGCGGAGACGAAGTGGAATTTTTTGCCTTTTCGTCCGGGACTCGTTGGTGGACATTGTATTGGGGTAGATCCGTACTATTTAACTACTAAGGCTCAGGAGTTGGGTTATCAGCCGGAGGTAATCCTAGCTGGGAGACGGATCAACGACAATGTCAGCGCATACATCGCACAAAAGTTAGTGAAGATGCTTGTTCACGCGGATCGTCCAGTGAAAGGGGCTCGAGTAGGTATTCTTGGGCTCACGTTTAAAGAAAACTGTCGAGACCTACGGAACAGTAAAGTACCAAGTATTGTTAAAGAGCTACAAAGCTTTGGTATTGAGCCTTTGGTGCACGATCCGCTAGCATCTGCGTCAGAAGTAAGGAAGCACTATGGTCTTCAGTTGTCCTCACTAACCAATGACTTTGTGGGGCTTGATGGAATGGTCTTCGCTGTTAATCATATCACATATATGGAGATGGGTCAGAACCGACTCGAATCGATGCTCGCAGACAACGGCGTTCTTATTGATGTTAAGAGCGCGCTAGACCCGAGCCGATGTCAAAAAAAGGTTCGCTACTGGAGTTTGTAAGCTGTGTGTCCTCTCGGCTTCCGAGCCTGCTTCTAAAGCCTCCACTCTGAAATGGCTTCGTGAGCCCCACCCACAATTTTCTTCACCTCACGGGATGAAGCACCAGACCGAGCAACAATATTTAGGCCCAAGACTATGCCCATTAGCAAGCTCGCTCGGGAACCATTATTACCAGGCGCACTCTCTCCGGCCTCATAGGCCCGCTTTAGCGCCTTTTCTATTGATCGCAAAATTCGGGTTCGATAGCGCTTGCTTCGTCGTGCGATGCTTGGCGTAGCGCCGCCATCTTCGGCCATCATATTAATGATCATGCATCCTTGACGGCCGTCATAGGTCATCCAAGAGTACAGATCACTGAAAAATTTCTCGAGCGCACGGAGGCCCTCATTGCTGGTCTCCAAAGGGCTGACAACCGCATCGGTGACTCTTTGTTCGTACCTCTCTAGAGCAGATTCCAAAAGTGCATCCTTGGAACCAAAGGCATTATAGATGCTAGACTCGCTAAGATTTAACGCCGATTTAAGGTCCCGAGTGGTGGTCGCACGGAAACCATTTCTCCAAAAAAGGTCCATTGCCGCATCAAGCGCGAGCTCGGGATCAAATTCGCGAGGGCGTCCAACTGTTTTCCTAGTTGCCTGATACATCGATCCTAGCTTTCCAATTCGCAAAACGTGAACAACAAATTGTTTGTTGCGCAGATTTTGTCCTCAGTACTTATATAGCGGACGAGGTTTTGGTCAAGCTGTCGCCAGCCAATAGTGAATTCTTCACAGTTGATGGAGTTACTAGTGACTATTGTTCGGTCTATAGTCATAGCGGATGTACAAAGAAATTAGATGATAAGGTAAGGGGTAAACCATTGAGAAACCGGCCTACGGACTAGTTCGCTAAGCTAGGGCAGGGCGAAATTGCTGAATGTTTTCGGCTTTGATGGTATTGAGATCGATTTGGCACTGATAGGGATGAGCCTGTTGGTCTGTTTGATGTCGGGGAGGTTGGTATTCGCTATAAATTGCCCATCATAGGTGCGGTGAGGAAACTTTAGCCTCAGTTTAGCAGGTGGTTAGAGGCATTTGATCTTGTTTACGATAGGTCTGCCTAGACATATATACGCTGTGTTCAGTGAGGGGTTAGGGCCTTGTCTCCGCAATACCGCAATACCGCAATACCGCAATAGTGTGTTTTAGGACACGTTATCTAGGTGATGATTGTTGGCATGAGGGATGTTGAAATAGAGGTGCGTCTTAGGGGAATGGCGAGATTCGAATCGAAACCGGGACTGTTGCTGAAGAACCGGGGCCAGAACCGGAGTGTATACCTGTTGCCGGAGCGACTCTGAGGAGTAGTTTGATTCGAAGTATGGGGAAGAAGTGTAATTGGTGTGTGCGTAAAAGATCTGCACCTGCACACACCTGGCGGATCAAACAGTAAGGTAAGCGCATGGGCTAGGTGTGCTCTGTTGGCAGGCACTGTCTTACCGGTCAGATTGTGCGTGAAGTGTAAGCGCTTTTCCTGATGACCAGCTATAGACAAGGATGGACAAGAGAGAGGTCTAGTGAAGTCGTCGAAGGCACCGGAAGTGTGGAGGATTGACCTATTGGAGACAGTGGTCGTACGGTACTCCGGTGCATGAAAGGCTGAATCAGATATATCAGACTTATGTGATTGATCTTAGACGTAAGGCTGATTTCAGGGCGAAGAATGAGATCCCATCAGAATCTAAAATATTGATTGTTCTACTAACGGTGATGGGTGGTCTTATCTTTCTGAGATACTATGGGAATGCGAACGCTGTCCGAGGATGGGTTCCTATACTTCGATATATAGTTGGTCATGAGGTGGCAGAAAATCTGTACGCTCTGCTTTTCGGGGCAGACCGAGTATTGATTTTTTCCAAGGTATACTGGGCGATGGTTCGTATTTTTGTATACATTTTGGTTCCATTAATTGTGTGCGTAGTGTTTCTGAGTGATGGCACCTTAAGTTCTCTGTACGCTCAATTAGGACTGAAGAAATGTGAGTGGCAAGATCTTCCCTTTTATGGTGCATGCCTCATGGTAGTGGCCCCGTTTGTGGTTATAGCTTCTTATGAACCAAGTTTTCAGAATAAATACCCATTCTATAAATTATCTGCGGACGAATCAATGTGGCCATGGTTTATTTGTTGGGAGATATTATAC
Organism: Myxococcales bacterium; assembly: GCA_019634385.1. Taxonomy (GTDB): domain Bacteria; phylum Myxococcota; class Kuafuiibacteriia; order Kuafuiibacteriales; family Kuafuiibacteriaceae; genus JAHQVK01. The sequence continues at coordinate 651 of JAHQVK010000062.1, read as the reverse complement.
TCTCTTCAATTTGTTGGTCTTGAAATCTTTTATAGAGGGTTCATGCTGCATGGTCTTAAGGGGCGCTTTGGTTATGGATCTATATATGTGATGATGTTGCCATATATGATGATTCATTTTGGAAAGCCTATGCCGGAATGTATTGGCTCGGTGGTGGCCGGCTTTGCCCTTGGGACCTTGAGTCTCAAAAGTGGCTCGATTTGGGGTGGAGTGTTTCTTCACGTGGCAGTAGCTTGGCTAATGGATGGCATGTCCTTATTTCATCAGGGAAGGTTACATTGGTGAGAATGTGGGTTGCGAGGGCTGGCTCTAGGGCGTGTCCTTAACCTCCGGCTGCGGAGATGACGCAGTAGCCACCGACCCCTCACAGAAGCGGGAAACACGTCTGAAAGCGGTCCGGAGTTTAAAGACACGCCTAGCAGCCGGTTGATTTAGCCCAGTGTGTAGCTATCGAGCCCGGCTTTTCGTGAAACGCTCTGACGACGAGGCGAGCGTACCTGGCGGTACGTGACCGAGGAGAGTCTTCTAGCAGGCCATAGGAAAAGTGAGTTGGGCGCTTCGCGGGTCCTTTTTCCGTGGAACGTCCGGACCGGCTTCGCCTTTCATCGGTTGCATACGCCCGGTATGCGCCCTCTTCATCCGGAGCGTTCC
>JAHQVK010000061.1 GCA_019634385.1 Myxococcales bacterium | reverse complement strand
TGCCCACATTCAAGAAGAACCATATTGGTGGCATCAACCACGTTAGAGATCGGCCGTTGGTTAAGAGCCCGCAATCGATCTTGCACCCATGCTGGGGATGGGCCAAGTTGCACCCCATCTAACACTCGAGCGGCGTAAAAGGTGCATCCTTCTTTATCGTGGAGTGTGACTCGAACCTGGTCCGAAGCGGCAGATGAGTGGGTGTGTTCCACCCCGCTTCGAATATCCGGTAGAGCATAACCATTCAGGGCCGCTAAGTCTCTCGCCACCCCCAGATGAGAAAACGCGTCCGCTCGATTGGGCGTAATCCCCAATTCAAGAATACAATCGGTCCGCCCCAGCACCTCCGATACGGAACACCCTACCCCGGTGGCAGCGGGCAAAACTATTATACCCGCATCATCACCAGAGAGACCAAGCTCGCTGAATGCGCACAACATCCCCGCACTAGCTACCCCTCGAATCTTTCGAGGCTCAATGCTAAGCCCGTTGGGGAGGGTCGTTCCTATCGTAGCGAACGCTACTTTTTGATCTTCGGCCACATTAGGTGCCCCACAAACTACCGTGTGCTGCTCCCTCCCATCAAAAACAGTGGTCACTTTCAACCGATCTGCTTTTGGGTGCGGAGCAACCTGAAGAACATGTCCCACGACAACTCCTTCTAGTGCCTCAGAAAGAGAGGTTAGACCTTCCACTTCCAGCCCGAGGGTCGTCAATTGTTCCGCAACATGGCTTGGAGATTCCTCAGCTAATTGCGGCAACATACTTCGAATCCATTCGATAGATATCAACATAGTTATAGGCCCACTTGTCAAAGCTGAGATAGAAATCGAGCATCACCACGGTATAGATGGGCGATGTCATCAATTTGGTAGCGGAGCATGGCCAAGCGATCAACGCCGAGACCAAAGGCAAAACCGGTGTAGCGCTCGCTATCTACCCCACTGGCATCCAAGACATTAGGATGCACCATACCCGCGCCAAGAACCTCCATCCATCCGGTCTGCTTGCACACTCGGCAGCCCTCTCCGGCACAGAAAACGCACTGGATATCGAGCTCCACTCCCGGTTCCACAAAGGGAAAGAAAGAAGGGCGAAGACGTATAGCCCGGTCTCCAAAGAGCGCAGAAACAAAACGGCCAAGAACGCCTTTTAGATGGGCAAAAGAGACCCCTTCATCCACCCACAGACCTTCGATCTGGTGAAACATCGGGGAGTGCGTAGCATCTGCATCACACCTATAGACTCGGCCCGCCGATATAATTCGTATCGGCGCACCGCGATGTTCCATCACCCGCACCTGTACCGGAGAAGTGTGGGTACGAAGGAGTCGAACACAGTTCTCCGCTCCATCCACTGCCGAACCCGGTGGGGACACAAAAAAAGTATCCTGCATGTCACGAGCTGGATGATCTTCAGCAAAATTGAGCTTCGCAAAATTGTACAGATCCAGTTCTACCTCCGGTCCGGTCTCCGCCACGAATCCCATTTGCGCAAAGATATCTTTGACCTCCTGAATAATCCGCTGGATGGGATGTATCCGTCCTAAAGGACGGTTCAACCGCCCAGGAAGAGTAAGATCTTGCTGACTCTTTCGGAGTTCAGCCTCCCTGGCTGCTGCTTCTCGCTCCGCTAGTACCGCCTGTAGGTCCGCTTCAAGTGCCGCCTTTCGCTTGTTCGTCTCTGCACCCGCTGTTCGTCTCTGCTCGGGCGGAAGCTGCCCAACAGTTCGGAGCAAGAGGGTTAATTCACCTTTGGGCCCGAGATACTGAGAACGAACCGCTAGTAACCGTTCCATCCCCTCCGCGCCCTTTGCGTCCGAGAGTGCGCACCTAAACCGGTGTTCAACCGCATCCAGCACCTCCGGTGTGGGTCCTGTCACCTCACCGTTCGCCGCCGAATCACTCGGTGCCCCTGGTGGTGAAGACCTCTTCTTCGTACGTGGGGACTTTTTTGAAGCCTCGCGTTTACCCCCGTCCTTCGCCATGGCGGGGGAGGACACCGAAGCTGCATGAGGTAGTCAACCACACGCCATAGGTTCCACCACCGCTACCGGGTAATTTTGCGCAGAAACGGCGCAATTGTTTCCGCGAGACGAACCTGACCTACGCTATGGACCGTATCTTCGGAAGGATCAAATTCGCAAATATCCAACCCCAGAATGCGGTCCACATGAGGAAGACATTGTTCCAAACTGCGTTTGATAAAAGACCAATCTAGCCCGTCCGGCACCGGTTGGTTGACCGCAGCTAACAGACCAGGATCGATCCCTCTCACGTCGATGGAGAGAGCTATGGGACCTTTCGCTAGATGACGCTCCAACATCGAGCGATAGGCTTGCTCACCGTCAAGCTCCAGTCTTTCCATCCGCCACAGTTCAATGGGTAGCTTGCGCTCCAGACTCTTCAGTTGCGCGGTTTCTAACCCACGCAAGCCCACGACTGAGGTATGGCTCGGATCCAAGGCACTTGCCTTCAGACACTCAGCCATCGCCGACCCCGCCGGAAAGTGGCGCAGTACCCCTGCGAGCACCATCGAAGCAGCATTTCCCGTTTCCGTGACTTCCGGATCGGACCCTAACCTTTTCCGATCTTCATACACCGGGCGACCGGGGAACCCGAGGTCACCAGAAGGATCCGCCAATACCGCTAAACCAATACCCTGCGGATGCCGTTCCGAATGCCCGAGTAGATGACCAAACATCGCGGTATGATCGCCACCAAGAATCAGCGGAAAGTTCGCATCAGCATTAATGTCCGCCACTGCAGAGGCCAGTTGGAGGGCCGCTGTCTTGAGGAGCTCATCAAACTTGAGAGGAGAGAATTCGTCATCGGGCTCACCCAGAACAGGAACCGTTAAGGCAACGGGACGCCCAAAGCGCACACCCTGTTCTTCTAGCAAGTCTAACAGCACATCCGGGGCTCCCCTCAACCCAGTGGAAGTGGGATTCCCTCGATCGCTGCGGCCGAGGTCGCTGGGACAGAGGATAGGAATGATTCGCATGATTGAGCTCACTAAACGCCGCTGTCTTTTATTCGGACAGGAGCCACAGGTGAAGCCACAACATGTCGGGCAAACGCGTCCAAAATCCTGACCGAATTCCTAGACGTTGGTGGAAAGCGAGCTCTAGCTATTGCCGCTCACGAACGTCAACCCTAAGAGCACCATCCACTAGTTGAAACGATCACTATAAAATGCGTTGAGTATGGGCGCATATTTGTCGGCGCAAGCCTCCCTACGTAGCTTAAGCGCATGACTGAGTTCTTCACCCACCTTGAATTCCTCTTCAAGAACCTTAAAAGCTCGTACTTGCTCGTGGACCGCCAACCCCTGGTTTACGCGATCGACCACATCCTGCACCACCGCCTTCGCTTGGGGAGAGCGACACACTGCTGCGTAGTGCCCCGGGATCTTATGCTCCTCTGCCAACTGCCGCACCGCCTCACGCTCTAGGGTAATCAGAGCCGATAAAAATCGGCGACGATCACCGTGAACCAGCACGTGCTCGATGAGGGCTGATGCAGACCGGATGGCACTCTCGATCTTTTGCGGCGCAATATTTCGGCCACCGGCGGTGACAATAAGGTCTTTCTTCCTTCCGGTGATAGTCAGAAACCCATCGCCATCGATATGCCCTACATCCCCCGTGGCTAACCAACCATCAGCGCGTTTGATCAAGTCGGTTGCTTCCGTTCGAGCCCAGTAACCTTCCATCACTCCCGGTCCCCGAATAAGTACCTCGCCGTCATCAGCCACTTTAACTGCTGTACCCGGAACCGGAGGCCCCACAGAGCCAATCTTAAAGGCATGTGGGCGATTAATCGTTACCGCTCCCGATGTCTCTGTCAGGCCATACCCCTCCAACAGGGTTAAGCCGCAGCGATCAAAGAAGTAGGTCATCAACTGGGAAAGAGGCGCACTGCCGGAAACTAAAACCCGTATTCGACCGCCAAAGAACGCCTTCATGGGTGCTTCAAGCCGCTTGAACACCAGCCTTTCTGCCACCTGCATTCGAAGCGCCAGACTTAGAGATATCGGCTGAACTTCTCGCTTCCGCTGAGCATATTGCGTCAACTGAGACAGGGCCCACTTAAACAGCCGGCGCCGAGGGCCCATCCCTCCGAGGGTGATAAATCGAGAATATATGCGCTCGTACACACGGGGAACAGAAGCCATCACTGTTGGACGAATCTCTTGGAGATTCTGGGCTAACCGGCGGGTGTTTGCATCAATGGCCATTTCATGGCCGATGACAAACCATATGCATTCCAGCAACTTTGCAAAGACCTGTGCCATCGGCAAAAACAGTAGCTGGACATCATTCTCTCGAATGAGCTGCGCCTGAATACACCCCTCCGAAACGGATAAAAGGTTTCCGTGAGTAAGTACAACCCCTTTAGGGCGACCAGACGTTCCCGAAGTATAAACAATGGTAGCTACCGTAGCCTCGCTGAGAGAGTTCACGCGACGTTGAATTTCCGCTGTGTTGTTCTCAAGCTGCGTCCGCCCTAGCGCTAAAAAATCGGCCCAGCTAATAGTCCAGTCTGTGCTCTGATGATGATCCGATAATACGACTACGCGACGTACCAACGACAAGACCTCACGGCGGCTCAGTAACTTCTCGAGCTGATCTTCATCTTCGACAAAAACCCACCGAGCCTGGCTGTCCTTTATGACAAACTCACACTCTTCGGGCAAAGCGGCGGTATATACACCAACCGTTTTCCCCTCCGCGCTCAGCACGGCCAGGTCAACGACCATCCAGTCCAGCGAAGTTGATGCAAGAATATGAACACAATCACCAGACTCCATACCTAACGAAATTAGGCCTGAAGTAGCCTCTCGTCGTTGCTGATCAACCTCCGACCAAGTGATGGAACGCCAGGCATCCGAAAAATCGCGATAGTGCGCAGCAACTGCAGCGCCTCGAGTTTGAGCAACTCTTTCGAATGCGGATATGATGCTTTTCACCTAAATGCCTCCGACCACCGGATATCCTTGTGCATGGCCAGTTGCAGCACCGTAGGGTCCGCTGGGAAAGGGTGTCAATGAATTGCTATGGTGGCGCCCAGACGGTGTAGTGGACCATTATGAGCTCCAAACGAAGAATCGGTATACTCACCGGAGGCGGCGACTGCCCCGGTCTAAATGCAGTCATCCGAGCGGCTGTGAAGTACGGCGTAACCCAGCTCGGCTGGGAGATCATCGGCATTCATGATTCGTTTAATGGCCTGCTAACTACGCCATTTGAAACCACCGCTATGACCCGAGACGCCGTTCGAGGCATACTCACTCGCGGAGGTACCATCCTCGGCACAACCAATCGCGGTGACCCGTTTGCCTTTCCCATGAAGCAAGCGGACGGCACCACAACCGTGGTCGATCGCTCACAAGAATTGAGAGAAGCCTTGAGCACCTTAGCGATCGAAGGACTGATCTGCATCGGTGGAGATGGCACGATGCGCATCGCCCATCAGCTGTCCCAGTTAGGCATAAAGGTCGTCGGAGTCCCCAAAACCATCGACAACGACATAGGATCCACCGAGGTTACTTTTGGCTTCAACACTGCGGTCCAGGTGGCGACTGACGCTATCGATCGCCTCCACTCCACCGCAGAATCGCATGACCGAGTCATGGTTGCTGAAGTTATGGGACGGGACTGCGGCTGGATAGCGCTCCACGCGGGTATTGCCAGCGGAGCTGATGTAATACTTATTCCTGAACTGCCCTATAATATCGAACATGTCTGCGAAAAGATTCTCCGGCGCCAAGCCGCGGGTCGTTTTTTCTCCATTGTTGTGGTCGCTGAAGGCGCAGTTCCGGTTGGAGGAGAGGCCAGCCACTTAGGTGTAAACACCCCAGGCGGCATGCCACGGTTCGGAGGCGCTGGACACCACGTAGCAGCCATCATTGAAGAGCAAACTCACCTAGAGACCCGAGTTACGGTACTCGGACATCTTCTTCGCGGCGGTACACCATCTACGTTCGACCGTCTTCTCGCTACTCGCTTCGGTTGCGCAGCGGCGCGTCTCATCCAACAGGAAGGATGGGGCCGGATGGTCGCCATTCAGGCAGATACCATCATCGATGTGCCCTTAGACGAGGCGATTCGGCACACCAAGAATGTTCATCCCAATGGGGAAATTGTACAAACGGGCCGTGCCTTGGGTATTGAGTTCGGGGCCTAAGGTGGCCTCACCCGTGAACTGCTCCGATCGATACGAACTCCTTGAAGAGTTGGGCCGAGGAGGCATGAGCATCGTGCACCGAGCACGAGATCGACAATTGGACCGCGAAGTCGCGGTCAAAATGCTTCACCAATTTCTAGCTCACGACCATAACGCCCGTACCCGCCTTCATCTTGAGGCCAAAGCCGCGGCTCGATTGAGCCATCCGCACATCCTTGAAATATATGACACATCACCACCCAGCTCCGAACCCGCCTACCTCGTTACCGAGCTGATTGACGGCGTTACCCTCCGGAGGTGGATCGAGACCCACGGTCGATTACTCCTCCCGGAGGCGGCGGTTGTCATCATCTATGTGCTTACTCAAGCCCTACGTCACGCTCACGAGCACGGCATCCTTCACCGGGACCTCAAGCCAGAGAACGTAATGATCACTAGCGACGGGGGCCTGAAGCTCATGGATTTTGGTCTCGCCCACATCCTAGGTAGCCACACTCGGCTAACAACAACGGGAGCGCTCATCGGTTCTCCAGCTCACATGGCTCCTGAAGTCATTGATGGGCAAGACGCAGACCATCGCTCCGATATCTTCTCTTTAGGAACCGTTCTCTACTGGGTACTCATAGGCCAACTCCCATTTGAAGCCCCCCATCCCTCGGCTCTCTTCCGAAAAATACTTGATGGTCAATACGACTCTCCACAGATGCACCATCCCGCAATCGGGAACAGCCTGGTCCGAATTTTAGAGCGTGCACTATCCTCATCCCCGGACCAGCGTTACCAAGATGTGAGCGAGATAGAAGCGGACCTCCTCAGCGAACTCAACACCGCAGGCTTTGATCACCCACACATAATGCTCCGGGACATACTTAAAGCACCTGATGCTTTCTGCGCCGAAACGCTACCTGCTGTGGTCCATCGTCTCGTTCAGGATGGTCGAGCGGCTCTGCAATCCGGTGACTTTGCTCGGGCCGCAGACCGCACAAATCGAACCGTAGCTCTGTGTCCTAACGATCCCCACGTTCGTACTTTAGCGAAAAAACTTACCCAAGTCCGGTCATGCGCAGGCAAGCGCCGAATCATAAGCATCGCTACCACCGCCGCAGGCATGTGTTTGTTGGCGTCTCAAACGATGCATAATAATCAACCCACAACAACTCCTGTTTACCCACCTATTCAGCAACCTAGAATCACCCCATCCACAACCACTAAGATCCAGGCGACGATGGCATCCGAACTCACCCCAACCTATACAGTGATACCTGGATTGCGCCCCCACCAGATGAAGAAGGCCTACCAGATGAAGAAAGCCTACCGACTGGCATCGCCACCCTCTTCTCCTACGGAAATATCAGCATCCCCTCCAGTCAAAGAATCTGAAGAACATCTGCCATCAACCCCTTTCCGCCCAGAGGCAAGACCAAAGCCCACCCGTCCGGTAGCCCCCTCTACCCAATCCACCAGCAACCTCGAATCTTTAGCGCGCACCCCCACAACCGCCACTCCTCCGCTACGTGTAGCCCTCGAGATTCGCATTGGACGGAGCTTCGGAAATGTCGTCCTCAATGACACCCCCATCTGTAACAATTGTTATCGAGCAGACCTCAACCTTTCTCCCGGCATCCATATCATTGAGGTCATTAAACCCGGTTTTGGCCGCTTTCCACCACAAAGGATAGAGGTGACCCACACTGGTCTCGTGCTCCTATCCTCCCCATCCGGTGGCCCAACCCCATTGGCTAGTCGACAACTCAACTTTCGTATTCCTCTCAATCCTCAGCAGGCCAGAAATACCCCCCATTGGATTCCAGCACCTTCACGGCCATAAACAGCACCGGCAGTAAACATGACGACGCGCGTTCGCTTGCACCTCGGGTGGTGGAACGGCATGCTCTAGATGTGGCGAGCCATGTATCCTGGTTACTTACGGCACTCGTCTTAGCAAACGGGGACCGAGAGCCATCGGTGGAAGCCTCCTTGGCCGTTCCTGTAACCAACGAGCAACACTCACTGGCATTAGCTCGAGCCGCTTTTGAGTATCGGGACTTTGAGAAAGTCGTCAGCACCCTGTATGATTGGGTTCATCCCCCTCGAATCCAAAATCGGGAGAATATGGTCGAAGCCCGTCGATTGCTCGGCGTGAGTCTTCATGTACAGGGCGATATCCCCTCCGCCCGAGAAGAATTTGCTCAACTGCTGCTCCTGGATCCCAATCAGAAGCTAGACCCTTTCATTCACCCACCTGATATTGTTGCCACTCTCGAAGATGTTCGTCGACAACTCGCCCCGAAACTCCGACAACGAAAACCCATTATTCCCCCTCCGCCTGTAAGCGAAATTCGAACCGTACCCCATGCTGCAATATCCTGGCTACCACTGGGGGTACCCCAATTTGTCCTGCGAGAGGAAATGGTTGGCGTACTCCTGTGCAGCGCCCAGTTATTGGGATTAAGTATCAATATCGCTGGATACCTACAGGGACGCGCGCTTCAACAACGTCCCCTGTCAACCGAGCCCCAAATCATAGAGAGCCGCGAAGACAGCAGAAGTGTGTGGCTTGTCACACAATATGGAGGTATTGCCCTCTTCGGACTCGCCTACGGTACGAGTGTGATTCATAGCTACGTAACTATTCACAAACACGCAAAAAGCCCGACCATTCAGACCAAAACGCCACCCTCAACCTCACTCCTCCGATGGCAATTTTAGATGCCAAGATTCGAGAGCATAACCCATGTTCAAAAGGTAATTCACTGGCAGCTTGTCAATCATATTTCCAAAAAGAGGTTTCAGAACGATGATGACGACTGAATTAGGCTTTACAATTTTTCGGGGCTTACCACGGGATAGTCTCTCTCCGGTGCGCATGAGACTTCTTGAGCGGTTCACGCTAAATCGCACCAAGCAACTTAGACCTCTGCGTTATCACTGAGAGATTAGGATTACTAACAATTGCGGTATATAGTTCCGGAGACACCCGAAGATGGCAACCCTAGTTGTAAATTTCAGTAACGGGTCTTCCCGAGCGGTTCCGCTACTACGTGCTCTGACCACCATCGGAAGCAACCCTGAAAACGACATTGTCGTAAGAGACAGCGGGCTTGAATCTACCCACGCTCATTTTGAGCGTCATGGTAATGACTACGTTGTGGTCGGCCGTCTTCGAGACATGACGGTCAACGGCCGCCGCGAAAGGCGGGTTCGCCTCACTGACCAAGCAGTGGTTAGATTTGGGGATGTCAAGCTGACCTACTACGTCAACGACCAAGATGTCCCCCGCAAAGATACTTCACCATCAGTGAACAGCACCTCCTCAACCCATAAAGAAGTCCTTAAAGCTTATCAGCATATCCATACTTTTTCTCAGAGACTCGCGGAGAACGCTCCCACCAAGCAGTTAGTCACAGTTCTCCTTGATGGCATCATCGAACTTACTGGAGCAGATCGTGGGTTTTTGGTTCTATTTGAGAACTCTCAGGCCGTAGTTCGAGCCGCTCGCAACGTGAATCAGGCTTCCCTGCTCGAAACCATGAAAGACCAAGTTTCCAACTCTCTGTTGAACCGGATGCGGGAAACAAAAAAACCATTGATGGTCACGGATGCCCTAGATCACACTGAATGGAGCGCTTCCAAGTCGGTGGTGAATCTTCAGATTCGCAGCGTACTGTGCGTACCACTTATCTCCCTCGGAGAGGTTTTCGGAGGGATATTTGCCGGTCACCCTCAGCGCCACATGTTTGACGAAAACGCTCTCAACGTGGCGATTGTATTCGCTGCTCAAGCGGGCTTGCTACTGGGCCAGCATCAGCGATTTGAAGAACTTACTCGCCAAAAATCAGCCCTGGAATCAGAACTCGCCCACGTTCGACTGGGATCGATCATCGGCGCCGGTAACTCTATGAAGGACGTTCTAAACCGGGTAAGAAAAGTTGCAACGACCGATGTGTCGGTACTCATCACCGGAGAGACCGGGACCGGCAAGGAACTTATCGCTCGTGAGATCCATAGCTGCTCCCAACGATCCAATGGTCCCTTTGTTGTCATCAACTGCGGCGCGATTCCCGAAGCATTACTAGAATCAGAATTATTTGGACACGTGCGAGGGGCCTTCACGGGAGCAACAACGGATCGGGTTGGACGATTCCAAGCCGCCCATTGCGGAACACTTTTCCTGGACGAGATCGGTGAGCTCCCCTTGATGTTACAGGTGAAACTCCTCCGCGCACTCCAGGAAAAAACGATCAGCCCGGTTGGTGCTGATGAAGACCAAATGGTGGACATTCGGATCATTGCCGCCACCAATCGCAACCTTGCAGAGGAGGTCAAAGCAGGTAGATTTCGGGACGACTTATACTACCGTCTGGATGTCGTAACCATCGAGCTCCCACCCCTCCGCCACCGAGGCAAAGACATTGAAACTCTGGCAAAATATTTTTTGACCCGGGAGTGTACCAATCTGAAACGTCCTGTTGATGGACTAACCAACAACTGTCTGGCAACAATTAGAAAATATCGATGGCCGGGTAACATTCGTGAATTGGAAAATCGTATCCGCAAGGCGGTTGTCATGACCGATAGTACCCAACTGGAGGCAGAAGACTTAGGACTCCATCCCGAACACGTCGAGGAGGTTGTGCCCTTGGCTGAGGCCAAGGAGCAATTTCAGAGAGAGTATATTCAACGAATCTTGGAGCGGAACGGGGGCAACCGAACCCGCACGGCCAAAGAGCTGGGTGTCGACCCCCGAACAATTTTCCGGCATCTCGAACGCCTAAACGGTTCTGAGGTCTGATTTATCCGCTTTGACGTACCACCCATCACTACTGAGCTTTTCTATGTGCCCTCTTTCTCTCCACCGAGGTGAATATTCGTCACCTCCTAACCAGGGCTGACATTCATGTCTTGGTTTTTAGCCTATATCCCTTGGATCAAGCTGGTGCTGGCTTGCATTCCTCAAATCCAGACTCTCCCTCAACTGGCACGAAATTCGCTGGGATGGTACTGTTTAACTACGGCTATGATCAGTGGAATCTTTAGCGCAGCGTGTATCCTGCCTCCGGAAGAGTTTGTGCAAGATCCACCCAATTACCCCCCGCACATTGAGCTAGACACCCTCATCCCGGCCGAACCCTTCATTCAGTTTGGGCTTAGATGCACCAATTTCTACATCGAGGTAAACGATATTATAGACCACAACGATCAACAGCTCCAGGGTCGATGGGTAGTCAACAATCGCCTCCCCGGCGCCACCCCCATTGGTGAAGGCTTTGCCCTGCCTGCACGAGCTCCTGGAAGTGCCACCCGGACCCGACTAAGAATCATCTCAACGGACTACGGTGTGGACGGACAAGAACCGTCTGAGGATACCACCCCCATTCTAAGTTTCTTCGTCACCGACGCTCCGCAGTGGCGAGACGACGTGGCCGACAGCATAGACAACCCGATCGACGATATTAACGTACCTCCCACTAACCTCGATTTTGGTCGAATCCCTGATGGAGACTATGGTGTGGTGGAAGTCAGATGGACGCTGAAATTTGTCCCCGGTGGAGCGTGTCCGTGAATCTTGCCCAGTGTAACTATCACAAACTCCGTCCGCGAACGACCATTCGCGGATACCTTTGTACCTTAGCCCTCCTAAGTAGTTGTGGCAAAGACATGGATTCTACCCAGATCCCGAATAGCCCCCCGGACAACAACTCCGACTGGCGATTTGATTTAGAGTTACGTCCCCCTCCAGGAAGTAGCCTGGTCAACAACCAACTTACTGACATCCACGTCCCTCAGTCCGAGCCATGGCGTATCCGATTACCAGTGCCTGTGGCCTACGAGATGATCGTAACCACCTATGATGGCCAGCGGATTGACGCCGATATTGCATTTCAGCCCGAGAACAGCATCCCTAATCGTAATCTAGTTCTAACCTACCCCCATCGAGTAAGCGAAATCCTCGTCGCACCCCTCCCTCCAAACACCTATACTATCCGTGTAACACCACTAGATGACACGTGGCCAGCACTCGAAACCACAAACTTTATTGTCCAACCTGGAGATGGCCCTCGACTCAAAGAGGTGGTACTTCCTGAGCAATTCAGAAAACTAGAAGGCATAGTTCGTAGCCTTGGGCGTCCAGATATCACCTATAGTAATGTAACAGTTCAAGCAACTGGCACCGAGACCGACCTCCTCTCAACGACTAGTGTCACTGATACCGACGGAGCATATTCTATCCTGTTACCCGATTCAACGGACACAACATTCCGTCTCACCGCAAACCTTCCTCCCACAGAAGATGCATCGTGGCAGTTTGAGCAAATTATCCGAGTTCCCACCAGCGAAGATCGGAACAAAGATATCTATCTAGAGGAAACCAACACCGACAGCAGAGGGACAGTAGTCATTGATATATACGGCCCAGGTGAGGACGAAACTCTGGAGGCAATTACCAACGCTCGAGTGGTCCTCTCTGCCCAAATGTCCACCAACATGGATAGTGACGGACAAAGCTACACTGTTGTCGGTCGTTCCAATATGGAGGGACGAGTAGAAAGCGGAAACCGCACAGAAATTCCTGTTTTTCAGGCAGTATATGATATTATCGTAGAAACACCGGCACAATCTAGGTTCGCACGACACACAGAGCAACTCGATCTCCGGGATATCAACGATCAATCTACAATGGAGATCGAAATCAAAGTTGATCAACGAACCCGAGTTCATGGTGCACTCAGCAGCCTTCTCGACACCAGGGAAGCATTTGCTGAGATTTCTTTTTATCCGGTGAACAAAGATAATCATTCGGTGACGGTCTTTTCCGATCAAGCCGGAGCGTACGAAGCTTATGTTGATGCCGGAGATTATCTGATCAAAGCCGAATCGGTGGAACAACCCCCGGCCATCATAACCAAAAGCCTAACTATTCCCAAAAGAACCCCCACCGTGGCCGTCCCAACTCTATTGCTTGAAAAAACTACACCCATCCCCGGAAGGATAATCGCCGATGGTCTACCGGTAGAAGAAATCAGTGTGTCCGCCTTTCGAACAATAGGAAATACTCCCATCCCGTGGACCCGCGACACAACCGGACCCGATGGCAATTTCATCTTATATCTTCCCGAGTCATTCTGAATATCACTAGCCGTCCTGTGAACGAATTTCGCTCTGTACAAGAACGGTACAACGAAAATGTTAGCGCTCCAGACTATGCTCCGTACTGGCATGAATTGTGGACCGTACTCGTCTATGTCTTGCGGCCTTCAAGCCATTCAACAACAGATAACTCAGCTACCGAGACATATCTTAGCTATTGACCTGCTCATTTTTCGACGAGGAGAACTTGAAACCCCCACCCCATGGCCTACGTTGGTAGAATACTGTATTATACTTCTTCGAGCGGTCGAGTTACTCCGACAGTCCGGCCTTGATATATCCCCATCATCATCGAGGACCATTCCACTCTCACGAACCGGCGACACACCGTTCATCGACAACGCTGAAGCTCAACTTGACTCCATTAGCCCTCAGATCCTCTATGACGCCTACCAGTGGGCGCAAAGCCACCCTGGGTCTCAATCTTTGAGCCCCACTGGTTGTACCTCTTCATCATATACTTTATCCATACCAACCAATGCCACCGAGGAGACCCTCGCGTGCGAACAACTTGCCACGCTCATCGAAGAGCGACTAAGCGATATCCTACTCGAAATTAAGCACAGTATCAGAAAAGGGCGTAAGGCCCCCCGAAAAGCCCTGAAGAATAACCTTCTCGCGCAAACGATATGGAACGCTAAGCAAGTGTTGGGGGCCAAGACCAGCCAACAATTTGTGGCTCTCGCGCAACAGATTGGGCCTCTACCTGAGGAAACTATCGGAACTCACGATAGTTTTGTAAAGTCAGCAAGCGGTGCAAATGTCTGATAGGTCATGCTCAACAGACCCAGTCGACGGGCTCGAGTTCTAGGTTCCTTCGCCATAACCATAACCGCTTGAAAAAAACCGTCTACCACCGGTTGTAGCTCCGCAAGTGTACTCAATGCGGTCTCAAAAGCACGACTCTCCATCGCCGTCTTCACCCTATCGTCCACGATAACCTGCGCATCAAAAAGTGCTTGCTCCGCCCCATCTCTAAGGTCTTCCCGAGTTGGTGACGAAAAAATCTCTCCCTTGAGAATGTTTGCCACCCGCTTAAATGTCTCCGCAATCGGAGCAAATTCCGTCGTCGCTCGAAGACGGGCCAAAGCATGAGCTCGATGAGCGGCATCAACCATATCATCCATACCTGCAGCCAATGCCGCTTCCGCAACGTCGGTCGGAATCCCTTCTGACATCAACGCCGCCTTGAGACGAGCTCGAAAAAATGAACACACCTCATCTATCACATCGCTCCCAACCTTCTTTGGCCGATCGCCCAACAGAACCAATGCCCGATCAACCACCGTTTCCAAAGATATGTGCCACTCTCGCTGACGGAGTATCCGAATCACTGCCAACGCCGCCCGCCGCAAACCAAAGGGATCAGCAGCTCCTGAAGGACCTTTGCCCACCGCAAAAATACCTACCAGCGTATCGAGTCTATCGGCCAAACCAATCAAGGCCCCCACCATACCCTCTGGCAGCTCGTCATCCGCTCCCCGGGGTAAATAGTGATCTCTAACTGCCTGAACAATATCGGCGGGCTCTTGGTCATGTTTTGCGTACTCCGAACCCATCACACCCTGAAGTTCAGGGAACTCAAAGACCATCAACGTGGTGAGATCCGCTTTAGCTAAATACGCAGAGCGAGCCAGCCGTCCCCCAAACGACAAGCGAGATGGTTGACTACCACTCACCATCTCCCAAAGTTTAGATGGGTCGGCAACCTGATCCTTGGTTATCTCTAGAGGCGGTATACCTTGGTGACCATGTAACAATTCGGCCAGGACCAATCCCAGTTGGGTAAACCGCACAACTTTATCGTAAATAGTACCTAAGGACCGATGAAAACGCACCTTACTAAGATCATCTACCCGGTCAATCAGTGCACGCTTCTTATCCTCTGCAAAAAAGAATGTGCCATCTGAAAAGCGAGCAGTCAAAACCCGTCGGTAGCCACTAAGACTTTGCTGAGGATTCTCCACGTTCGTATTAGCGACAACCACAAAGTACGGTAACAATTGATTGTCTTGGCCAACGATCGGGATATATCTCTGGTGCTCAACCATTTCGGAAATTAGCACCTCTTTGGGAACATTTAGGAAACTGGCATCAAAGTCTCCACGAAGGACCACCGGCCACTCTACCAAATGAGTAATCTCATCGAGCAAGGCGTCATGGTGAAGTATACTCCCCCCAACTTCTTTCGCCCTTGCTCGTGCTTGCTCGAGAATATAGTTATGCCTTTCGGTTGGAGAGACCATGACCTTATGCGTCCGAAGCCGCTCTTCATACCTGTCCGGAGCATCTACCAACGAGATAGTCTGAGGGGCCAAAAACCGATGACCCCGACTTTTGGCACCGGAGTGCACTCCAGCAAACTCTGCGGGCAGAACCTCACCGTCATAGCTCGCAACTAGCCACACTACCGGCCGAGCAAAAGTCACCAACCCCGTACCCCATCGCATACTTCGGGTGAAACTGAGAGAGCTCAGCGCTTGTTCCACGACCTCAGGTAACAGCTCCGCTGTTGCTCGGCCCCGTTGTTCAATCACCGCAAATAGATATTCTCCTTTCGGCGTTTGGCGGCGTACTAATTCAGAAGCCGTCAAACCATGAGAGCGAGCAAATCCCTCTGCCGCTTTCGTGGGTTTGCCATCACGAAAGCCCGCGGATACCGGTGGGCCCGAAATTTCCAGCACTACATCTTCTTGCTGACGAGGTACCTGGGGAATGCGAAGAGCTAAGCGTCGCGGAGTGCTAAAAACCGCCGGAGAGCCGTGCGGGAGATGGAGAGCCTTCAAGCGCTGACAAATGCCCTCTGAGAACGCTTTGGCCGCCGACTCAATTTCCTTGGCGGGCAACTCTTCGGTACCCAATTCAACAAAGAAAATGGCCTCTTTCGTAGAGGACAACGCTGCAGACTGCAACGTCTTGGTCCGAACGTCAAAGACACTCCGATCCTCAGAGGACGACTCACTCACTACAGCTTGGCCGAGCGGAAACCCGAGCGACTCGCGGCTTTGATAGTAAGCTTCAGCCGTAAGCTTGGCCAGGTCCCGAATTCTGAGGATGTAGCCCTGTCGTTCGGTCACAGAAATTGCTCCCTTGGCATCCAAAGCATTAAACGCATGGGCCGCATGGAGTAGGTGATCGTAAGCCGGCACAACGAGTCCTAAACTCACTAGGCGTTCCGTTTCCTTTTCCATCCGCTCGTAAAGCTCCCCATACAGAGATACGTCGAGGTGCTCGAAAGAAAACTTGCTGTACTCTATTTCGTCCTGACGAAAGACTTCCCCGTATCGGACACCCGGGGCATATACGAGATCGTACACATTATCGATGTTCTGAAGGTACATCGCGAGTCGCTCCATCCCATAGGTCAGTTCCCCTGACACCGGATGGCACTCTAACCCTCCGCATTGCTGAAAATACGTAAACTGGGTCGCCTCCATCCCATCCACCCAGACCTCCCAACCAAGACCCCACGCCCCGAGAGTGGGCGACTCCCAGTTGTCCTCGACAAACCGAATATCGTGTGCCTCGGGGTGGATGCCAATGGCTCGAAGAGAGTCCAGGTACAATCCCTGTAGATCCGGTGGCGAAGGTTTGAGCAGCACCTGAAACTGATGGTGACGGTACAACCGATTTGGGTTTTCACCGTATCGACCGTCCGTCGGCCTCCGTGACGGCTCTACATAGGCCGCACGCCACGGTTCCGGACCGATCGCTCGAAGAAAGGTATTGGGATTGTAGGTGCCCGCGCCTTTCTCTGCATCAAAAGGCTGAGTTAAAAGACATCCCTGCTCGGCCCAGAACGTCATGAGTCGAAGCTTGAGCTCCTGAAAGGTTGCCGCGGGGGTGGTTCGCTTCTTAGCGCCCATTGGCTCGAGCTATCACTCCATCGCACTGCCGGCCAACTACACAGACACTGCCACCGAGAAATTGTTGGTCTATTTACAATCCTAGTGATGCCAGGAGAGACATGGAACGGAGCGGACGTTCGACAAGGCGTGACCATACCCGATCAAGACTCCGCCCGACCGCCTTAGCGGCGCGAACGGCCTCTTCCGCAGTAAGTGGCCCCAACACATCAACCAATCCATGCTGGGTCACATGGTGAAGCCACGCCAAGGTCTTGGGTCCAATGCGCGTCGCTGCCTGTTGGTGCGCCCCACAGAACACTCCGCCGTGCACCAGATCCAGGTGCCAACCGGTCCGCCCACATACTGGGCACCCTGTCAGTTGAGGTTGAGAGCCTAGAGCTCCAAGAACGCCTAACTCAAAGACACGACGTAGAACCAGCGATGCTGGATGAAGCAATAAGGTATCGAGCAACTGCTCGAGATGCTCCATAAGTTCTGTGGGCGCCCCTTCGGGCGCAAGTCGCTCCGACAATTCACACCCGAAAGAACTTAGCGCAAAACATTCCAAATCATTCGCCAAGGCCCGTCGCCCCACCCGGTACTCACTGCCCAAGAGTGGAGATAGTCCACTGTGACGCTGTTTACCGAGTTCCGCCTGAATGGTGGTAAATAACTCGAGAGTCCCCCCGAAACGACGCCTCGACTTACGACCAGCAGCAACAAAGACCGAACAACGCCCTTGCTGAGTGAGAAGATGGACCACCAGGTCCGCCTCACCAACCTCTACCCGACCAACAATGATTCCAAGAACTGTGCGCTCAATCCGACTCAACCTAGAGCCGACACCAGCGCGGCAACCACGGATAGCAACGCCACACCACCGAGAGCTGCCCCCACGGCCATAGACTGCGAACGAAACCGAGTCTGAGCAACCGGCATGGCCTGTTGTTCTTGAACCAGGGGAAAGGTTGCATCAAATGCTGACTCTAATGCCGTTCGGTCCGCGCCGAGCGATATCGCTAAAACTCCCAGGTGACCACGCAGATACACCCGTTCTGGAAGTATCGCGGAGACTCGCTCGCCTAAGAGATACCGAATGGTTGTGCGTGGCACTTTGGTAGTCTCAGAAAGCTCATCTAGGGAAATATCCGCCATAGAAATTGCCGCCTTCAGTTCATTCGCCACTGGGCTAGATTCGGGAGTGAGTTGCACCGGCATAGTTCAGCAATCCTCTTTCCGATAGAACTCGTCAAGGGGGCAAACGTTGGAGGGCCTCCCGGCAAGCTTTTTTTGTAACTTCTGCGAGACTACACCGGGATAGCGCCGTGCGAGCTGATTCAATATCCCCAATAGCGACATAAGCTCGGCCTTTTCTTAAATCGCAAGTAGCTTTCAAGCCACTGGGGACCGACGCTCCGACTTCTTCGTCGCGAACACAATAGTCACGAAAACTCTCGCAAGCTTCCACCGTCTCTTCATGCCTACCCGTCTTGGAGGCTATTTCACTCATTGTGAGATATGCTAGACAAAACCGAGGACTAGTTCTCGTTAACTTATCCAGTCTGCTCAATGCTTCGCCTACATTTCCCAAACAAGCTTCCGATTGAGCAAGGTTATGTTGTACATAATCTTGCTTGACGTAGTAAACGTCCTCAGCAACCTCCCGGAGTAGTCCCAAAGCTCGATCACACTGCTTTAGTTCTAACAGCACCACCGCTAAGGTGTTTTTCGCGTTTGAGTTTTTGTCATTATGCTGAATAGCCGCTTCAAGATGTACTTGGGCTCTGTTCATCCGACCAAGTTGAAGATAAGCGAGTCCCGTTAGTTCGTGTGCGGCACTGTTGCTAGAGTCTTCCGCTAAGACCTGCTCCAAGTGCTTCAAAGCCTCCACAGGTCGTCTCTCTTTAAGCTCCTGATGGCCGATATCCACCATCGCTTGATGAGCACGTGTTGCATTGACCGATGACGCAGCACATCCCCAAGATATTTGAAGCCCTAGGGCTATCAGAACCATCCAACGCCATGTACCCACACCTGCTACTGCCAAGGAGCGAATAGTAGTTATGAACAGTTGCTCACCACTTCTTAAGCACACCCGTCCATCACCGCAATGAGTTGGTCTCGTGCCTGATCGGACGGATTCAGCGGGGGTATACATCGACCTCTGATACCCCAAAGCGGGAAGATTAGGCACCATAACCCTGTAGTGTATCGTACCTTACCCATAGCTGTACGCAGAGTACAACGCAGCCATCAGCCCACAATATATCCCGTACTGCTACGCAATCACTCCAGTATCATCCACTCAATGTATCATCCGAACTCCCTTTACAGACCAAAGGTACACAACTGCTTGAGCGTCGATTCGAGAACGGAACGTAACCAACATCGGGTTAGATCATCTCAGGCCCAGAGACCGGCTGCTGGTCACGGAGGCGACCAACCTGGTCACGGAGGCAGCCAATCAAAGATATTCTGCTAGTCAGTCCTTCCGACGGTAATTCTCGAAGCGGGTAGGCAACACTAGTGTTCGTGCACCTAAAACATACATAAGCAGAGATGCGCCCTATTAGAGCACCATTAAAGCGCATATGCTGAAAACAGCCTCAATGCGACCGTTAATTTCCATTGGTTCGTGTGAGGAGGAAATGTATCAGTAGAGATGTGACAGGTTGGAGCATCATCGACGGCGTGCTCTAACAACAGCCTTTAAAGCGACTGTTAATGGCCGTGGTTCGCGGGAAAAGGGCATATGTCCGAAAAGATGCAACCGATTAAAGAACCACCGGCGGCATGCGCTGACAACAGCCTCACAACGGCTGCTAATGTCCGTTGGAATGACTAACCCAGAGCTCTAGGGGGAATAATCAATCCGGATTTCTGCGCAGGAAGGTAGGAATATCAAGCGCAATACGATTTTCGGGCTCCATTCGAGAACGTCGGTGAGCAGTCGTATTCAGGTCCCCATCCGAAACCGTAGCCGCACCCACCGGTTCTCGCAACGCCGGTGGGAGATCCAGTTGGCCTCCCCAAGCTTGCTCTCCGGTTCCATTAGCCACCGCTGCCGACTGCAATCGACGAGATGGACGCCCTTGCGACTGCTGACTGTTCATTCGGGAGGTTCGTCTACCCTCCTCAAACCCGGTAGCAATCACCGTAATGCGTACTTCATCTTCGATTTCTTCGTCCACCACCGAGCCAAAGATGATGTTGGCATCTTCGTGAGCGGCTTCCGCGATCGTCTCCGCTGCTGCATTGATCTCACTCAATCGGACACTGGGTCCACCGGTTATATTGATCAGAATCCCCATGGCCCCATCAATGCGAACATCATCTAGCAACGGGCTATGAATGGCGGAAAGCGCGGCATCCACCGCTCGCGTACCCCCTCGCCCAGTGCCGGTACCCATCAACGCCAGCCCCTGATTCGACATGATGGTTTTCACATCAGCGAAGTCAACATTGATGAGTCCTGATACGTTGATGAGGTCTGATATTCCCCGGACCGCATTAAGCAAAACCTCATCGGCCTTCCGAAATGCATCTTGCATCGACATCTCATCACCAGCTATGGACAGAAGCTTGTTGTTGGGAATAGTGATAAGTGTGTCTACTACTCCGTGTAGCTCCTTAATACCTTCTTCAGCCTGCCTTTGACGACGGCGTCCTTCAAAAGCAAAAGGTTTGGTGACCACCGCTACCGCCAGTGCGTTGTTTTGGCGGGAGACCTCAGCAATGACCGGAGCAGCCCCCGTACCCGTCCCACCACCCATACCAGCGGTAATGAACACCATTTCTGGGGAGCCCAATACCTCAGCGATTCGGTCGTGATCTTCCAAAGCAGCGTTTCGCCCAACTTCAGGATTGGCTCCCGCTCCTAGGCCTTTAGTCAGACAAGCACCCAGCTGAATCTTGCATGTAGCAGGATTTCGCTGAAGAGCCTGAAGATCCGTGTTGGCAGCGATAAACTCCACGCCCTCGAGGCCGGAGTCGATCATTGTGGTAAGAGCATTGCCTCCGCCGCCGCCAACACCGACGACCTTAATCATGGCTTCCGACGTCATCTGGTCGTCTTCGAACTTGAACATACTTTCCTCTCTCAGAAGATTCCGCCGAGCCAATGACGAACTTTGTGGCTTGCACGGGAAAGAATACCCGATTCACCCATTCTTGGCGTTCGACGTCCAGAATTACGCGAGCCGTACCGAACCAGTCCTACCCCCGTTGCAAACTCAGGGCTATTTACCTCGTCCACCATGCCGGTGACTCCCGAAGGAGCTCCACAACGGATAGGCAGACCTAGGACTTCTTCAGCGACGTCCGCTATACTATCAAGCATCGAGGTTCCTCCAGTGAGAACTACTCCACTTGCCAGAAGATCTTCATAGCCAGTTTGCCGAATCTCGGTCTTCACCAGCTGAAAAATCTCTTCCACCCTCGCCTCAATAATCTCACATAAGATTTGACGTGAAAGTGGTCGTGGCTCTCTTCCACCCACAGAAGGAACCTCAATTAGATCCTGCGGGTCGACATTTTCAACGAGTGCGCAGCCATGTCTTCTTTTTAACTGCTCCGCCTCTTGCTGCGGCGTCCGCATGCCAAGAGCAATATCATTCGTTACGTGATTTCCGCCCAGCGGCAGAACGGAAGTGTGAACAATAGCACCATCTGAGAATAACGCAATGTCCGCCGTGCCCCCACCAATATCTATCAAACAAACCCCAAGGTCTTTTTCATCCTGGGTAAGCGTAGCTTCTGCGCTAGCTAACTGTTGTAGAACAATCGCATCTACTTCAAGTCCCGCATGATTAGCGCAACGAATAACGTTGCGTGCAGAACTTGCCGCCGCCGTTACAATATGAACCTTGGCTTCCAGTCGAACCCCATGCATGCCAGTTGGTTCACGAATGCCATCCTGATCATCGATAACATATTCCTGAGGTAAGATATGTAACACTTCACGATCAAGAGGTATGGCCACCGCTCGCGCAGCATCAATGACCCTGGACACATCCTCTTGGGTAATCTCATCGTCACTTACCGCCACAATACCATGAGAATTAAAGCCGCGAATATGCCCGCCCGAAATACCCGTAAACACTGAACGCACTTGAACGCCAGCCATACGCTCAGCTTCTTCAACGGCCTGTCGTATCGACCGAACCGTTTCCTCGATATTAATGACCACCCCTTTGCGAAGGCCCGAAGAGCGAGATGTACCCACGCCGATAACACCCACGGCGTCGCCTACCATTTCGCCCACAATCGCCGAGACTTTAGTTGTGCCTACATCGAGCCCAACAACTATATCATGTGCTCTCGTCATCTCCCCCCCTCGTATCCATTGCCGGAGCGGTCCCAATCACCCACAGACTCATTCCGAAGTTTGACGGTAATGCGTCCGTGACGACGTCCGCGACCGAGATACATCGTGGCAAGCGATGCTGGCTCAAACTCGCGAAGCATATCTCGAGCATCTTCCAACGCCTCTTCCCAAGGAGATTGACCTACAAACACCTCTGTTCCGTGCTGATCCGTATAGCTGACTAAGCCGACTGCTCCCACCTCAATAGTCCGTAATACCGATCCAGACGAAGCAAAAACTCTACGCCACACCCGGATGAACTCTAAGCCCACCTGTATCTTATCCATCACAGCCGGGGCTCCTCGTTCATAACCTTCACGATCAAGACCCACGAGAACCGGAAGATCAATCTCTTCACCAGGTAAATATGGGCGAAAAGCTCTGCCTGTTTCGTCCAAATAAAACAACTCTCCCAGCACAGCCAAAGCCACTGGTTGAAACTCTTCAATATCGATACCAATAGTGCTCGGAAAAATACGACTAACCTTTGCTTTTCGAACCCATCCCGAGTTGGCCAAACGCCGCTCAACCGCTGCAATATCAATCATAAACAAGTTGTCCCCAACCCGTAGACCAGACCGCTCAAAGACATCCGCTTCGGAAGCGCGGTGAAGCTTGCGCACCATCACCTGCGATAAAGTGAACTTGTCATCCTTAAGCACTTGCTCACGTAAGAAGAAGCCAACACCCAACAGCCCTCCCCACAGTAGGACTACGAACACTACTCTCCGCACAGTAGAAAACGCTGTATTCGGAGGCGAACGAACTCCAGCCACTTTCTTTTCTCTTGTCGCCATGGCTGAACCTCCCTCTACTACCCGTTCCTACTTACCGTGAGTCTCGCTAATCGGTTCACCTAGCAAAACACCTCACGCTAGTGAAACTTGGTGAGCTATGTGCGCCATATTATGGCGTGTGCAACGTCCCAGAAACCTCAGGGATTTTCGACTCCACGCTCACTCTACCCGGCATACAACCGCATCCAAGTTAGAGTGCGAAGTTTGACAACTCGGTTCTCTCTTCATGCGTGAAATACCGCATGACGTGCTAAAGCGCTAGTGTAATTCGTTCCAAAGCGTACCGATTATCCAGCTCATCTTTCCAAAAGACGCATCATCACTCACGTTCTTTGTTCGAACCCCGAGTAAGTTCATCCAAAAGCTTGGGCGCTAACTGCCCAACATCCCCGGCCCCAAAAATCATCAACAAGTCCCCAGCTCGAAGTCGCCCCATAAGCTCTGCTGCCGCTTCCTTCAGGTTCGATAGAATCTTCGCTGAGCGGTGGCCTTGACTTTTCATAGCTTGCACAACGGTCTGATGATCAATATCTGGCAGGGGAGTCTCACCGGCTGCATAGATCGGCAGCACAAAGACTTCGTCCGCTTCATGAAATGCTCTGCCAAACTCTTGTAGCAATGAAGTCGTGCGACTAAATCGATGAGGCTGAAAAATCACCACAAGTCGACGTTCAGGGTATCCCTTTCTGGCTCCTTCCAAAGTAGCGCGTATTTCGGTGGGATGATGTCCATAGTCATCTACCACCATCACCCCACCTACTTCACCACGAATAGAAAATCGGCGATCAACCCCTGCAAACCGCTCAAGGCCAATTCGGGCCTGTTCCGGGGCCACACCAAGCTCTTCTGCTACAGCGAGGGCCGCCAATGCATTCAACACATTGTGCTCGCCATGCATAATCAACCGATAGATACCACGCGACTGACCTCTCACGACCACCTCGAAACGTAGCGACGAGCCCTCAACCTCAATATGCTTTGCGCGCACATCCGCTTGCGGACTAAGACCGTACGTAAACACTCGTCGATCTAACGTTTTGAGCAGCATCTGAACTTCTGGATGATCCAGACACAATACAGCCAAACCATAGAAGGGTAGTCGTTCGACAAACCTATGAAAGACCTCACGTATCTCCTCGAGACCGCCCGAGTAGAAATCTAAATGCTCAGTGTCAATATTTGTCACAACCGCGATGGTTGGCGACAAGTGGAGAAAGCTACCATCCGACTCATCAGCCTCCACAACCATGTAGGGACCTGCACCGAACAGCGCATTCGAACCACTCCGATTTAACAATCCACCAACAACAACTGTGGGATCTTTTTGAGCGTGTTCCAGGATGCTCGCAATCATCGACGTGGTTGTGGTCTTGCCATGAGCGCCCGCCACCGCAATCCCCAACTTTAATCGCATGAGTTCCGCAAGCATCTCAGCCCGACGAACAACAGGAATCCCTCGTCGACGGGCTTCAACAACCTCCACATTCGCTTCTTTAACGGCGCTCGAAACCACCACAACGTCTGTTTCCGCAACGTTCTCTGCTCGGTGAGCATGATCCACAATCGCTCCGAGTCGTTTCAGCCGTTCAACCAACTCGGAAGAGCAAATATCACTGCCGGAGACCGCATAACCTAAACTCAAGAGCACCTCGGCAATACTCGACATACCAATACCACCGATGCCAACAAGATGTACCCGGCTTACAAAACGGGCCATTCCGATTGCGCGACTACTCATCCAATTTGCCTTTAAGCTCTATACCAATATCTATCATTTCTCCGGTGATGGTAAGTTTTCGTCCCATTTCGCACTTCGTGATTGAGGTTCCACGACCATTCATGACTATTTTAACCGCGGTCCCCTTCCCCGAGACCTTCGGTAGGTAATCTCCTCCGTACTCGCTCGAAGAAGAATACCCACCGACAACGCGGACACCACCATCGAACTCCGCCCGAAACTCACTAGCGGCAAGGTCAACCCTTTTGTCGGCAGTAAAGCAACAGCTACTCCCATATTAATGAACGCCTGAATTCCAACGGATGTGGCCAAACCGAACGTTAAAAACATCGGAAACCGGCAAGGAAGGCGACTTGCGACCGTCAAGCCCCGGCACACCAACAATACAAATGCCATTAGGACCGAACAAGCACCAAAAAAACCAAGTTCCTGCCCAATGCCAGCATAGATGAGATCTGTATGAGGTTCCGGTAGAAAATATAGTTTTTGGCTCCCCCCACCGAGTCCCATCCCAAACATCCCGCCCGAACCAAACGCTACTAACGACTGGTAGACCTGGTAGCCAGCCCCCGTAGGGTCGGACTCTGGAGCGAAAAACACCTGAATACGCCGCCAAGCATGAGGATAATACCGAAGATACAAAAGCAATACGGGTGCCGCACCCAACGTAGCAAGCACCAGGTACGCAGTTCTAGTGCCAGCCACAAACAGCATAGTACCAAGCGTTGCATAGATCACAACACTCGTACCCAAATCGGGTTGCTTGAGGACAAAGCACACAAGAACACTTACTACACCCACATGCGGTAAAAATCCCATGGAAAAGGTTTTTGCTTGCTCTCGCTTTTTGGCAAGCGAGTGCGCCAGATAGATAACCACTGAGAACTTCGCCAACTCTGCCGGTTGAAACCGAAAAGAGCCAATCTGCAACCATCTCTCCGACCCGTTAGCAGAGGACCCCGCGGACGTTGTGACGGTTATTACTAATAGTACAAAAGAAACGAACAGCAGTGGGTATGCCACCCGACTCCACCACTCAAGCGGACACCGAAGCACACCAAAAATAATACAAATAGCTACGAGTACCGCACCTAAGTGACGAGTCAGAAAGTAAGTAGAACTTCCAAACCGCTCGGCCGCGAGCACCGCACTTCCGCTGTAGACCGCCGCCACACCTATCAACAACAAAAAGGCAGCACACAGTGCCATTCCGCGGTCTACCCCTTGCCCAACGTCTTCGGCGCTCATGTCCGCTGGCATCGGCATCATTGTTGGTGCCTTACTACCCTTACGCTCCCTCATTGACTGCACCCAGCAGCCCGGGCCAGGCGAATGAACACATCGCCACGTTCTACATAGTTAGCAAACTGATCAAATGCCGAGCATGCCGGAGCAAGCAGCACCGCATATCCTGGTTGAGCAAGCTCAAACGCCCGCCTCACTGCTTGCTCCAACGTGCCCGCTGTTTCTACCGACTGACTTGAACCAAACGCCTGAACAATAATTGAGCTAGCCTCACCAATCACCAAAACCCGAGACACTCTTCCACCGGTAGCTTCTACAAGCGGCGTCCAGCTTCCACCCTTGTCTCGGCCTCCCAAGATCAAAATTGTGGGCCTATCCATTGCTTTAACCGCCCGTACCGCCGCCGCGATGTTAGTAGCTTTTGAATCATCAAACCATCTAACATCGTTAGCAACGTGTACCAGCTTCAACCGATGCTCAAGCGGTGAATAGTCATCGAGGGCTTTCTGCAAAAGATTGGATGATATACCAACGAAACGACCAACCTCTATCGCTGCTGCTGCGTTCTCGTAATTATGCTCACCAAGCAAACCAGCGCCACGAATAAGATACACCTCGTCACCTCTTCGAGCGGCAGCATCACGTATGCTAACCATGGTACCATCCTTCTCGGCCTCTTCTTCCCCAACTCTAAACCAACGTACCCTAGCAGCGGCTTGCTCCGCATGGTGAGCAATCACCGGATCCATACCAGATGCTACAACCAGACCGTCCGGCGCCACGCATTGAAAAATTTGCGCCTTGGCCGCTACATACGCCTCAAACCCTGGATATCTATCCAGATGGTCTGGCTCAATATTGAGCCAGACCGCAACCCACAATCGAAGGCGTTCTACCGACTCCAACTGGTAGGAGCTAAGCTCCACGACCGCGAAATCCACCGTGGGAGCCTTAGAGCGAAGCTCACCCAATGCCAGCTCACTCAGCGGGGTACCAAAGTTACCTCCGATAAATACCCTCCGGTCCGCTCGTTGAAATATGTGCCCTAGTAGGGCAGTTGTCGTAGACTTTCCATTGGTTCCCGTAACCCCAATCAGTGGAACATCAATAAACCAACTCGCTAGTTCAACCTCCCCCACCAAGCGTCCTTCATGATCTGCCTCAACCAAGGCCGGATGAGTTCGAGGCACACCGGGACTCAGGACAACTAGGCCGACGTCAACAAGACTTTCTTTGACCAGTGGCTGAAAATCTACGCCACTTGGTACTACAGTCTGTAGGTCAAGACGATCGTCCACAATCCGGACCACAGCGCCAAGTGCCAACAACAAGCGTGCTGCAGCTAGGCCGCTTACACCAGCCCCTACTACCGCCACCGGTCGAGACCCCCACTGCTTGCGGAAGGATTCTATATCATCCGCCCTACACATACTTCATCAGCGCACTTTCAGTGTAGCCAGGCCAGCGAGAGCCAAGAGAATAGCTACAATCCAAAAGCGAACAATGACTTTCGGTTCAGGCCAGCCCGCAAGCTCAAAATGGTGATGAAGCGGTGCCATCCGAAATATACGCTTCTTGGTAAATTTAAAGAATGCAACCTGGAGAATCACAGACACCGCTTCCGCCAGAAAGACGCCGTGGACTATCATACTTACGATCTCATTTTTGGTGGCAATAGCCAACGCCCCCAAACCGCCGCCCAAGGCCAAAGACCCCACGTCACCCATAAAGACTTCAGCGGGGTGAGCATTGTACCACAGAAAGCCCAAACCCGCCCCACAAAGCCCCGCGCAAAGAACCGCCAGCTCCGCAACCCCCGGTGTGTGTGGAATGCCCAAATAGTCCGCGAGATTAAGACCGGAAAGGGTCGAGCCCGACGCATAAGCAAGCACCAAAAATACCCCGGCGCTAATAACAGTGGGAACGATCGCTAATCCATCGAGACCATCGGTGAGATTAACCGCATTACTTGTACCCAACAAGACGAGGAGCCCAAAAGGTAAATACATCCAGCCAATATCTGGGCTATAGGTCACTGGTTTCACGAAAGGAAGGGCCAGGGTGTAGTCAAAAGGCGTCGCCCAAAACAAAAACAACAAGGCAACGGTTCCAAATACTGCCTGACTTAATAATTTTTGGCGACCAGATAACCCATCGGTATTCTTAAGCGCAACCTTACGGTAGTCATCGATAAACCCTACCAGACCATATCCAAGTAGCACGATGAGCACAAACCAAACATAGCGATTGGTCATATCAGCCCAAAGCAGCGTAGGTACCGTGGCGCAGAAAAGAATCAGGGTACCGCCCATAGTTGGGGTACCTTGCTTTCTCTCCTTATGCCCTGAAGGACCATTCTCACGTACTTCCTGACCGATCTTAATGCGCCGAAGCCAACGTATAAAGATTGGTCCCAGCCTGATTGATAGCAGCAGAGAAAATAAAGCCGAGAGAATAACTCTGGAGGATGGATAGCGGAAAAAGTTGATCCCCAGCTCATGAAATAGAAGCCAGTAGAGCATCTAGGCCATTCCTTCCAAATATTCGAGAATCCGCTCCATACGGCTTCCTCGTGAACCTTTAAGCAATATCACATCACCTTCTTGTAGCTCGGTCATGAACCATTCTGATAGGGCTGAGAAGTCATCCACTTCGTGTCGAAATGAAGTCATCGATGATAAAGCATCACCGATGGGTGCTGCCCCCGAGCCAAAAGCCGCCACCACTGCCGCGCCAACTCGAGCCAACTCTCGTCCGATCTCCCGATGAGCATCGATGGAAAACTCACCAAGTTCCAACATTTCTCCAAACGCAACCACGAGTCGAGAGCGTTCCGCCATCTGAGCTGAGGTACGAATAGCCGAAAGCCCAGACACCAAGTTTGCGTTGTAACTATCATCAACCACTGTATACAAACCAACGTTACGAACGTTCAGTCTCCCCCCTGTTGTTGTCAAACCCCGAAAGTTATCTTGCAAACTCGAAAAGGAGGGGGGGGTCGGAAGAACCGCCGAGACCGCGGCGATAGCCCCCGCTGCATTGATAGCATTGTGATCACCATATAGTGGTAGAGCAACCTCTCCCTCTTTGCCTTGGAGCTGGAACACAATTCGGAGCCCCTTTGGAGTGGTTTCGGTGTGATGAACCTGGACATCCGCCGGCCCTCTCCCAAAAGTTCGTTTGCATTGGAAGGCTGCTAGCCCCTTAAGACCTACAACCCGCTGGTCATCCACGTTTACCACCGCCACATCCAACGGTTGTGGGTTTTCGAATAACTCACCTTTTGCCAATGCAACTTGCTCCAATGATCCCAATTCTCCAATATGGGCTGGGCCAATATTGGTGACCAGTCGTACCCTAGGTTTGGCTATTTCAGTCAGGCGAGCGATCTCCCCTCGCGCATTCATGCCCATTTCCGCCACACACCAGTCGTGATGAGGCCTTAGCGCAAGTAGAGTGAACGGTAATCCTATGAGGTTGTTTAAGTTCCCAGGTGTAGTCCAAACATTACAATGAGGTTTAAGAAGACTCGCGATCATCTCTTTCGTTGTCGTCTTTCCGTTGGAGCCGGTCACGCCTATTACTGGTACGTTGACACGATCCCGATGAAAACTTGCAAGTTCACCTAGACCCCATAAGCTGTCTTCCACGGCGATGACATCCACCTCCTTAGAGATCGACGCGACACCGCCCACGGCGTGGAAAGCCTCTCGGGAGACAAGCAGTCCGGCAGCACCTGCTTCGACCGCCTGGACCAGAAAGTTATGCGCGTTGTACACTCGCCCCCAAAGAGCCACAAAGAGCATGCCCTCCAAGTCATCCCTCGTATCCGTGGATACGCCCAGATACTCGTCACGCCGGTGACCCTGCTGGATGACTATCCCCTGAACGGCATTCACCACCTCTTCGCGGCGAAACATTGTTTGGGCGGAGATCATGACGAATTGCTCTCCTCATCTCGAGTCCTCTCATTCACCAATATCTTTTCTTTGATAGGCTCCGGGCTATCCTCGGAAGCTACTGCCGCATCGTCCGATAGTTGTAAGTCTGCCATCGGATGGCCATCAAGTGCTCGACGAACAACAATACGATCATCAAGACTATACGTTTGATCACCGACAACTTGTGTTGTCTCATGCCCTTTACCAGCCACAACTAATGCGTCACCCGGTTCGAGCATGGCTACTGCCTGATAAATCGCCTTAATACGATCGAGTTCGATGACAAACTCTCCAACTGATGGTTGTTCACCCTCGCAGCGCTTCAGTCCACCCTGAATAAGTCCCTCAACAAGCTGCTCTGCAATAGCCCTCGGCGATTCACGTCGAGGATTGTCATTGGTGACCCACACCAGTTCTGCTCGCGAACCAACGCTTTTACCCATTGATTCACGCTTGTCCGAATCCCTTTGACCACCAGCACCAAATACGAAGGCTACTCGTCCAGTCACATGAGGCCTGATCGCATCGAGCACCTTTTCGATCGCATCTGGAGTATGGGCATAATCAACAAAAACCACCCGTTGGTTCCCATCTGGGACTCGCTCAAGTCGCCCAGGTACTCTCTCCAAAGCATTGATGCCACCCGCGATTCGCTTAGTGGAAAAACCCATAGCCAGCGCCATACCTACGGCCACGAGGATATTGGAGAGGTTATACTCACCGACGAGGGTGGAACGGATTTGGCAGACACCCTTTTTGGTCTGAAGTGTGGCTTCGATGCCATCGAGTCCAAATTTGGCTTGAATGATGGAGACATCCACGTCGCTATTGCGCTCACTAGAAACGCCAAACGAGCGGCCCTTCCAAAGCGCGCTAAGTTCTTCCCCACGCGGATCATCCATATTGATCACCGCGCTGCGCCCTCGAGCCCGACTCTTGCTCAGCAAATCCGAAAACAATTGGGATTTTGCTTCGAAATAGGCTTCTATCGATCCGTGGTAGTCGAGATGATCCTGAGAGAAATTGGTAAAGCCAGCGACCTTAAAGTCTACGCCGTGGCAACGCTCTTGATGCAATGCGTGACTAGATACTTCCAAAATCGCATGCGAAACACCACTCTCAAGCATCAGCGCCAGGGTTTGCTGGAGCTCTAGAGCTCCTGGTGTCGTATTGTTTGTGCAACGGTGCTTATCTCCATATCGAACCCCAACAGTTCCAATAACGCCCACTTTACGGCCAGTGGATCGAATGATTGATTCCAAGAGATAAGTAACAGTGGTTTTACCATTAGTCCCCGTAACCCCCGCCACCTGTAGACGACGAGTCGGCCGACCATAGAGATTAGCGGCAACAACCCCCAACGCTCGGCGTGCATCGGAGACCAAAACCACATCAACCGTCGTTTTCGGTCGGTCGTCAGCCTCGTTCCAGCGTTCTGCGACAACCGCTCCCGCTCCTCGAGCAATAGCTTCTCCAATGTGCGCGTGCCCATCGTGCTCCTGCCCACGAATCGCCACAAACATATGACCCGGCTCAACCTTACGGGAGTCGGAAGAAATACCAGTTATTTCAGCGCCTAACGATCCTCGGCGGTCAACTATAGCTAACCCTTTGATGACTTCCTGTAGTTTTACTTGCATCCGTAGTGCCCTCTTGCCCCGCTAACTATCGTGTCGCAGCTCAAGTGCGCACTTATCTTTTGCCCCTACTCGCACACCAGGACGAGGCTTCTGTTGATAGACCTTTCCTGTTCCAGATATGATCGGCTCCATTGCCAAGGCCGCACACTTGTCAAGCGCCTGACCTAGACTAAAACCTCGGAGATCGGGCATAATCTTACCGCGGGCCGTCCGTCGCTGGCGTGGGCGCCCCTTTCGGGGAAGAGCTTCGCCTAGTAAAGCTCGGGCCTCATCAGACAACGCGCGGGTCAAGGGCGGGTCAAAACCAGTGAGTCGAGAGACACCCACTTCAGCAGTGAGCTCGGTCACTGCACGTTCAAGGGCTAATTCGGGATTTCCACGCTGTTCAGCCTTAGGATCATCACGAACCGTAGAGTGCCTTGAAATTGGATCGAGCCACGCCTCGGCTACCGGCTCAGCAGCGTATAGTTCCTTCGAGGCAAGTGCCGCTATCGCGATCTCTCGAAAAGCGGGCCCAGCCACAGGGCCGCCATAGATAGCCTCTTTAGGTTCATCAATGAGAACCAATACCGTCACTTTCGGGGACTCAGCGGGAACAAAGCCAACAAAACTGGCAACGTACTTTTCCCGACTATAGGCTCGGATCTGAGGATCAAATTTTTGGGCGGTCCCCGTTTTCCCAGCAACAACAAACCCTGGCACCGACGCTCGTAAAGCCGTACCCCCAGGAGCTGTAACTTTTGTCATCGCGTGCTTGACAGCGCGCGCAGTGCGGACAGATATCGCTCGTTGGGACACAAAATCTTTCGAAGACGAACTATCCCGACCACTTATCTGCAATACAATGGAGGGCGGAACCAATAGACCATCATTGGCAATAACATTCGCTGCTTGGATGACTTGCAGTGGGGTTACAGACAAACCCTGCCCAAAAGAAATATTAACAAGGTCTACGTCGTACCACCTAGAGGAAGGACGTAAAATACCTGCTGACTCAGCAGGTAGTTCTATACCTGTGCGACGCCCGAAACCAAACTTCCGTAAGAACAGATGTAGGTTCTTTTTGCCAACAAGCAAACCGATCTTGCCAGCACCAATATTTGAAGACCGATAGAAGACTTCTTCTGCTGTCAGAAGACCAAATGAATGATTTGCATCACGAATCCGGCGATTTCCAATATTCCATTCACCATCTTCGCAGTCGATCAGGGTCCCCAGCGATACATGCTCGAGCTCTAGAGCAGCAGCCAATGTTACAATTTTTGATGTCGACCCAGGATCATAGATGATTTCAACCCCTCGGTTGCGCCAATCATTGCTATTACTACCTGATAGATTATTTGGGTTGAATGATGGATAACTGGCTAAGGCTAAAACCTCTCCAGTAGGACTATCCAGGACAATCGCCACCCCCGCTTGTGCCTTCTGTGCTTTTACTGTTCGCTCAAGGACTTCTTCAGCAACAAACTGCACCTGCCGATCGATGGTCAGCACCACATCGTTACCTCGAACCGGTTTAGTATCAAATCCTTCAAGCCATACTGCTCGGCGAAGAGCATCGGTAATGCTCAACACCCGAGTATCGCGCCCTTCGAGCTCTCTTTGCATTGTCCGCTCAATACCCCAGCGGCCCACACCATCAATATCCACGAAGCCAAGTATATGAGCAGCCAGTCTTATATTTCCGTATGTTCGTCGAGGTTCAAATCCAAGACCAATACCTTTCAAATCAGCGTCACGAACCGCCTGAGCAACCGCGGGGGAGACACGACGGGCAAGATATACAAATCCACGACCTTTGAAACGTTTGGCCAACCGGGCCTGAGAAATCCCTAGGATAGACGAAAGTATCTTAGAGGTTCGTTTATGATTGTGTAGCTTATCCCTCTCCGCGTAAACCGACTCAGAATCAACTGAATTGGCCAATTCCACCCGATGACGGTCGAGGATTCGGCCTCGCTTCCCTGAAATAGTTCGCTCGGTAGTTCCTTGCCCTACGGCCCGCAGACGGTACCGTTCGCCATCAATGAGTTGCAACTGCATAGCCCGACCCGCAATCACCACCGCAAGGAAGATGAATGTTGTGGAAATTAGCCGAACCTTAAGGGACGGTGGCAAGGCGTCAATACGCTCCGCAAACCGGGGAATAGGAACCTTCCATGATAGAGGCCAATTCCTCTTTCCCCGCAACACACCTTGTCGTGCCTTGTCTTCATTAGGTTTTTGGGCTTTCTTCTTTTTTGGTCTAGATTTCTTCGCCTTAGCCGATGAAGAAAGAGCACCAATAGTTGTTGGTATCGAACGACCTTGCTGCCTCTCCGTTGCACGAGCACTCGCATGACGGCGACCAGCTCGAATCGCTGATGGGGAGCCTAAACGGGCCACCAGTGAACGAGGATCTCGGGAGGATTTCATCGACGCGTGGCCTTTCTTCGGTGCTCAGAAGGAACAACGCTTCGAGGTACCACCACTTGCTCCGCTGACGGAGCCTTAAGCCCAAATCGTCGAACTGCGATGCGACGAAGACGATCTGGCGATCGGAGCACAATCACCTGGGTTGCAATGACCCTGTTCTGCTCTTCTAGCTTTTGTAGAGCAGCCTGAGTCCGAGCCAACTCATATCCCAGTTGAACCGCGGTCACTCTAGCCCAAACTAAGAGCACCGCTGAGGCCACCACCGGAGCAAAAAACGTAAGCACAGTTCCAAACGGACCAAGTCTCCGGGGAAGAATAAATCTTTGAAGACGATGTTTTGGCTTCGGACTCATTAACGCTCCCCTTCATCAGTAGTCATTCGCCGCTCCGCAACCCGTAGTTTGGCGCTTCGCGAGCGGGGATTAGCGGCTAATTCAACCTCGGAAGGCACCTTAGGCTTTTTTGTAATAACTTTCCACGGTCCCACAATCGATGGAGGCTCCACCGGTAACCCCCGAGGAAAGTCTGTTGGCTTCGGTCCAAGAAACGAGAGTTTAACCAGACGATCTTCTAAACTATGAAAGGATATGATCGCCACTCGACCACCGGGACGAACGAGAAAAGGTAACCGGTCAAGAAGAGCGCGAAGTTCATCGAGCTCACGGTTCACCGCCATCCGAAGAGCTTGAAAGGTCCGTGTTGCCGGATGAGTAGCGCCCCGACGCCCCCCAAGCACTCGTTCAACTACGGCAGCTAAGTCACCGGTCGTCCGTAATTCGCCAGCGTCCCTAGCAGTTATAATCGCCCGAGCAACTTTGACTGCAAAGCGCTCTTCCCCTAACTCCCGAAGGATGGCCGCCAAGCTAGATACATCTAGTTGCTGGAGCAAATCGATAGCGCTAAGTCCCACCTCAGGACCCATTCGCATATCGAGCGGCCCGTTTTTCATGAAGCTAAAGCCACGATCCGCCGTATCTAACTGCAGAGATGATACACCCAAATCCACAAGCACACCGTCAGCCGGTACCCAATCGATCTGCACCGCCAACTCCGCTAACGCCGAAAAGTGTCCCTGAACAATCATGCTTCGCTCTCCGAAGGGAGCTAGTCGTTGACGAGCATGCCCAATGGCCTCCGGATCCCGATCAACAGACAATACCCGTCCGCTGGGACCACACCGCGCGAGCAAACGTTCACTATGCCCTCCAAGGCCACAAGTCGCATCCAAGTAAATGCCACCGTCTCTGGGCAGCAGAGCCTCTACGGTTTCGTTCAACAGAACCGATGTATGCACGTCAGCCATCGGGCACCTACAACCCCAACTCCGTCAACTTCTCTAGCGTTTGCTCCGTTACCGGAACATTCGCTTCCATTGGCGCAACGCCATTGAGGTAGGCTGGTGACCATATTTCAATCCAACGAAGCTGACCTACCCAAACCAGAGTCTTTTCAATCTCTGCGACTTTTCGGATTGTTGTCGGGAGTAAGATCCGACCAGTCTTATCCATAGAGCAGTCTAGGGCCCGACCAACCACCAGACGACGCAGCTGAGTTGCACTCGCATCAAATTGGGACAGGGCTGCTACCTTATCCTCAAACCGCAACCATTCTGACCTCGGATAGGCCACCAAACAAGGTGCTTGTATGTGAGGTGTAACAACCAGCAATTCATCTCCTTGCTCGCTCAGGTCTCGACGAAAGGCAGCCGGCAAAGCAACACGCCCCTTGGCGTCCAGAGCGTGCTCGTACTGCCCTTTGAACATGGTCAATCCTCACATGAGCCGACTTGTTCTTTGGGAGTGGGATCCACTTTCTACCACTTTCCTCCACGCTAGGAGCTAGGACAGAGACCGTCAACCATCTGACAGTCTGCCTAGACTGCGATCTTTGCGATGGGCAGGTGGGGTCAGGACCGCTAGATTGGCGCTATGGCTAACCCAGGGTTTGAATCCAAACGAAGTCCTCAGGACCCGCTAGCTCAGCCGATCCGGGCATTTGCGGAGGGGAATTACGTGGCGGCCAGAAAGATTTTTGAGCAACTGAGCAACAACGAAAAACTCAGCGATGCCGGACGCGAAACGGCAAAACAGCTCAGTGCAGCTACCCGCATCGACCCGTTCACGATTTGGGTTGGTCTCATTTGCCTGGGGGTGTTCACCGGTGCTGTGATACTCACCTCACTGATCCAACCCTGAGCGGCAGCCATTGGCCGAACTCACTCAAAACACCAACCCGTAGTCCGTGAGCGACACAAACTCTTTTATAGGCAGCGCTGTGGAC
The DNA here is from genome assembly GCA_019634385.1 of Myxococcales bacterium. Taxonomy (GTDB): domain Bacteria; phylum Myxococcota; class Kuafuiibacteriia; order Kuafuiibacteriales; family Kuafuiibacteriaceae; genus JAHQVK01. Next base: position 12,145 of record JAHQVK010000061.1, on the reverse strand, counting down.
TCGTGACCACCTCGCCGGAGCCACATTCCGAAGCCTTTCATAACGGGTTATCTCTTTTCGACAGAGTCAGACCAAGCTAGTTCTAGGAAGTGGCCGAACTGCTAGCTTCCAATCGCCTAAAACACATTTCGAAGCGGGTTAAACAACGATTCACCGAGAACCGTACGCTTCTGACCTTTGACGCTTGGTTCGAGCTGTTCCTCAAAAATCCTCAACCACACCTCAGAAGTGCAGCTCAATATACAAAGGATGTTTTTGACTATTTCGGTAAAGAGGAGAGGCAATTGCCAGCGGGCCCTGTCACTCGGTACAAAATTTTCGATGCACCATGGTCGGAGGGCCAAGGTCGGGTAGCTGGTCAAGAACGGGTCCAAGAAGAAATATACCGTTTGATCAGCGGTTTTGTCCGCGAAGGGCGAGTTTCGAAGCTGATACTGCTTCACGGTCCCAATGGATCAGCCAAAAGCTCTCTGATTCGATGTATCCAAAGTGGGCTTGAGACGTACAGTCAGACTCTCGACGGGACTCTCTATTCGTATGCTTGGATCTTTCCCACGGACCGCATCGAAAAGGGACGCCTCGGTTTTGGTGGGGAGCATACGAGACCCAACAAGAATCCAAGCTATGCTCATCTGCCGGTCGATGAAATTGATGCTCGGTTGCCCTGTGAACTTCGCGAGCCGCCAATTTTCTTTCTACCCAAGTCAGCCCGATTGGAGCTAATCGAACAGTTAAGGGCTGAAAAACGGGTAGATCCAGCGTTTGTGGTACCTAGATATATTACTGATGGTGATCTATCCCCACGGGACAAAGCCATCTATGACGCTCTACTACTAGCCTATGATGGCGATCACGAACAAGTCTTGCGGCACGTTCAGGTGGAACGTTTCTACCTGTCTCGCCAGTACGGAAAAGGCATCGCCACCGTTGAGCCACAAATGCACGTGGACGCAGAGACTCGTCAGCTGACAGCCGACCGGTCAATCGCCAACCTGCCTCGGCCACTACAAACCGTACCCCTCTATGAGCTATCTGGCCCATTGGTGTCCGCCAACCGAGGCCTACTCGAGTTTTCTGATCTCCTCAAGCGACCGGTAGAGGCCTTTAAGTATCTACTCACCACCAGCGAAGAGGCCACAGCCTCACTGCCTCAGTTTAACGTTGTCCTCGACCAGCTCCTGATTGCTTCATCAAATGAAAAGCAACTGCTTGGATTCAAAGACTATCCCGACTGGAACTCGTTCAAAGGCCGTATCGAACTTGTGCGCGTACCCTACTTACGCATTTTTCAGGACGAGGTAGCCATATACCGAAATCAGATTACATCCACATCCATCAACAAACCTATTGCGCCGCACGTCGTTGAAGTTGCCGCCCGATGGGCGGTCCTCACCCGGCTCGAAGCCCCGGATTCCGATCGATATCCGGATTCACTCCGCCATCTTGTGGCCCGTCTGACCCCCACTGAGAAGCTAGAACTATACGACTGTGGTAAAATACCCAATTGGATTGGTGCCAACGAATCCCGAGAACTTATGGGGGCAATAGCCAACCTATATACCGAATATCGAGGGACACCTCTGTACGAAGGTCAACTGGGTGCCTCTGCTCGCGAGATTCGAACGCTCATCCAAAAAGCTGCAGAGCGCGTAGAATACCGGTCCCTAACACCTTTGCCTATTTTTGAAGAACTCCAGGAACTGGTGGCGGATCGAAGCCTCTACGACTTTCTTCGGCGCGAACCTCACCGCGGGTACCATCAGCCAGATAACTTTGTTGCCATGGTTCAAAGTTGGTGGCTCGACATCTACGACGACGAAATCCGTCATGCAATGGGCCTTGTAGAGGGCACCCGCTATGACGAACTATTCGAGCGTTACGTCCGACATGTATCCGCGTTGGTCAAAAAAGAACGGCTACTCGACCAGTATACCGGACATATGATGGACCCGGACCATGACCTATTAGATGAAGTCGAAGAAGTGTTGCTAGCAGAAAGAGAAAGCCGCGACGAGTTCCGAAAAGCAGTCATCGGCCGTATAGGAGCATGGGGACTGGAGCATGCTGGACAAACGCCGAACTACCGCGTAATTTTTCCGCAGTACATCGAACGAATCGAGGAGAACTACTATCGGCAACAGCGCCGCGTTATTGCCAAAAACCTACAGGCCGTTTTGATGTACATGGATGAGGAGACCAACCTGTCAGAAGAACTCCGTGCAGTTGCAAAACAAACCATAGCGATCTTGGCCAACGAGTATGGCTATCATCCCACTTGTGTTGCTGAATGCACCGCGCATTTGCTCAGGCAACGCTACGACAAAGACTTACCCTAGAAGCTGGTTTCAGCATTATTATCAACTCCAAAGTAGCCTAAAAGTCCAGACACCTACGTTCACGCCCCTCGGTTTTCTCCTGTCCGCTTAACTACAAAGACCCAACGTTCAGGTTATCTCAGCTCTTCGCTACAAGCTCCGCACTGATGGGGCGAGCCACGGTACAGCAGAAATCACTTGGGTTGAACCCAAGTTCCTGCTTCTACGCGGGGCTATGCCCCGCTGCGCGACCACTTGTTGATTCTTGCAGAATCAATACAAGTGGTCTTGGCTGTAAGACCAACAACCGATGGTTGTGTTCCAGCCTAAATCAACCAGCTGGTTAATTTAGGCTGTTTCTGTAAGGTCAGACGTAGCCCACGACTCGTCCCTCGCCTAGCTGAGTATCTGGGTGGCCTACCGTCCCTCCTCTTATTGGTGGCCTCTCAGTCCGCTAACGGTGGTATGGCTGACCTCCTCTTTAGAGTCTGCACATTCAGACAACCTAGGTACCTCGCAGTTACTCCACGCCGACGGTTAGAGACACGCCCTAGTCCTCGGTGTCTGAGTGACGCACCTCGTGAAAGGGAGATCGCTCCCCCGGTGCCAATCGATTTCCGATGTCATCCGGTGGTGCCGGCGGTTCATCGTCTCGGTATCGCCGAATACGATTCCCATAGTCATCCGGAAGCCGATCAGCATGCTCCGGTGCAGATGTCACCCTCATTGGGGAACGTGGTCCGCTACGCGACCGTTGACTTCGTCTCCGTCCATCATTTCGTCCCCCACTGCCACTGGACGAGCGCTCACCGCCTCGACCGCCGCGGCCAGCACTCTGGGAGATTGACTGCCGACGACCATCAGAGCGCTCTCGACGCTCGGGAGCGCTGCCTTGACGCTCGGGAGCGCTGCCTTGACGGCGTGGCGCGTGACCACTACCTCGCTCACGGCGATCACCGTGTCGTCCTTGATAACTGCGAGGTGGCATCCTACCTCGACCTTCATACCGCGCTTCATCGGGCAGCTGATCCACGAATGCGATCGGCCAACAGTCTCCACTCTTGATAACCTCTACCAGGCCAGTTTCATCCTCAACCGGACGCCGAAGTAAGGTCGCTGCTTTTCCGAGACCGCTGAGGCCCTGGGCACCACTGGTACCAACGCACGCCATTTCCAAATTACTTGCTGCTTCAAGCGCAAGATCATTGGCAATTTCCGATGCCCGTCCGCTCATAACTTCGCACGCATGCAAACCCTCTAAGGCAAACAAGTAGTCCCCCATAGGCCGAGTGACATCTCGGTCATAGGGCCGAAGTGCTATGGTTACCCCACCGCGCTCAGTTACCGCTTTTATCGCCGTCGGCGCATCAATTCCGGTATCGTTTGGAGAGGGCAAACCATCATCATCCGCTCCACTGGGCAAGATGGCGAGTATCAAACCGCGGTTGGTCACGTAGGTGATTCCCCAGAAGACGGCTATATCCGCCCGCTTAGCGGCTTGTTGGTACGAACTGATTTGCGGTTTGAGGTTCTGCGAACGGCTAAGAACCATTCCGTCCAATCCCGCGGACTGGGCAGCTTCCATCAACGCGCTCGGCTCTACCAGCGTTCCCTCTGCGGTCTCTAGATGTACAAGTAGGTCGACGATCATGAGCTGAATTCATTACCACTGTAGCACCAGACGGATGTCATACACCGACCTTCCATCAAAAGAACCACCGGTAATTTGGATTATAGATATCCGGCACACGCGGTGACGCCGTCAAGAAGAACGCCGAAACCCAGCTCTCGGCTTCTTCACCATGGAGGCTCGAGCATGAGCTAGTTTCATAAACCGCTCCTGCGCGCGAATTGTCCCCTCCGAAGATTTCAGATATTGCCCATTTGGCTGCAGTATTGCCGTTTTAGTGTCATCACTAAGCTCCGTCGCCAAAATCTCGTCCACAATGCGGCGCTTAATAGATTCGTCCTCAATGGGGAGCATCACCTCAACCCGTCGGTCGAAGTTGCGGTGCACGATATCTGTGCTGGTTACAAACACCGACTCATCTCCGTCGCGCGCAAAATATAAAAGTCGCGAATGTTCGAGAAAACGGTCAACAATCATTTGAACTCGAATACGATCGCCCTTCCCTCGAATACCCGTTCGAAGGGTACAAGGACCTCGAACTAGGAGCACCACTTCAACACCTGCTTGCGCCGCACTCACTAGCGCTTTTGATAGTACAATGTCATTCAGTGCGTTCGTTTTCATGACAATCTTCGCCGGGCGTCCCTCCGAAGCTACTTGCCGCGTGCCATCAATCAATTCCAAAAGCCGTTGGCGCAACCCCAGCGGAGCCACCACCAGTTTCTCCCAGCTCGGAACCTCACTGTACCCAGTCAACAAATTGAAGAGTGCCGCGATATCTCGTCCCACATCATCCCTAGCGGTGAAGAAAGAAAGATCAGAGTAGGTTTTAGCGGTTTGTTCGTTATAGTTTCCGGTACCTAAATGAACATATCTTCGGATTCCGCCCGTCTCACGACGCACCACAAGGGTTATCTTACAGTGAGTTTTTAGACCAATAATGCCGTAGACAACGTGTACCCCAGCCTGCTCGAGAGCCCTTGCCCACTCAACATTCATTTCTTCATGAAACCGGGCCTTAAGCTCAACGAGAGCAGTGACTTGCTTGCCGTTTTCAGCCGCGCGAATCAACGAATCTAGGATAGGTGATCCAGGATTCATACGGTAGAGGGTCTGCTTCACCGCTAGCACACCGGCATCGGATGCCGCGGATGCTAACAAATCGAGAACCGGCTCGTACGACTCATACGGGTGGTGAAGAAGTACATCACCTCGGGCAACGGCAGCAAAAACATCCTCCTCCTCCGCAAAAGACGAGGACAATACGGGCTCAAAAGGCTCATCTCTAAGGTCAGACCGACCAATAACTTCGAGCAATCGCGCTGTGTCCGCCAACGCCAGCCATCCTTTACACCGCTGAACATCCTCTGAATCTAGTTCCAAAGCTTGCCGCAGGCGATCTTCGAGAACTTTGCTCACGCCATTTTCTATTTCCAGTCGCACCGCATCCAGGCGCCAACGGCGCCTCAGTTCCTTCTGCACTGCCTCCAATAGATCTTCTTGTTCCTCAACGTCAAAACTCAAGTCCCAGTTGCGAATCACCCTGAAGGCGACCACTTCGATAATCCGCATACCTGGAAAAAGTAGATGAACGTAGGAACGAACAAGATCTTCGATACGAACAAAGGCTACGTCGTACCCTGTTTCTTCTACCGGCACAAACCGAGGTAAAAGACTAGGAACTTGAATCACCGCAAGGAGGGGTGACGCATCCAGCACACTCCGCTCTGGGAGAAGGTGAACCGCGAGATCCAAGCTCCGGTTTTTGAGAAACGGAAACGGGTGGCCCGGATCAACAGCAAGCGGCGTAAGCATGGGAAAGATGCTCTGCTCGAAATAAGCGCCTAGATTTGCTCGAGACTCACCCATCAGTTCATCAACACTCAAAATAGCAATCCCCTCCGCCCGAAGACTGGGGAGAATATCGCTTACAAGTATCAACTCTAGGGCTTGTACTTGTTCCGAAACTTTCGCACGGACCACTTGCAACTGCTCTGTTGCTAACATGCCGTCCGGACCGGCATCTAATACTCCGCTCTTGACTTGCTGCTTAAGCCCCGCAACCCGAATCATAAAAAACTCATCGAGGTTTGTACTTACGATGCTCGCAAATCTAAGCCGCTCCAATAGAGGCATCTGGGAATCTGAGACCTCTTCAAGCACCCGCTGATTAAACGAGAGAAAACTCAGCTCCCGATTCACAAAAATCGCCGCATCCCCACGGTCTTTTAAAAACTTTTGGCGTGAACTCATTATAGCCTCAGTGACGCCTATTTGGTCGTCCCATCGTTTTTGTTTCGAGGAGACATTTGCCGGCAAGCGCTTCTTCTACAACACCTCGCCACTTCTACCTCAAATGCCTCCCCCCCTATATCCCAAGTATGGACGTCGCTCCCCCCCTAGCCACGACAATATGATCCACCACCGGAATGCCTAACAATGCTCCAGCAGAAATTAATCGATCCGTAAGCACCTGATCTTCGGCACTTGGTTCCGGATCTCCACTTGGATGGTTATGGATTAAAACAATACTCGCCGCTCGGACTTGCAGCGCTGGCGCAAAAACCTCTCTCGCATGAATGAGACAAGCATTTAGGATCCCTTGCGCTACCCGCTCAAAACCAATGACTCTAGCTCGGATATCCAGGGAAACCACCCAAAATCCCTCTACCGGTTCAAATGCAAGGCGAGGACGCAACAACTGCCAAAGGGTGGATGGACCATCGATCACCTTCGATAATGGCCGAATCTCTAACCAGGAAGCCACCACTTTAAATAGAGCCTCCACCTGCCTACGACGATCCTCTCCTAATACCGCAATCAATCTTTGTGGACCTACTTGATAGAGTCCATGCCATCCTCCCACCGCATCCAAAAGATGCTCGATCGCCTGAACGCCCTCCGGGGAAACCAACATCTGAGCCAAAGCCTCTGCGTCATTTGCGTACTTACCCACCTTCGCGGTCTGAACATAGATCGTGCCAACAGATAAATCATACAAATTCAGACAGTAGGAAACGCCTACCGTCGAACTTCGGATATAAAGCGGGCTCACTACAGATCTGGGCTCATTGTGAACCATCAGGCCCGTACCCTAAACATCCCACTACACTTTGACCCAACGAGCCGATTAATCCATACGATGACGCGCCCGAGCATTCTCGCGTCGATGTCTGGAGCATCGGACCACTCCCTACCCGAGGGCGCGAATTCACGCGTGTTGCCTGCACAGTACGTAGACATAACCTTGACCCGATTGTGCCGACTGGTAGCGGACTATTTTAGCGTCCCATCCTCAGTCATCTTTCGCGCCGACCAAACTCGAACTATATTAGTGGCTAGTCATGGGATGGTTCTCGGATCTGAGCCCACTATTTCTCAAAAAGCGCACGTTCCCGGTACTTCATTCACCATCCTCCACCTGAGAGGCGAGCAGAACACATATAAACTATGCGCTCTTCAACTGCTCAACAACGAATCCCAACCCATAGGATGGCTCGGAGCCACATTGTCTCCGGAAACCATTGGGCCTGAAGCGGAAGAGGTTCTCGATAGATTTGCCCGAGTTGTGGAATCCACAATGAGCCCGTCGAAACCTCCCACTGAAGCGATCGAGTTTACATACGAGCACTGTCCGCTCACGGGTCTGCTTAACCGAACGAGCGGGCTCAACATGTTGAATCAGGCTCTTGCTTCCGCACGTCTGTCCGGCACCGGCGTCGCTTTGGTGATCGCAGACATCGCGGACTTCAACGCCATTAATTCTGCGTTTGGGAGAAGAGCAGGCGATTCTATCCTCCGTGCAGCTGCCCGACGACTCGCTAGTTTGGTTCCCGAAACGGCCCATGTCTTCCGTTTTAATGGTGACCAATTTGGGTTAATCCTCCTTCAAAATGAACGCGACAAAACACTCGAAAAGCTAATATCCAAGATCACTACTGGATTTATGGAGCCTGTCCGAGCTGAGGAACGTGAAGTAGTGCTCTGTTTTGTATTCGGCGGCGCCTACTTTCCCCATCGTGCAAACTCCACACCTGAACTTATCGACAGGGCCATTCTTGCTCTACGTCGAGCGCAAGAATGCCGATCAGGCTCCGAAGTATTTACCACCGAGCTCGAAGAACGTCTGATTCGTGATGTTTCCGTTGAACAGCGACTCCGGAGCGCCTTGGGTACCCAGTCGATCGCCGTAGCGTACCAACCGAAGGTTTGTCTGAAGAGCGGAAAGTTCTACTCAATCGAAGCTCTGGCTCGATGGATTGATGATGAACTCGGCTTTGTTTCCCCGGGCGAGTTTATTCCAGCCGCGGAGCGATCCGGACTTATTGTCGATCTCGGTCGCCAAGTGTTGCACATGGCCCTAACAGATATCGTCCGTCTTCGTACCAAGTTCCCCAACCTGACCGTTTCTGTTAACGTTGCCGCTGCCCAACTTCAACGGGATGAGTTTGTTGAAGAAGTTTTGGAGGTCCTACTGGAGACTGGTGCACCATGCGAAGCACTAGAATTGGAGGTCGTAGAAACCTCCTTGATCGAAAACATCGAGCGAGCCCAAGCGATCGTCAAACAGCTACGAGCGCACGGAGTTGAGTTCTCCATTGATGATTTTGGCACCGGATACTCATCCCTCGCGTACTTGCGTCAACTCGCTGTACAAACCCTCAAGATCGATCGAGAGTTTATTGGGGTTATAACCGCGGCACAACGTGATGCTGCCCTTGTGCAAAGCATCATCTCTATGGCGCACGTTCTCAACTTCAAGGTGGTGGCTGAAGGCGTCGAAACCGAAGAACAAGCGAAACTTCTCCAGACGTTTATGTGCGACTCGGGTCAGGGGTATCTGTGGTCAAAACCCCTACCATACACCGAACTCGTTGAGAAATTAAAATTTCCACCCAGCCATCAATAAAAACCACATTTATTCAAAAGTTTAGGATACATGGCAACCGCCATGTTTCCGCTCGCACAGCCGGTTCCGGGTCTTCCTGGGGCCGTATGGGCTACAACCTCCATAAATACCCCCATAGACACGACATTTCTTACCCCCGCCGAAAACGAGCTGTACCAGACCTTCACCGCCGAACAACGCCAGCGGGAGTGGCTCGCTGGACGACGCGCGGCTAGAGCCGCCCTAAGAGCCGTGGGCGCCGGTGCCGCTTCCATTCTCCGAAATGCGGAAGGTGCACCTCAGCTCAAAGGACCTCACGCCGACCAAGTGGAGGTCGCTATCACACATGGGAGCAACCACGCCGCTGCTGTTGCAACTCACCGAACCTCAGCGAGACCCTGTATAGGCATCGATTGGGTCGATCCTTCCGACTTACATCGCATCCAACGTATCCGTCACCGCGTGCTAACCCCTAATGAACACGAGCTCTGTAAAGACGAGGATGTACCCCTGCGCCTTGCTTGGGGAGCGAGAGAAGCCATGGCCAAAGCCACGCAAACTGGAATGTTTAGGTTCGCCCTCGCACATGTCCATCTCAAAGCGATCGATCAAAAATCAGGAGAAGCACTTATTAATTATCCAGAGGCACGAATTCGATTTATGGTGACATCTGATCATGGCCTAGTGGTTATCGCGGCCATCAGTCCTACCACCCGCCAGGAAGCCAACCTCACCGCGAACTTGTGTTGAGAATAGGGGGAGGCCGGCCTTAGCCAGCTGACGGAGAGGCCACCGGGAAGAGGGTGTCCGTAGTCGTGCAGCGGACATCCTGGCGAATCGAGTACGAATCATAGACCAAGCCCAACGTTAAAGACATGCCCCAGTCCCAAAATCCTATGGACCAGCATCGCCCAATCCCCCACGTTCCGAGGACGGCAATGGCATACTCTCCCAAAAGCCCGAAAAACATCCACTTTGTTACCCTCGGATGCCCCAAAAATCGGGTCGATTCTGAGCTGATGCTCGGTCGGCTCGCAGAATCTGGCATGGCCTTCACAATGGAGCCCACCGACGCCGACATCATTGTCGTAAACACCTGTGGATTTATTGAAGACGCCAAACGCGAGTCGGTGGAAGTCATCCTGGAGATGGCCCAGCACCGAACCAATGGCCGAGCCCAGCAACTCGTAGTCGCTGGTTGTTTGGTTCAGCGCTACGCTAAAGAGTTGGAAGAAGAGATTCCGGAAGTAGACACCTTCCTGGGAACCGGCGCATATGAGACCATCAACGATGTTCTCAGCGGGATCCGCGAGCCTGGTCAGGGAATCTCAACGCCTACATTCCTTCATTCTTCCACCGCGCCGAGAATAAATACCTTTCTGCCACATAGCACCTATGTGAAAGTGGCGGAGGGTTGTGATCAAAAGTGCTCTTTTTGCATTATCCCAACCCTACGTGGCTTACAGCGGAGTCGACCCATCACGGACATAGTCCGCGAAGCCGAGGCTCTTGCTGCGCGGGGCGTAGTAGAGTTCAACCTCGTCGCCCAAGATCTCACTGGCTACGGATACGACCAAAATCCAAGAACAAACCTAGCAAACCTATTAGAAGCCTTAGCAGCCATAGACAGTCTGCGTTGGGTGCGGGTACACTACCTCTATCCCCGCCCTTTCTCTAAAGCGCTCTTACGCGTCCTTAGCGAAGCTAACAACATTGTACCGTATATAGATATGCCTCTTCAGCACATCGCAGATCCGGTATTAAAGCGCATGAACCGAGGACGACCACGGAGATTTGTCGAAAAGCTCTTAAAAGACATTCGCAGCACAATGCCAAATAATCTGACTTTGCGAACCTCATTCATCGTGGGTTTTCCTGGCGAAACAGACCAAGACTTTCAGGAGCTCTGCACGTTTGTGCAAGAGCAGCAGTTTGACCGCGTGGGTATATTTAAGTTCTCTCGGGAAGAAAATACCCCATCTTACGACTTACCGGACCAAGTACCCGAAGAGGTCGCTGAAGAGCGTCACAACATCCTTGCCAACCTTCTCCGAGAGTCATCCAGAGACAAGCAGGCCGAGTTTTTGGGTCGCCGCTTGGAAGTTCTAGTGGACGGTGTGTCATCGGAGACGGAGTTACTGCTGGAGGGTCGCCACTCAGGACAAGCACCGGAGGTTGATGGGACGATCTATCTCAATGACGGACAAGAGCTAGCCAGTGCCGGTGATATAGTTGAGGTTGAGATCACCGAAACCCATGACTATGATTTGGTCGGCTGTATCCACCGTGTCATCCACCCGGCCCCTTCTCGCCCAGCACACGCACGAATGGATGCTCCCAACGCGCCAGCTCTCCCGACCAACCAGCCAAGACTTCGTATTATTGACTAACCCCTCTCCCCCCCAGCAAGCGGTCTAGACCATTTTCAGCAGAAATCGCTTGAGTTGACCTCAAGTTCCTGCTTCTATGCTCTGTTGGGTCCCACTGCGCGTGCGTGAACTGGGCTAGATCCTCAACTCAAGTGAACTTTGCTGTATACTCGGTATGTGACTCAACTCGGCAAGGAATCGGTCGTGAAGAGTCTGGATAGGCGGAATATTCAACTTAGGAGGAAAGCTAGTCGTCGATTACTACAGCAGAAATCACTCGGGTTGAACCCAAGTTCCTGCTGCTACGACGGGCTATGCCCCCCTGTGCGACCGACCTCTTGTTGATTCTTACAGAATCAATTCAAGCGGTCTTTGCTATAGCTGGGTGTGAAGGCCCTAGATGATGACCGTGGCTCTTTAAGATGATGACCGTGGCTCTTTAGACTTTAAGGATGAGCATCAACCTTTCAGAGTTTAGCAACATACTCTATTCTTACGACGAGAAGTCGTTGAGCCCAACTATTTCCCGTAGCATTTACGGCTGGGCCCAGCCGCCTGCTACTATGCGTGTCGTTGCTGCCCTGTACGACCATTCAAAGAATTTGCTTGTGATAAGACAAACTCACTTGAAGTGGCATTCAGCGCCGTCCAAGCTCTTTAGGGTGTGTCTTTACACTCCGGATCCCGTTCTGACTTGTTTCCCACGTTTGTGAAAGACCGGTGGCTCCGCCACCCTTTCGGGCCCTTCAGTCGGGTACATCTAGTAACCTCCCTCCAGAGCCGAATCCCCACAAACGCGGGATGTCGCGGCGTCACCGCGGCCGGAGTTGATAGACACGCCCTAGTCGACTCTCTTATTGAGAAACATCTATCTCATCGCTATTACTAATAAATAAGACTACCCTTCGAAGGGAGTAAAATAGCACCTTCGCATGTGCCACTA
>JAHQVK010000060.1 GCA_019634385.1 Myxococcales bacterium | reverse complement strand
TTCGTGAAACGTTCTGACGACGAGGCGAGCGTACCTGGCGGTACGCGACCGAGGAGAGACTTCTTGTGGTCAGGATGTTTCACGGAAAGACCGGCCGATAGATGCCTGCAGGGCTAGATCAACAGGCTGCTAGGGCCTGTCTTTAAAGCTAGCGTGGAGCTATTATTGAACACACGGTTTGATTGAATTTACGGACTCGGAGGGGAGCCGGTTATAGCTGCCGAGCTGAGAGGCACCGATAAGAGGGCCCGCTGGTCACCGGAATCCAGCAAATTGGTGAAGAGTCATAGACCACGTTTGACGTTAAGAACACGCCTGAGCTAAACACCAAATGATTCGGAATTGGCTGGATTTGCGCAACAATCCAGAGTCCCACACGGAAAAATTTTTGTGGTGAGTTGCACTATGACAAAAACTCTAACTGACCGTACAGCAAAGCTTAGCCGTTCCTAAGCTCAAGAGCTTGGGAGCACTTTAAGTTATGAGATCTCCGATACAGCAAGGACCACTTGAATTGGATTCTGCAAGAATCACCACGGGGTCTCGCAGCGGGGCGTAGCCCCGCGGAGAGCAGGAACTTGGTTTCAACCCAAGTGATTTCTGCTGTAACGGACGTATGTCGGGGGATAGGACCTATTACTTCTGCGCCTGTTGATTTCTGTGTATGCCCTAGCAGCCGGTTGATTTAGCCCTGTGTGTAGCTATCGAGCCAGGCTTTTCGTGAAACGTTCTGACGACGAGGCGAGCGTACCTGGCGGTACGCGACCGAGGAGAGACTTTTCGTGGTTAGGACCTTTCACGGAAAGACCGGCCGACAGATGCGTGCAGGGCTAGATCAACAGGCTGCTAGGCTCGTGACGGAGTCTCTCTCCGAAGCTGAACATCTTGCAGGCCATCGGAAAAGTGGGATGGGTGATCCGCGAAGTATCTTCTCCGTGGAACGCTCTGGATGAAGAGGGCGCATACAACCGATGAAAGGCGAAGCCGGTCCAGACGTTCCACGGAAAAAGGACCCGCGAAGCGCTTAACTCACTTTTCCGATGGCCTGCTAGGCCCTGAGGGCTCTTTATGATAATTCTTAGCCGAGCTGAGCGAGATGTCTTAGCTAAACTCGAAATTAGTTGGCAACGCCGTATCTATACTTTCAGACACGCCCTAGTCAGTGGAGGTATTTGCTTATCTGTCGATTGAACGATAACTATATACACCAACTAATGCGATACAAACTAGCGGCAAGATGAATGAGAAATTTATCTCGGGAATGAAGCCAAGAACGAGAACATCATTAAGACCTGTTCCTCCCATATCAATGATTCGCCCCTGAAGAGGGGGCAAAAGCGCGCCTCCTACGATGGCTAGGATAAGTCCAGCTGATCCCAGTTTGGCCTCATCTCCCATGCCTTTTAGAGCGATTCCGTAGATAGTGGGGAACATTAATGACATAGAAAAGGATACACCAACTAAGCAATATAGGCCGAGGACTCCGTTTATAAGAATGGCTCCTACGCAGAAGAGAGCACCTAAAAACGAGAAGGCGAGCATGAGCTTGGCACCATCGATATAGTTAATGAGAAAGGTGCAAATCCATCGAGCAATGAGAAAAGATAGAGTAGAGAGCATCATATAGAGAGTGGCATTGAGTTGACTATTTTCGGGTCTAGCTTCGTTGAGATGAGTTACGTATTGATAGATAAAGGTCCAGACCATAATTTGGCAGGCTATATAAAAAAATTGAGCTAGAACACCCTCATAATATGCCCGATTGGAGAATAACTTGTTAATGGATTGGGAAATTGATAGTTTATCTTCCTTTATGCTGCCTTCTGTGTCAATTTTTAAAGCGAAAAAGACTAATGTGACAGCTAGCACCACCAGACCCAGAATGACATATGGTGTACATACGACTCCCATGTCATGCTCCATAATGCCTTGCTTTTGCTCGAGAGTTAGATGTGGAGTTGCTGACGGCGAATGGGCGTTGATTTTGGTCTGTAGCCTTTCCAAGACAAAAACTCGTGCTACCATCTGACCGGTCAATGCCCCAATGGGATTAAATGCCTGAGACAGATTTAGACGTTGGGTAGCCGTAGCTCTATTACCCATAGCCAGAATCATAGGGTTTGCTGTTGTCTCCAAAAAAGCTAAACCAAAGGTGAGGATATAAAGAGAGACCAAGACGAGGTTAAAGCTAACAAGTTTAGCGGCGGGGTAGGTCAATAGGCATCCGGCCATGAATAAAAGCAAACCAAGAATGATACTCGATTTATATCCGAATTTGTGCATATACAGTGCGGCTGGGATAGCCATGGTACCGTAGCCTCCATAAAAAGCTAGTTGCACGTAAGCGGCTTTTGTATTGGAGATGTTGAGTATATTTTTGAAGACCTCCACCATCGGATTCGTTAAGTCGTTTGGAAAGCCCCACAGAAAAAATAGGGAGGTAACCGCTACGAACAGAGGTAAAAAATATGGTTCTACGATCTTTGCTTTTGTCTGGTTCATCTACATTCCTTGTGATAAAAAGCTGGTGCGCGTACTGAGAGGGATATATATCTCGGCTGTGATTTTGGCTTCCGTAAAAGCTTCCTACGCATAAGCTAGTCCGAGCGGCAATATGCTTTACAGCAAAGACAGCTTGGGGAGCCTAACTTCTGGCTGAGCAACCATTCTTTGGGTTGTCTTTCCGTGGGAGATTTCGGCGGGCTCTAGCTTTGAGCGGTTGCATACGCTGAGTATGCAAGGTCTTCACGGAGACCTTACACTGAAAGGTAGCTACGAACTATCGTCACTCGGCTAAATCAACCAAAGGCTAGGGATTTCTCCGATGGTTACCGATTAAGACTTGTGCGGTGCGCTAAAGTCGAGTGTAACCTGACAAGCTTAAACTCCTTCCCAGCGATATCTTGTGTATTTCTTGTTGTGTTGAACCCAATGAGGGCGTGTTTTTGAGCCCCGGGCCGTTTTCTGACTTGTTTCCCACATTTGTGAGGGTCGGTGGTCGGGCCCCTCGGCTCAGTACATCCCGTACCGTCCCTCCCCGTGGCCGAGCCCTCACAAACGCAGGCTAAGGCGTCATCTCCCCAGCCTGAGTTTAATACACGCCCTAGTTAGCTATGTTTGAAGCACGGTCAGGACAAAAGCAGTGGAAGGAAGATGCAGATGAGCGTGAAATGGCGCCGGGGACGGTGAGGCAGAAAGTAGAGAAGCGTGTCGGTAGCAAAGTGGCTGACCCTGAGGCTATCTTTGAGAGTTACAGCAAAGACCCCTTGAATTGATTCTTAAGAATCAACAAGGGGTCGCGCAGCGGCCTAGCCCCGTGTTGAAGCAGAAACTTGGGTTCAACCCAAGTGATTTCTGTTGTACACTGAGTGAGGTATACGTCTCGCCCCTGATTTAGCCGAATGCCGGGTGGCCAGTAGTCACCCCCTGCTGTCCGGTAGTCAGACTGCTAGCAGGCCATCGGAAAAGTGGGATGGGTGATCCGCGAAGTATCTTTTCCGTGGAACGCTCCGGATGAAGAGGGCGCATACCGGGCGTATGCAACCGATGAAAGGCGAAGCCGGTCCGGACGTTCCACGGAAAAAGGGCCCGCGAAGCGCCTAACTCACTTTTCCGATGGCCTGCTAGGGCTAGCCCCAATCAGAGTCTGGACATTCAGTGAGACCAGGTACTTCAAAATAGTTTTCCGCGGATTAGAATGACGCTAAGGGCGTACGCTGAGACCTGGATCCCACTTTAACTGTTGGGCATGGTCCAATTGTAATCATCGATATTCTTCAGTTTATATTAGATTTAGCATCATTTTAGATAGTATGTTTATGACTATGGCACCCAACATAAGGTGTGGTCTTGCTACCGTTTTTTGCCGCTTGTGGGCGAGTTTGTCTATGGTCGCTTCAGTGCTATTCGTGCTTGCAGCGGCGTTGGGGAGTGTTGCTATCGCGCAGCCTTCACATGGAAACTTGGACCAGCGGGCAACGGATCGACCTCCAAGAGGAGCCCTTTTTAGGGCGTTTGGATTCCCAACCATAGACGCACCAAAGATCGGTGAGGGCACCTTGTCGGAAGCTCTCTCTGGTCTGCCCGTAGATACTTTAGATTCTGTATCTAAGCTGAACCGTGAACTTAGGCTCGGTTCCTATGATGTTTTGATCTTACCCTATGGCAGTGCCTTTCCGCTCGATTCATGGCCGGTGCTGCGTCGGTTTATCAAGCGGGGTGGAAGCCTGGTGGTGCTGGGAGGGGCTCCTTTTCATCAGCCGGTTCGATGGGTAGAGCAGGGAGGTACTGGTCAGTGGGTACTTGGTGTTCGTCAACCTACCTTTGCTCATGAATTTTTGGTGGGGCCTGCAGATGTGTGGAAGAGGGAGCTTGCCCCCAAGAGCCCGTTTAAGACCTCAGTGGTTGCCGAATCGGCATGGAGCGGGGAGATTCCTCAGCCAGATACAGTGTACGAGCTGATTGTTCGGCTTTCTACCGAAAAGGACTTGCCAAAAGAACATGGTTCTGAAGGGCACCGTGATGCTATCTTACGTCCGTTGGTCCATGTGACTGATGCTGAAGGGTGGCCACGCGCCTGCCCCCTGCTTGAGCTCGATCGGATGCGTGGTGATGAAGCGGGGGCTCGTTGGGTGTTCTCGACCTCCGATGCGAAGCTATCCGCCCAAGTTATCCGTAGCCTGGTGGAGCGAGCCTTTGAAGGCGCTGTTCAGCTCGAAGCTCGACCGGTTTATGCGAGTGTACAACCCGGAGAGATTCCAATTATTCGGGTAGTTCAGAGAAGGCCCTTTGTGCGGGAGGGGGAGAAGATACCAGACCAGGCAGAGCTGACGGTTTATGATTCGCTCGACCGAGAGGTGGGTCGCTTTGATGTGCCGTTGGTTGGCCAAGCCTATTCACGGCATGGTGCAGCCCAGCTTCGTACCCCCACCACTCTCGCTCCCGGGCTTTATCGGGTTGAAGTTCGCACCCCCGATGCACCGTGGTCGGTGCGTAGCACCTCGACTGGATTTTGGGTACGTGACGAAAAACTTTTGAAATCAGGACCCAAGATCACCGTATCTCGGGACTGGCTACGAAGAGACGGGAAGATCATGCCGGTGATAGGCACTACCTATATGTCGTCGGATGTTCAGCGAAAGTTTCTCTTTGAGCCAAATCCTCTGACCTGGGACCGCGATTTTGCGCAGATGGCTCGTCTTGGTATCAACTTTGTCCGGACCGGGCTGTGGACGGCCTGGAATCGGGCCATGCTTAACTCTGGGGCCCTCGATGAGGCATTTCTAAGGGCGCTTGAAGGGTGGGTACAAGCAGCGGCACGTCATGATATAGTTGTCAATTATACCTTCTTTGCCTTCCGTCCTCAAAGCTTTGGCTCCGAAAATCCCTATCTGGACCCTCGAGCCCTCGAAGGTCAACGAGAGTTGCTCACCTTAGTTGCGAGTCGTTTCCGTGACGTGGGATGGGTACATTGGGACCTTATCAACGAACCCTCATACTCGCCGGCATCGGCGCTGTGGTCTAATACTCCTATCCGTGATGCGCACGAAGAACGGGCGTGGAAAGCTTGGTTGACAGCTCGCTATGGGGACCTCCAGGACACCAAAACAACTTCGCTTTTACGCGATCTCTGGCGAGACTCATCCTCGGAGCTACTTTCCATTCCGGATCCAAGCGAAGGGGATTACCAGCCTATTCGTGAACATCGTCGCCCTCGTAAGGTCCGGGACTTTCAGATTTTCTCGCAAAAAGTCATGAGTGACTGGGCACAGACCTTACGAAAGATTCTGCGGGACGCTGGCGGGGATGTGTTGGTAACTCTGGGTCAAGATGAAGGTGGCACGTTCTATCGGTCTTCGCAGCAGATTCATGCCCCATCGATTGACTATACTGGACTTCATCCGTGGTGGCACAATGACGACATTCTAGCGAGTGGGGTCATGGCTAAGGTGCCTGAGAAGCCAAACCTCTTTCAGGAAACCGGGCTCATGCGGCTAGAAGATCTCGATGGATGGTCCTGGCGGTCACCGGAACTAGCGGCCCGAACTTTGGAACGTAAGTACGCCCACGCTTTTGCCTCCCGTGGAGCAGGGGTGATAGAATGGGCGTGGAATATTAACCCTTACCAACCTATAGATAACGAATCGGTCATTGGATTTATTCGCCCTGATGGGACTCTCAAGCCAGAGATACGAGTGGTTCCTGAGTTCGCTCGTTTTTTCCAAATAGCGTCACTTTGGCTCAACGACTTTGAATCGGCTCAGGTTATTGCCGTGATCCCTCATTCGCGTTTACTTATGGGGCGTCCTGGTGGAGCTGATGGTTTCAAGCGCCTAATCCGCATTAGTGCTGAGCGATTGGGGGTGGTACCTATGGGACTTTCAGAACTTAGTCTCACGCCTGAGCGACTCAAAGATGCTAAGCTCGTCATCGTGCCTTCACCGCTCTTTCTCGAGGATTCAGCGGCAGAGGCTCTGTTTGCTGCAACAAAGGCGGGGACCAAAGTCTTGATGACGGGCCCACTGACCGGGAACCCCTACGGGAAAATAACGCCGCCAATGCGAGGACTGGGTGCAGATCCAGGCCGTCCACTACGCCGCAGAGAGTCTACGTCTTGGGGGAAAACGGGCTATGCAAGCTTTGAGGGTAACAAGCGTGAGAAGTTCCTGCGCAGCGAAGCCCCTCCTCTAAAAGAGCTGATAGGTAATGTTTGGCATGAGCCTTTGCCTTTGGAGTTTGCTGTGGAAGAAGAGCCCATTTTGAACTTGCTCACGCAGTCATTAACAGAGGCGGGGGTCGAAGTTCATCCGTCCGACGAACCGGCTGCGGCCAGATTACTCATCGCACCTCGCTCAATCCTGGCAATTGTCACTAATGAAACTGATCACAAGGTTCGTCGTAGGCTTAAGATCGAGGGACATCAGGTAGAGATCCCGGTTGAAGTGGGGCGTTACCGACTGGCTCTCTTTGAACGTGGAACTGGGCGATTAGTGGCCATAACCTCAGGCGAAGAGCCTTTGCTTCCCTAGCAGCCTGTTGATCTAGCCCTGCACGCATCTGTCGGCCGGTCTTTCCGTGAAACGTCCTGACCACGAGAAGTCTCTCCTCGGTCGCGTACCGCCAGGTACGCTCGCCTCGTCGTCAGAGCGTTTCACGAAAAGCCT
>JAHQVK010000059.1 GCA_019634385.1 Myxococcales bacterium | reverse complement strand
GCACGCATCTATGGGCCGGTCTTTCCGTGAAGCGTCCTGACCACGAAAAGTCTCTCCTCGGTCACGTACCGACTGGTACGCTCGCCTCGTCGTCAGAGCGTTTCACGAAAGGCCGGGCTCGATAGCTACACACCGGGCTAAATCAACCGGCTGCTCGGTGCTGATTATTTTGGAGTGAGTGATAGACCTCACTATCAACATAAGTATCTTCCGGAAATCCTAAGCTTAGGTTGTGTAGGCAAGTCTTATTATGTTGACATTGAAAATGATTCGCAATATCTGATACATATCTGGCCGTTACTATCGCTCCAAGAGTGGTAAACGGAAAAAAGTATGCACGTACTCAAGACGTTTTTGTGGACTATTACGTTAACCATACTCGTCGCCGGCTGCGGAGATGATGAGCCCGACCCCGCGGACACAGGAGGGTCGAGCGATGACGATGGAGGGTCGAGCGATGAGGGGCCACTTTGGGTTGTCACCGGCTGGACATCGAGTGGGGATGAGTATCGAGGATTCCTCGCGACAACGTCAGATATCACAACCGGTGAAATCAAGGTCGAAGACGTGATCGATCTTGGCACTGACATGTCATTCGGTTCGGATGAGGGAGGGAATGTCTTTGTGGGGCGCGGCGACTCACCGATCATTCAGCGGTGGTCGCTCGATGAGCAACGTGAACTACAGATGGCGGCAGAGATGAACCTGGGGGGCTTGGGTATTACGTCCACGTTTGGGGGCAACCGGAACGTCATCCAGATCATTAGTGAGACCCGTGCCTACTACTTCGACAACCAGGGTTTCCAAGTAGTTGTCTTTAATCCTACGGATATGACCATCACGGATAACTTTGATCTCGAAGAGATCTCGGAGGATGCGGCATTCTCGTCGCTGAACTTCATTACGCGTGTCGATGACCGATTTTTTGTCTCTACGCGGAGATGGGACGAGGCAGATAATCCGGTGAAAGAGTTGCGAGTGGCGATCGTTGATGCCAACAGCGAGAGCGTTACGTATACCAGCGATACTCGTTGCGGGGATATGGCCTTTTCGGTGGCTGACGACGAAGCTAATGTTTACTTTGGAAGTCACCACGCGCTTGGGCTCTTTGGCTCTGAAGATACCGATCCGGCGGCACCTAAGCCCTGTATGCTGCGCATTCTCGCTGGGGAAACGGAGTTCGACCCGAACTACCAAATCAATCTCAATGAACTTGTGGATGGTATCGGAGCGGGGCTTTTTCAGGGGCCAAACGGGACGGCCTTTATCGCCAAGTATGAAGGCCCTGACACCGATATAGCGGATCAGTTGAACAGCCCCGTTTGGCGTCTACACCAAATCGAGTTGGGTGACGAGGTCGCGTCGCTGAACCCGGTGGCTGATCTGCCTCTTGTTGCGCGGTTTGTCGCGACCTTCGAGACCGCTATCGACGGAGCGACAGTGCCGTTTCTGGTCTTGGACTCGGATGAAGAGAGTTTGTACATGAGTATCGCAGACCCCGAGGCTCCGGCGTCCGGTTTGTCGATGAGCGGGGGCTTCTTGGGGCGCGCGGAAAAACTAACGGACTGAGCTGGAACCAAGTATGCTCTCAAGACTGCCCGTGCCGGCATATATGTTAACTTTAAGCGCCGGTGCGTGGCTGCCGAAGGCAAAGAAACGTTTTGTGATTCTTTGCCTTACTTTTGTGGCCAGTGCCAACCTCGCTCTCGCGAAAACTGATCCTGTCAACCCAACCAGCCCATCTGAAGCAAGCAGCAACGCGGAGCTTGCTTCGACCCCACCGTTAAGCCCTGAGATGTACGCTGGCGGCAAGGGTTCAGTCCGCGGGATCATACGCTCAGCAGAACAACCTCGCCGTTTTGCGCTCGACGAGATAGCGGTCATGGTCACCGATGCGGAAGGAGGCGTCTTCGAAACGCTAGCTGATGACTCTGGTCGGTTTGCCTTCGAGAACATCGCCGTAGGACGAGCACGGGTCGAAGCGTCTGGGGCGGATGATCGCTTTGGCCACGTGGAGATCGAGGTTGGTTCAGACGGTCCCACGAAGGTTGAGGTCGTGATCCAGCCCATAGAGAAGCTGGTGGTCACTGGCACCGGTCAGTCCCGCACCATCGAGCTCCTTCGTTCCGCAGAAGCGGTTCAAGTCGTCGAGCTACAAACTGCCCAGCTGCAGAGCGCGGACCTTGGGGAAGTGCTCGCCCGTCAACAAGGGGTGAGTATCCGCCGAAGTGGGGGACTCGGGTCGAACGTCCGCTTTAGCCTAAACGGGCTCACAGATGATCAGATCCGGTTTTTCCTCGATGGCGTCCCATTGGATTGGATGGGCTTCCCGTTCGGAATCGGCGACGTGCCGGTGAATCTGATCAAACATGTTGAGATCTTTAGGGGGGTCGTTCCCATACGATTCGGTTCGGATGCGCTCGGCGGGGTAGTCAATCTCAGCTCACCAGACCCTGTATATGCACCGAGTTTGCTCTTCTCCTATCAGACGGGATCCTTCGGGACCCACCGACTGACCCTGCAGGGTGGGCACCTCTTTAATGACAGCGGTCTATACATTCGAGCGCGAACCTTTTTCGACCGGGCGGACAATGATTACCCAGTACAGGCCACAGTACCTAACCCCGATGGGAGAGGAGGGTCTATAGAAGCTACCGTCCGTCGTAACCACGATGGCTATGCTGCACAAGGGGGAAGTATTGAGGTAGGGTTCGCCGACGTATCGTTTGCAGATCGGCTTTCACTTCGTACCTTTGTCACGGATTACACCAGAGAGGTTCAGCACAACGCGACGATGGATGTCCCCTACGGTGAAGTGGAGTTGGGTGAGCTTAGCGCTGGTGCGGTCCTCCGGTACGAAAAGACCCACGACCGAGTGGAGCTCTCAGGTGTACTCGCCTACAATTTTAGCGAGGATTGGTTCAGGGACACATCCGAATGTACCTATGACTGGGCCAGGATGTGTGTCGCTAAGTTAGGGCCAGGAGAGGTTGGTTCGCAAGCCACCGACCAAGTGCGATATGCCCACGCCGGAATGCTTCGGTTCAACGGTGAGTACGCGGTGAGCGACGACGTAGCTGTACACCTATCTCTCGCTCCGACCTTTTTCACCCGCGTGGGTGAGGAACGGGCCAGTGAAGCGCTCACGGTGCTTGAGTATCCCGGAGATCTCTTGTCTTTCGTCGCAGGCCTGGATGCTACCTTCGAAGCCTTCGACAAACATCTTCAGCTGGTCGTCTTCGGAAAGTATTACCTCCAGTCACTATGGGGCTCGGAGGAAGTGGGTACAGAGTTTCGACCGATCGAGAGGCTATTTCAACGACCGGGGGGCGGAGGCTCGGCGCGGTGGCTTCTGACCGAGAGGGTCTATCTTAAGCTCAGCTACGAATGGGTGACTCGTCTCCTTCGGCCCGATGAGGTCTTTGGCAATGGGGCGCTTATATATCCCAACTTGGATCTACGTCCCGAAGTAGGGCACAACGCAAACGCCACTGTGACCATAGAGGAACTGAAGAGCCCACTAGGTACCTTTCGAGGCGACCTCAATGTATTCTTTCGACAGCCGGAGCGGTTGGTTGTTTTGCTTGGACGCGGCGACTTCTTCCAGTACTATAATATATTCAGCGCTCGTGCGAGCGGAGTTGAGGTTGGCGGAGGATGGACTTCTATGGGAGATTACGTGTCCTTGGATGCGAATTTCTCCTACCAGGACGTTAGAAATATCTCTGGTCAGGGAGCTTTTGGAGAATATGAGGGGGACCGGATCCCCAACCGACCATACCTCCTTGCCAATGCCATCGCGAGACTACAATTCTCAGACGTATTTTTTAGCAATGATCGGCTCACGTTTAGTTATTACCTGAGATACGTAGATAGTTTTTTCAATAATTGGGAGAGAGTGGCACGCAACAGGCCGGACTCAAAGCAATTGATTCCGGCTCAAACGCTTCATTCCGTCGCAGCTACGCATGTCTTTGGTATGGACGAAAGGGTCCTGTCGACTTCGGTTGAAGTCCAGAATATGAGCGACGCGAGGGCATTTGACTTCTTCGGAGCGCAACGGCCCGGAAGGGCGGTGTACGTTAAGTTGGGTATCAAGTTGTAAGTCTGCAGGCAAGCAAACGGGTTGGTTACGGTAACGACCCCTTGTTGATTCTCAAAGAATCAACAAGGGGTCGTGCAGCGGGGGGCTATCAGCCGGTTGATCTAGCCCTGCAGCATCTATGGCCGGCTAGAAGTCTCTCCTCGGTCACGTACCGCTAGGTACGCTCGACTCGTCGTCAGAGCGTTTCACGAAAAGCCGGGCTCGATAGCTACACTCATCGCCAAATCAACCGGCTGCGAGCCCGCTGTAGAAGCAGGAACTTGGGTTCAACCCAAGTTTTACCTGCAGTAAACGTAGGCTATTCGAGACCCAAATCCTGATCACGAGCCTCGTGATACGTATCTGCTTTCCTACATGTACAGATTGTGCAACCGCGGTCATCGGTCTCACATACCTTTCTCATCAACGGTCCTGAGGAGGGGCAAGCAAACGATGTGTACTCGGTACATGGCCCTTTGCCGTAGTTCCTGGTTGTGGTACACGCAGACAGGCTCAAACTTACCACCGCCAGGCTGGCCAGTCGTAACGCGGAGCCAGTGGGTATCATACTAGGCAACCATTTCACGCTCGTTGCGTTAACACCCGCTGCTGTGAATCCAAAACAATTTGTCACTGTACGCCAGACCAGCTGGTGGTTGGAAAAAGAGTTGCAAAAACAATAGCAAAAGTCATTTCGCGTGAAACGTTTGGACGCAGAGGGAGCAAACTGACGGTATGAGACTGATTAGAGTCGAAGATAGTCCGGATCTGTCATACGGAATGACCCAGCGAGGGGAGTGAATCCTTTCTTCGAGAGCCCGCTTCAGCAAAATCAGCTATACAGAAGAAGGAACTTGGGTTGAGAAGAAGGAACTTGGGTTGAATCCAAGTTCCTTCTTCTTCGCTCGGTATCACCTCGTTGCGCGTGCATTTGCCCTGAGCTAGAGGCCCAACTCAAGTGCACTTTGCGGTAAGTGTAAAAATACCCTCCATATTTGACATTTGAACTCAGCCAAAAAGTTAGTTAAATACCCGCAACAACGACCACACATCGCTCACCTAAACCACCAATAGGATCTATTTCGCTTCCAGGTGCTGATAGAATAACGATTGACGCGGGGGTGTTTGGGCTCAGAATAAGAAGACCATGGTCTGTGCCGCCCGAGATCTATGTAAGCTCTGCCGAGGCACTCCTTACCATCGTAACTAACTCCGTTGCCTTTCCGCTTTCCATTGTCGCCGCGCCTTTGGCGACTCCGCTCAAAGTCATACTGCCGCCGGCATTAGCGAGAATCTTTATGGTTTCGGTAGCAGAGAGCGTCAGCGCCATAGTACCGCCGCCATGTCCTGCCGCACCACGCAGGCACACACTGTAATGACCAGAACCATTACAGCAGAAATCACTTGGGTTGAACCCAATTTCCTGCTTCTACGCCGGGTTATGCCCCGCTGCGCGACCACTTGTTGATTCTTATAGAATCAATTCAAGTGGTGTTTGCTGTAGGCTCGCAGCATCGGCAAAGATCGTCACTTTCGTCGTCGCTGTTTCCGTGAGCATCATCATGCATACGACTTGGGCTGGAGGTCGTGATAGCTGGGCTTTCTGCTACATGTGTAAGCCGTTGATGATCAGGGGCGATCAGAAACACTGTAACCTGCCCCTCTATGGCCATCCATGCTTGTGGGCGAACAAGTTGGGGAAGGTGGTGTACGGTTATGGACCCCGTTTTCTTCGGAACCAAGCTGTTCGCTGGTGGTGCTGGAGGGGGCACGTTGAGCGAGTGGGGTGTACCTCTGATGTGTACATACTTATGACTGACTTTAGATCTGGAGATGGCGTCACAGATGGAGGGTGGGCTTAGGGGACGTGTTTCAAGTTGGTGGCTCAGAGGGCGGAGCGTGAGATGGTATTTGCTGAAAATGATGCATTGGAGGAGCTATTGTCCGCATGAGTCAGTCAGTGCCTTGGAATCAGTGGAAAGGTGGTCAACGTACCGAATCCCATGGGGAGGATTCACTCTCTGGGTACCACTTTGTCATTGGTACTCATGAGGCACCTCAGTACCGGTGGCATATACGTTTATCGTTGGTTCATACCATTCGAATTTGTCGGAGAGGCGATTCGGAAGGGCCGTGGTTGGGTGACCCTCAATTCGACGGTCGATACCAAGCGGAGGGTGATCAGTTAGAGATCCGTGCTTATCTCAACCATAGGGTACGCAAAGCGATTCGGTTGCTGATGGAGAGCGGGGTGACCGAGATCATACTTGAGTCGAATGGTCTCACCCTGGCGGTGATAGGTCAGCCTGAAGTTGGCTGGGTGGCACCACTTTCTGGTTTGATAGGGGAGATCAAACCACCGGTCCTTGTACGTGAGCGACTGCTCTCAGTAGCGATGTATGACCCTGAGGTTCGGGTTCGGGCAGGAGCTGCAGAAGTGCTGCTCGCCGAACTGCAGCGCGCTTCTCCCTCAGACGTCCAGCGGTTTGCGGTGCCCCTGGCTGAATCTTCGCAGGTGCGGGCCCGTCTTCGAGTCGATGCGATGTGGCTACTGCGGAACAGTTTGCCCCAGCATCAGTATGGCGCCTTCCTGCCGTTTTTACGGGTTGGCTCGCCGGACCTTATTCGTCTGGGGATTCTCTTTCTTCTAGAGGTCCCAACGGTTGTGGCCACCATTGGGAACGAGGGAAGGGACGCGCTCGAGCGTCTGCTTGATCATCCTCATCCCGGTGTCGTCGGGGATGCGCTGGAGGCTCTAGCGGTTCTGAACTACCGCGTATCTGAATCGGAGCTGGGTGACTATTTATGGACTGATGAGCGTTTGGAAGTACGGCTAGCAGCGATCCGCGCGTTGGCCAAAGTGGGATGTGAACGGACGACCGTGGAGCTCCTCTCGAAGGTCTCCGCGTGGCCTTTCCCTCGTACGCTGCGGCGGGAAGCGGTGTTGGCTCGCCAAGCGATCACCGCTCGCTTGATGCCGACGAGGGGTAGCTTAGCGTTAATATCTGAAAATGGGGGTCAAATATCTACAGCTGGTGACGATGATTCCTGATGTGCTGCAACAAGGGTTACGAGGAACAGATCACTAGACGACGTTCTTGCTTGAGTGAGAGCTTGCTCTTGGTGTCTGTCCACGACGTGGTCGGTTGTGGTCTGGTTAGGACCGGCGCGGGCGTATTAGGCACAAGCCCGTCCCGAGTGTTCTGGTTTGTCCCGTTGATAATCGTGTTCGCCGGGTGCGGTGTTATCCATCGGGTGGCTCAAGAACCCTCGCCGCCGGTGAATGTGCCGCTCAAGTTTCTTCACGCTAGTCAAACCAGCTCTACCTCCGTTGAGGGCTATCGGGTTGATTGGTGGAAAGCTATCGAAGAGCCTGAATTACATGATTTGGTGAGTAATGCTCTGGAGGGTAGCATGGATGTCCAGGCCGCTTATGCTCGGCTTGCGGCGGCAGAGGCGGGGGCTCGGGCTTCGTGGTCGGGATATTTACCGAGCGGAAATATCAGTGCCGACTATTCCCGGTCTACTCAGCGATTGGCCTTTAGGCCCGAAGGGCAGAACGAACTCAATAATGCGCAGTTTCGGATACAAGGAGAGGCGAGTTATGAAGTTGATCTGTGGGGTAGGGTGCATAATCAGGCTCGGGCTGGGGTGGCTGAGCTCCAGGCGACGGAGCTGGACATAGATGCCGCCCAGGTGACCGTTTCCGCGGACGTTGTTGAGACTTGGCTGCAGGCCATTGAGCAGCGGGCGATTGTGACCTTGCTTGAAGCCCAGCTTGAGACCAATGAGACCTACCTGAATCTGGTAGAGCTTCGGTTTCGTCAAGGACAGTCCAATGCCTTGGCCGTCTATCAACAGCGTCAGCAAGCCAAGTCAGTACAAGCACAAATTCCGCCGGTGAAGGCTCAACTCGCGACCTTAGAGCATCGTCTTTCCGTACTGATTGGGCAGCCGCCGGGTGAGGTTAAGGTGTCCCGCGCTGAGCTCCCTGCGGTACCGCTTATGCCCGAGCTGGGCATCCCCTCCGCGCTTCTTCAGCAACGGCCGGATGTACGGGCCGCACAACGCCGGGTTGTGGCTGCAGATCACAGGGTAGGATCCGCGGTTGCGGACCGATTTCCAACGATTCAGTTGTCCGCTTCCGCTGGATATCTCGTCTTTAAACCGACGTCGGTGGGGGACATTGTGAGCAGCAGCCTATTTGACAACTTCATCGGCAATCTGGCTGCAGGGCTAACCGCCCCCATTTTTGACCAGGTTCGGCTGGAGGCTGAGGTTCGGAGAGCTCGAGCTCAGCTGGACGAGCTTCTTGCTGCCTATGGCCGCACTGTACTTACCGCTCTTCGTGAGGTGGAAGATGCCCTGGTGCAGTCGGCTTACCAAGCGGACCGAGTGAAAGAATTGAAGGAGCAAGTGGGTTTAGCACAAGTGACCTTAGATGAAGCTCAGCGCCGTTACCAAAACGGTCTGTCGGACTATCTGTCCGTGCTCACCTCTCTTCAATCTCTGCAGTCTGCTGAACAAAATTTGATCACTGCTCGTCGGCTGCAACTCTCTTACTGGGTGCAGCTGCACCGTGCGCTGGGGGGAACCCGGGCTGAAGTGCCTGAGGAGGCATCGTGAATACATGGGCGAGAATGGTGGCACCGTTGCTGGTGTTAGGTCTTGGAACTTACGTGGCATGGGATTTTATGCGCACGGCCCCCCAAACGAGACGAGTGGCGGTGAAGAGTCAGCCCCCGCTGGTTACGGTCGAAGAGGTCCGTGCCTCTGACCGACAGGCGCAAATGGAGGTACTTGGCTCGGTAAGGGCTGACCGAGAGGTCACACTGCAGCCGGAAGTCTCCGGGACGGTGAGGTATGTCCACGAAGCGCTGGAACCCGGTGGATTAGTCAAAGCGGGGGAAGTGCTGCTGCGCATTGATGCGCGTAACTATCGGCTGGCGGTGAATGAACGACGAGCGTCGGTGGCTAGAAGCCAGGCGGATCTCGATCTTGAACTAGGCCAGCAACGGGTAGCGCAAAAAGAATGGGACATGCTGCAGGGGTCGATGAGTGGGGAAGCAGACGAGCGCTTAGCGCTTCGTCAGCCCCAGTTGGAGAATGCCAAAGCGGCACTTGCGGCGGCTGAAGCCGCTTTGGCCCGAGCGCAGTTGGACCTGAGCCGAACCGTTATCCGCGCGCCTTTTGATGCTTTTGTGCAATCGGAAGCGGTGGAACGAGGACAACTAGTAGGTCAAGGCAGTGTGGTAGCCACCCTGGTGGGTACGGAGGCGTTTTGGGTACAAGTTTCCATGCCGTTAGAAGATATGCCCCAGGTGCTTCTTCCCCAGAAGGGCGCCTCCGGTTCTACCGCTTGGATTCGCCAACCGGGAGACACTAAGGGCCGCACGGCTAGACCGGGAGAGGTTGTCCATCTGCTGGGTGATTTGGACCCCCAAGGTAAAATGGCCCGGCTGATGATTCGGGTCCAAGACCCGCTTACTCCGGTGGGAGGCACCCCGCTCCTAATCGGCAGTATCGTGCAGGTGGTTGTTGCTGGCCGCATGTTCACCAACATCTTTGAGATCCCCCGGTTGGCGCTTCGGGATGGAGGGGCTGTATGGCTGGTTGAAGAGGGTAAGTTGAAGAGGGTGCCGGTAGACGTGGTATGGAAGGGACGGGAGACGGTGTTTGTTCTCGGTGAACTTGGTGAGCATTTTCAACTCATAAACTCCCGGCTCTCGACGCCAGTGGATGGCATGGCGGTTCGGGTGGAGGGAGCGCCACCGATGTCACCAGAGAATAGTTTACCCTCGGTAGATAGTTCTGCTGGGGGAGGGAGTGCTTCGGGAACCAGGGGGGCTCTATGAAGTCAGCGCGGACCGAGGCCTATAGCCCCGTAGAGTGGATGACGCGAAATACGGTTGCCGCCAACCTCTTGATGTTGGGGCTGCTAGCAGGGGGATGGTTTGTGGGTTCCCAGGTTAAGCAGGAGGTCTTTCCTGAGTTTGACCTGGATGTCATCAACGTAGGAGTGCCGTATCCAGGGGCGAGTCCAGCGGAAGTTGAGCAAGGCATTGTCCTCGCGATCGAAGAGCAGGTGCGCTCCTTAGATGGTGTGAAGCGAGTCACGGCCTCTGCGGCTGAAGGTGCAGCTGGGGTCACTATTGAGCTCGAACTGGGGGTTGATCCCAACAAAGCGCTGGCGGATGTGAAGAGCGCGATCGACCGCATTACCTCGTTTCCGGAAGATGCTGAAGAGCCGACGGTGAGCTTGCTGAGCAACCGCCGAGAAGTGATTGCGGTGGCCGTGTATGGGCCGCAGTCCGAAGAAGTGCTCCGTCAGCTTGCGGAGAGGGTTCGTGCGGAACTACTCTTAGATCCTAATATTACCTATGTTGAATTGTATGGGACTCGTCCGCGGGAAATTGCGATTGAAATATCTCAGCCGACTCTCCGGCGTTACGGACTGACCCTTCAAGAGGTAGCTCGTACGATCGATCAGCTGGCGGTTGAGCTCCCAGCGGGGGCGGTGAAAACCGCTGCCGGTGAAATTTTGGTGCGCACGGCGGAGCGCCGAAATTTGGGTGTAGACTTCGAAAATTTGCCGATTGTGGCCACCGCTGAGGGGGCTTCCGTCTCCTTAGGGATGATCGCTAGCGTCCGAGATGGGTTTCAAGATAATGATGTGGCCGCAACATTTAACGGCCAGCCTGCGGTGTTAGTGAACGTCTTTCGGAGCGGAGATGAAACACCGGTTGAGGTTGCGGATGCGGTCAAAGCCTATGTTGCTCAGATAACTGAGCGAAAAGAGTTGCCTCCACAAATAGCGGTCACCACCTTGAATGATGATTCCCAGATATTCCGCGACCGCATAGATCTATTGCTGAGAAATGCCTATCTAGGCCTGATTCTCGTGCTTTTGGTCTTGGGTTTGTTTCTCAATCTCCGGCTCGCTTTTTGGGTGACTATGGGGATTCCGACCTCTTTTGCTGGTTCCTTATTATTGATGCCATTGATGGGTGTATCTATCAACATGATCTCTCTGTTTGCCTTCATTGTGACTTTGGGGATCGTGGTTGATGATGCGATTGTGGTCGGAGAAAATATCTATGAGATGCGCCAGCAGGGGCTAGGAAGGATGGAGGCGGCGATCACTGGAGCGAAAAGGATCACTGGGCCGGTGATGTTCTCAGTCCTAACAACGATCACCGCCTTTGCTCCACTACTATTTGTCCCCGGCCCCTCCGGTAAGTTCTTCCGAGTGATTCCTGCGGTAGTGATCTGTGTACTCACGATCTCGCTTGTTGAGTCACTGCTTGTTTTGCCCGCTCACCTTGCCCACAAGGGACAACTATATTCTGCTATCAGACGTTTCTTTTTGTGGCCGATCATGCCATCGGTACGAACACCGCTCATCGTTGCCCACGAAAACGAAATTGTGTCCTCTGATAGTAGGGGGATTATTCACTTTTTAGAGACACCCCAACGGCGATTATCGTCCGCTTTGCAAATCTTCTTGGTCCGTTATTATACGCCAGCAGTCCAATGGGTGTTGGTTAATAGATACTTAGCGGCAGCCACTGGCATGGCGATCCTGATCGCGACGGTGGGCTATGTACGAAGTGGGCGTCTGGAATTCACTTTTTTACCGAAGACCGATTCGGACCGGATTACGGCTCAGGCCGTCCTTCCCTTTGGGGCGCCGGTGGATGATAGCCTTGTGGTCAAAGATCGTTTGGAGCAGGCGGCCCAAAGCGTCCTCAGGGATTGGGGCGGGGAGCCGGTTTATGATGGGGTATTTTCGTTGGTCGGGAGCTCCTTGTCACGGGGAGGCCGGTCGAATGGTTCAGCTCAAAGTGGTGGGCAAAGTCATCTAACTGGGGTGCAAGTATTTTTGGTGCCGAGTGATGAGCGCTCTTTTTCAGCGAGCGCCTTCGCGCGTGAATGGCGAACGAGAGCGGGGGAGATTGCGGGTCTAGAATCGCTCACCTTTAGATATTCCACCGGACCAGGGGGAGATAATGATATTGAAGTGGAGCTATCTCATAACAACATCAACGTACTGGAGGCGGCGGCGGAGGAGGTAGCGGAGGCCCTCAGTTCGTATCCGGGCGTGAAAGATATTGATGATGGGTTCTCTCGAGGCAAGCCCCAGCTTGATTACAAACTTACCCCCCAGGGCCGGAGTGTGGGACTCACCGCAGCGACTGTAGGCCGGCAAGTGCGAGATGGTTTTTTTGGGGCGGAGGCACTACGTCAACAGCGTGACCGCGATGAAGTCCGGGTGCGGGTGAAGTTGACAGAGGCGGAACGGGGCTCTGAGTATGCGCTTGAGAACCTCATTCTCCGCACACCAAACGGAGGCGAAGTCCCTCTGAAGGAAGCAGCAACCGTTGAGCGGGGGTATGCGTATACCACTATTTCTCGGGCGGACGGTCGTCGGGTGGTGTCGGTGACCGCGGGTACGGTGCCAGGGGTGGGTAATGCCGCCAAAATTCTAGAGTCCATGAGGGTCGAGATTGTGCCGGAGATCAAGGCCCGCTACGAGGGACTAGACTATAGTTTTGAGGGGCAAAATCGTCGACGCCAAGAAACCTTAGGTGCTCTGGGGTCAGGATTTCCTCTGGCATTGCTGGTGATCTTTGCCCTTCTAGCGATTCCTTTCCGTAGTTATGTGCAGCCGATTGTTATCATGGCGGCTATTCCTTTTGGTTTGGTTGGAGCGGTGATTGGGCATGTACTGATGGGATATGATTTGAGTCTTATCTCCATCATGGGGTTAGTAGCGACCTCAGGGATTGTGGTGAATGACTCCTTAGTTTTGGTGCACGCCGCCAATGCGTTCAAAGTCTCCGGCGTTCGGGTGTTTGATGCCGCAGTAATGGCGAGTGTACGACGGTTTAGACCGATCATTTTGACTTCACTGACGACCTTCTTTGGATTGATACCCATGATCGCCGAGACTTCGGTTCAGGCTCGCTTTCTTATTCCTATGGCCATTAGTATTGCGTTTGGGGTGATGTTTTCGACGGTTATCATTTTGCTCTTGGTGCCTGCGTACTATCTCATTCTCGAGGACGGCATTCGGCTGTTGTTTGGTATGCCGGAAGAGGCAGACCAAACCTATCCGATCGAGGGAGAACGAGCGTAAGCAACGTGCTCTAGCAGCCGGTTGATTTAGCCCAGTGTGTAGGCTATCGAGCCCGGCGTACCGGGCGGTACGCGACCGAGGAGAGACTTTTCGTGGTCAGAACGTTTCACGGAAAGACCGGCCGATAGATGCGTGCAGGGCTAGCAGGCCATCGGAAAAGTGAGTTAGGCGCTTCGCGGGTCTTTTTTCCGTGGAAGGTCTGGACCGGCTTCGCCTTTCATCGGTTGCATACGCCCGGTATGCACCCTCTTCATCCGGAGCGTTCCACGGAAAAGAGACTTCGCGGATCACCCATCCCACTTTTCCGATGGCCTGCTAGCCCGGCGTAGAAGCAGGAACTTGGGTTCAACCCAAGTGATTTCCGCTGTATGGGCTGTAGACTGTTCGCTCAAGATACTTGTGGATAAGTGGGGGACTCGAAAGGGTGGCGAAGCCCCCGAGCCCTCACCGATGTGGGAAACAAGAGACAACGCGGTCCGGAGTTTGAAGACACGCCCCACAGCAAAGACCCCTTGAATTGATTCTCTCAGAATCAACAAGGTCGCGCAGCGGGGCATAGCCACGTGTAGAAGTAGGAACTTGGGCTCAACCCCAGTGGTTTTAGCTGTAATACAGTCCTGCGTTTTTTATGTTGAGGTTTGTTGTGCTACGTATAAATTATATATATTTTTCGATATTATTGGGTATAACTTTATCCACTGCAGGGATGAGGCCGACACAGGCCTGTGATCCTCTTGCAGAATGGGACGAGTATACAAATATATACCTTCCCATAGAAGAAAATATTCCGGCTGCTGAAGGGCTGCTATTAACATTAGAGACCGGCTACTTGCCCGAATTCGAGATATACAGTCGCTATCTGGATGTAGAAGTCATGGATAGCACGGACGGGATTGTGCTGGGCCACATTGAGCCTACGTTGTTGCCAGGGCAGGTGAGATGGATTCCGGAGGCATCTTTGGTGATTGGTCAGGAGTACTATCTGACCGCGTCACTCACTCACCCGGTTGAACATAGTTTTACCGTTGTATCTCCGAGTCATCGGACTCCGTCAATATACATCCAGCCACATCTTAAGCCTTATGACTATGAAGTCCTGGGTAAGTGTCTTGAACCGGAGGATTCTTGTGGGGAGTGTGCCCAAGGTCGAGTGCTGGGCACCGAGAAACGCTTTAAACTCGTTGTTGAGTTGTCTAGTTACAATTTTGATTGGCAAGAGGGCGCGGTGGTTCGGGTGGCAACGGGCGTGTCGACCGAAGAAGCAGAAGCTGGATTGGCTGAGGCACCTATCCGAGGCTGGGCTGATCAGATAAGCATTGATGCTGGGCGGCTAGCGGATTGGGGTGGCGAGCGGCTATGTGCAGCAGTGGAGGTCGTTGGGCCCTTCGATCGATTGGTGAAGACACCTACCAGATGTGTGTGGTTGGATACGGAGCGACCGAATATGCGGGATCCGGGGCCGAATCTGGCCCGTAAGGGGCGAGCCCGTGGCAGCAGCCAGATGAGAGGTACGCTCTACAGAAACGTGCGGGATGGTAACCTATTGAGCTATTGGTCTCCACGATCAACCAAAGATGAACGGCTCATCCTGAGGAAATTCCGCAAACCATTCAATACCGTTGTTATCCGCGAGTTGAATGATGCCACTCGCTCCTGGCGGTTGTTAAATAATGACAACGCAATGGTGCTCGCGGCTGGACGTCGTTTAGGGTCGGAGGCCATCATCATCGGCTTCGGCACGGTTGGCTCAGGAGGGATCAGTCTCATGCTGGATGAGGCTACCGAGCCCCCAAAGATTGCAGAATTAGAACTGTATCATGCTCCGTTGTTGGGTTCATCCTGTAGTGGCTCTCAGGAGCAAAGGGTTGTTCTTTCGAATCCCATTGTGGTCAAGCCCGGAGAGGTTTTTGATGGCGGATGTAAGACTTAT
>JAHQVK010000058.1 GCA_019634385.1 Myxococcales bacterium | reverse complement strand
CTCTCCTCGGTCGCGTACGGCCAGGTACGCTCGCCTCGTCGTCAGAACGTTTCACGAAAAGCCTGGCTCGATAGCTACACACTGGGCTAAATCAACAGGCTGCTAGTGTAGTTCAGCCGACTTATTAGGAATAATATAAATCCTCGCTCGCTCGCAGGACTTTCGTCAAGATGTCTTCAGCCTTCGCTGTCCAGATGAAGGGTTTAGGTTCGCTATTGTGATCGTCAATATAGTTTGAGATGAGTAGAGGGGGGGAAAGCGCTCTCGGTGCAGCGCTATGAAGGCGTGCATGGCAAAGTATCTATGAAAACCTCCCCAGCAGGGACTCAGGCGCGCGCCATAGACCACACCCGGTTGTGAAGATAGGCCCTCGTAAGGGCGAGGGAATGAGAGGCGTACCATAAGATCGCGTCCGACCCCTGCCGAACCCCCCAAACGCGCTGGCCACCGAACTGTTCAAGCCGATGAGGAGC
Organism: Myxococcales bacterium; assembly: GCA_019634385.1. Classification (GTDB taxonomy): domain Bacteria; phylum Myxococcota; class Kuafuiibacteriia; order Kuafuiibacteriales; family Kuafuiibacteriaceae; genus JAHQVK01. Next base: position 11,272 of record JAHQVK010000058.1, on the reverse strand, counting down.
GTTTTGTTGCCACCAGACCAAGAAATTGCTCTGTGGCCTGGCGTCCACTGAGGCGGACGAAGCGAACGTGGTTGAATTCCCCCCGTTCTTGCTCAACTGCTGTGTATCGAGCGTGAACACGGTGATAAGACGTGAGGGTCCACAAGAGAATTGACTCACGGCTGAGAAATGTTCTGCGAAACGTCTCTCGGTTGCCTGTACCCGGCCAGAGTTCCTTTTTCGTGCGAATGCGCTCAATAGCTCGACCGAACGCTTGAGTGACGGTCCGTGCGAACGACATATCCAGCCAAATAATGCAGGTCGCTCGAGCCCACTTGGTTTGGTAACTCTTGCTGTGGTAATTTCCGTCAAGAACCCAGTTTTCTGGCTTGAGTGCTTCGTTCAGACTGGCGACCAGTTCTTCCGAAGTGGATTCTTCCCAGTTTGGTTTGTGATACAGCCGGTCCATTTCGATGCACGGTGCATCAAGGAGTTCGGCGAGTCGCTTTGCAAACGTTGATTTTCCGCTACCGCTGGTTCCAACAACGTTGACCCGCTGTAAGTCGTCGATCGAAATGTCTTCGGTTGAGGAACTCATTGACTCTAAAACGAATGGGCGGGAACGGATGCCAGGAGTCTGTACTCGTGGCGAAGCGTACCCTCCCTCCGGGGCTGACCTCTTACAAACGCGGGCTCTGGCGTCATCTCCGCCGCCGGAGTGTAAAGACACGCCCAAGTAAGGGCAAGCGAGTCAAGGACGAACAATAGAACGCGTCTGACGGTGAAGATTGGCCTAGCAGCCGGTTGATTTAGCCCAGTGTGTAGCTATCGAGCCAGGCTTTTCGTGAAACGTTCTGACGACGAGGCGATCGTACCTGGCGGTACGCGACCGAGGAGAGCCTTCTTGTGGTCAGGATGTTTCACGGAAAGACCGGCCGATAGATGCCTGCAGGGCTAGATCAACAGGCTGCTAGGGTGTATCTTGGACTGAACCAGAGGCTGCGGTCCGAGTCGTCCCTCGGTCCGCTACCTATGACTAGCTGCCATCCGAATCCGGACATTCAGTCACCCTTCTTACAGCAGTAAGAACTTGGGCAGAACCCAAGTTCCAGCTTCTCAGCGGGGCAATGCCCCGCTGCGCGCCCCCTTGTTGATTCTTCCAGAATCAGTTCAAGTGGTCTTTACTGTATACGAGAAGGTTGGGCGAGGTGCACGAACACCTTCTGTAATAGACGGTCAGTGCCCTGGCTCAAGAGCTGTTGGTGCTAGGGCGTGTCTTCAAACTCTGGACCGCGTTTTGAAAGGTTTGCCACCTTTGTGAGGGGTCGGTGGCTTTGCCACTCTTTTGGGCCCCTCGGTCCGGTACATCCAGTACCCTCGCTCCGGGACCGAGCCTTCATCCACGCGGGATGCGGCGTCATCTCCCCAGCCAGAGTTTAAAGACACTCCCTAGAGGGTTTTTAGGGACACACCGCTGCCGTTTTTTGCATCGGTTCTGAGGTCGCGGCTTGTGTCTGAACAAAGATCAAGCAAAGATATATCTGTGCACTGCAATCACGGTCTTTGTCCGCGACCATGGGTGTCGCACATGTAGATGGGATTGACGGCGCATCAGGCTGGTACTTCGGACATGAAAAGAATTACAACTTCCGCTTCCCAGCAGATGATGCAAGTTGAAGCTGAACCGCAACCTAAAGCAAGGCGATTTGCTGAAGGTCCTAACCAGCATTCTCAGATATTGCGGTACTGGCGCTCGGTAGAGTTGTTCTCGGCAACCGATGTAGAAAGTCTGGTACCAAAGTCGCAGCGACATGTCGTGACGGAGGGCAAGGCACTCCCGTGGAAGCATCGAGGCCTCAAAGACAAGCGCGTTTGGCAGCATTGTCTGTATGGGGGCGTTTTTGATCTCCAACAATTGCATCAAGTTTGTGAGGCGGTGTTTGGAACCTCTGGGCCAGATTTGGACGAGCATATATCCAGAGGCTCAAGTGCCTTGTTTGCGGTTTTGGTGAGTGAAGAAGGGTATCTTCTTCCCGACTCATTGGTGCTTTCCAGTGCGGCTTGGGCGTTGGGGCGGGTCCGGAACCTGGGCACGGGGGATCCTGCTTGGTTGGAAGGTTTTGAAGCAGCAGCCCGTACTTTTTCTGAAACAGTGTACGAACAGGTTTCTGGGGAGACATTACTGAGTATCCCAACTACTCGTCGGATAGACTATGAGTGCTTGGTTGAACTTGTTGAGCTTGCTGCTGAGCAACTTGGGGTGTCGGCGTATCTTGATCTAGAGCTTGGTTGGATTCGAAGTGAGCCGCTTTCCTCTGAGCGGGAACCGCAAACAGAGTTTCTCAACAGCTTTTATCTTCATGATCTTGCCCGGATTGAGGGCGAGGTTCACACATGTGGGCCAGCACTGGCTACTTACCTTGGGGGCCGAGAAGGAGAGCGTGTACCACCAAGAATAGATATTCGGGATAAAACGCAGCAAGCGGTGTTGCTCGAGAACTTGGCTCCGCAAGAAGTACCGCAGGGACGCTGGCCAGCCAAAAACACTCATTCGCTAGCGACCAGCCAACAGTTGGCGGTGAATGCCATACTGAAACAGTTTCGCAGTGCAGGGGGAATATTCTCGGTGAATGGGCCACCAGGTACTGGTAAGACCACTATGCTCCGAGATTTGGTTGCGGCGGTGGTGGTAGAACGAGCCAGCCAACTCGCCTCATTAGCCACCCCAACGGATGGTTTCGAGGATGCGCGACTAGTATGGAGAACGAATGATTATGCTCGCTGGGTGCATCAGCTGAAGCCTCAATTGGCTGGGTTTGAGATGTTGGTAGCCTCTGCAAACAACGCTGCTGTGGAGAACGTCACCAAAGAGATTCCACTCCAAAGAGCGATAGATCCTCAGTGGGCTTCTGAAGCGCAATATTTTGCGAAACAGGCTTCGTGGGTGCTTGGTGAACCAGCATGGGGAATGGTGGCCGCAAAGCTTGGTAACAAGGCAAATTGCGTCGATTTTGTGAATCGGTTTTGGTTTGGCAATTTGGGTGTCTTTTCCAAAATCAAGGAAGCAGATGGTGACAATGGGTTTGAGAAGTGGCTTCGCGGGATGAGGGATGGTCGGCTAGAAGTACCTAGCTGGCCTGAGGCCGTAGCTGCTTTCCAAACTGCGGTAGCGCAAGAGGAGAGGCTAAGAAAAGAACGCCAGGCTGCCCATGAGGCTTGTCAGGCAGTATCTACGTGGCATCAGCGCATTAAGGAACAACAGTCTGTGCGCAGAAAGTATCAACGACAAGGGGAAGATACTTCTCGTCGTTTTCGGGCATATCAGACGAAGCACGCGGAGGCTGAACACGCTTTGCTTGTCGCCAAAGAGCGAAGGGCTACCCATCGAAGCCACAAACCCAGCTTCTGGGAAACACTGTTTACTTTAGGTTTTGCGATTCGTCGGTGGCATAAGGAAGATGAATTATTGGCTCGGGAGGAAATGGACGCATCGTCCCTATGTAGGGTGTTGGGTCAGGAATTGGCGAGTGCAAAACAGGCCGTAGAGGCTGCAATCCTCGAAGCGAAGTTAGTGGATCTGACGGAAACCCAGTTGCGGGAAAACTACGAGCAGGCTAGGGAACGAATCGAAGCAGTTCGGCTGATATTTGGTTCGAAAATTCCAGATGATGAATGGTACGCCGACCGCTCGCGCAGAGAGATAGATGCCCCGTGGCTGGATGAGCAGTGGAATGATGCTCGGGTTCGGGTCTTTCTCGCTGCCCTTAACTTACATCATGCTTTTGTCGCGGGTGCGGCATCAATGATGTACGGAAATCTCAAAGCAGCCATGGATGTGCTGCATAGGCGGGTTCCGACCGACGCTAAGTCGAAAGATATTCAGCATGCTTGGCAGTCCTTATTTGTGATGGTTCCGGTGGTATCCACCACCTTTGCTTCGATGAGTCGACTCATGGGAGCGATGGAAGCAGAATCGGCGGGATGGCTTTTTATTGATGAAGCGGGTCAATCTCTTCCACAGGCTGCGGTGGGGGCCATATGGCGCAGTCGTCGGGTTGTTGTAGTCGGTGACCCTCTTCAGTTGGAGCCGATAGCAGGGATCCTTCATTCAACGGGCGTGTCTTTGGCCGCACATCACCAAGTTTCGGAGGCGTGGCATCCGGGGAGGACATCGGTACAAACGTTGGCGGATAGGGGGGCGACTATCGGTACTCGGATACCATGTGCTGATGGGGATGATGTCTGGGTCGGGTCGCCGTTGGTGGTGCATCGAAGGTGTGCGTGCCCAATGTTTCCGATCATGAACTCGGCGGTTTATGGGGGGCTGATGGTGTATGGAACACCGGAGCAAGAAGCTCCGTTGCCGCTTAGGGAAAGCACATGGATTGACATCAAGTCGGTGCAGTCGGAGGGACATTGGATTCCTGAAGAGGGCGAGGCGGTTCTTGAGGTCCTAGCTTACTTAGATAAATGTGGGGTTAGCGGGGATAAGGTAATGATCCTCAGTCCGTTTCGGGACGCGGCGGAGCGGATGCAGCTTCTTTTGAAAGAGCATTATCGACGGCGTTATCCAGAGCAGCTGATACCTGCCAATGGCACTATCCACACTGCTCAGGGGAAAGAAGCGGATGTTGTCTTGTTTGTACTGGGAGGCAGCAGTCACCGGCCGGGGGCTCGCCAATGGGCGTCATCGAAACCCAATTTGTTCAACGTGGCCATATCTAGAGCGAAGAAACGCCTTTATGTATTAGGTAGTTATGAACACTGGTCACATTTGCCCTATTTTTGTAAGCTAGCGAGCGAGCTAGCGGTTCGTCCCCTTCGCAGTCAGGTGTTGGCGAAGACCTCGGAGATTGAGGTTCTTGGGGCGTGACAGGGACACATGGCTAGATTGGTTTCGATTGTGTCTTCCGGCCCTGGAGATCCGGAATTGTTGACCCTCAAAGCGGTCCGGCGCCTACAAGAGGCTGAAGTTGTTCTACATGATGACCTTAGCTCTGGGCCGATCTTGGCTTATGCCGAAGGTGCAACCTTGATTAGTGTGGGCAAACGCGCTGCTCGCAGCTCTCCCACCCAACTTGAGGTGAGTCGGTTGTTAGTGACTTATGCTCAACGCTCCGCTCGGGTAGTGCGCCTGAAATCGGGTGATGCTGGGATATTTGGTCGTCTCGAGGATGAACTTCGGGCGTTGACGGAGGCTCAGATCCCGTTTGAAATCATTCCCGGAGTTACTTCAGCCTGTGCTGCTGCAGCGATGCTGGGAGTGCCTCTGACTCGTCGTCTGCATGCCCGCCGCGTGCAGTTTATTACTGGTGCGGATGTCACCGGAAAGCTGCCGGTGCAGATGAACTGGGCGGCGTTGGTTGATCCTACGGCGGTGACCGTTGTGTATATGGGGCGCCGGACGTTTCCTATCCTCGCAGATGCTCTTCTTAAGCGCGGACTCCCTGAGGAAACGCCCGCCTATTTGGTGGAAGGGGTGAGTGGTCCTGCTCCCCGTGTCACCCGATCTACGGTCGAAAGGCTTGTTGATGAGCTGGGAGCGAACACTACTCAGCCGGCACTTATCCTATATGGGGCACTCATTGAGTTCCCCGACAGCAGAAATCCCGTGGGCTGAACCCAAGTTCCTGCTTCTACGCCGGGCTATGGCCCCACTGCGCGCCCCCTTGTTGATTCTTCCAGAATCAATTCAAGTGGTCTTTGCTGTACTACCTCAAGCTCATCAAGAGGACATTCAACTATCTCCGGTTCTGCGGATAAAAGCTGGCCAGTGTTACACCCGGAGGGGGCATTGTAGCGAAAATGTACGTAAAGTTTCTTGAAAGAAAAATGTATTTCATAATTATCTTGTTTTTGTGAATTAATGAAATTATTGATGACTCAACATAGTCGGCGACGTTGATAACGTGCCCAGACTGGCTTGCTGCCAACAGTTGGTACTTAGAAGTTTTATCAGTGGCCTCTCGATATGATGGTCAAAGACGAAATCAAGCGGCTGGGAGAAACTTTGTGTTCTCATTCACATCTACCTCGCTATGGTATGGGGAATGGTGGGTTTGTATAGATATATGTGGATAACATGATATCTTAGATTGCTGTTGTCGACTATGCTGATAACGAGCGCTCAAGTGGTTTTGGGTCGTATATTGGCGGTATGTATAGATTCGAAATGTCGAGTTTGAAATATAGATTCAGATCAATCTATTGAAAGTGCTTAGCCTGTCTTTTCTAAGAGTTCTTTGAGAGCAAGGGGAAGATACGAAACTAAAGTAAAGTCAGTTGGTGAGACTTAATCATGTCCCCAAAGTCTTTAACTGGTTGCGCAATGAAGCGCGGCCAGGCGAAGCGGTAGAGCTTGGACTGAGTCCAATTACATTCTTCGGCAAGGCTTTTGGTCTCATTGTGACTTTTCCACTGCATTGAGATAGTTAAGAGTGTGCGCCCAGGTCGAGCTGGACACCGATTTGGCCATAAGATCCATGGTCAGGAGACTAAATACTATGAAGCGAAGTCAATCGAAGCGATTGGGTTGGATACGTGGAGGCCTAGCCTTGGCTTCCGTAGCTAGTGTTGTGGAGACTACGCGCGTAAGCGCTGAGGAGGAACCCATACCGAGTTTGGAAGAGTTCTCACTCGACCATGTGGAACCTATAGTGAATAAGGCTGGTGGGTTGATTAGAAACCAAAAGTACGCTGAGATTCTCGGAAAGGCTTTTTTTTGGGATATCGCCGTTGGTAGTGATGGCCAGGCCTGTGCCAGCTGCCATTTCTCAGGTGGCGCAGATATTCGCTTGGAGAACCAGGTAAGTCCCGGAAATAATGGGTTTGATTATACAAAAGCAGGAGGTATGACGGGTCCAAACAAGGTCTTAAGTGCTCGGGAATGGCCTTTCTTTCAATTAGAGGATATTCTTGATCGTCATTCAAAGGTGCTCCATGATAAGAATGATCGATTTAGTTCCCAAGGAACTTTCGGTGGTCAGTTTCAAGGCTCAAAGAGACGAAAAGATCTCTGTATAAATACATTTGATGCTGACCAACCAGCTCATGCTTCGGGATATATTTTCCGAAGAGTGGAGCCGAGAAATACGCCAACCAATATTAATGCGGTGTTTTTCCAACGTTTGTTTTGGGATGGACGAGCGAACAATATTTTCAATGGACAAGATCCCTTTGGGCGTCGGTCCTTGAAGTCTGAATCCGACACGGGAATATTTGTGCTCAACTCCTCAGAGCTGGAACTAGAGAAGCTGGAGCTTCCCGATTCGAGCCTTGCTTCTCAGGCCTTGGCACCGCCGCTTAGTGACCAAGAAACTTCATGTGCGGGACGAAGGTGGGAGGATATAGCGAGAAAGCTTCTTGAAAGAAGACCACTTCGACATCAAAAAATTCATCGGAATGATAGTTTGCTCGGCTCAAAATCTTTGCGACACGAAAGTGGCCGTGGTCTCGGTGTTAAATATAAAGAATTAATTAAAAAAGCCTTTAAGAAAAAGTACTGGAAGCACCCAGGACGATTTTCTGTGGGAAAAGATGGTTCTTTACACAAAGATAATAATGGGCTCACGCAATTTGAGCACAACTTTTCCATGTTCTTTGGTGTAGCGGTTCAGGCGTATCAGGCGTTGCTGATATCCGACGAGGCGCCTATTGATAAGGACCAGTATAAGTTGAGGGATGAGGCTATCCGTGGTTTTGGACTCTTTGTAGGTAAAGGTAAATGCGTTAACTGCCACGAGGGACCGTTGTTCTCTGGTGCGGCCCGACCTCCCCGCCAGCTGGAGCAGGTGGTGGAGAACATGCCGATGGCTACTGAGGCGACCGCTCTCTATGATGGAGGTTTTTATAATATCGGCGTGACGCCGACGGTGGAGGACCGCGGCGTTGGTGGAAAAGATCCGTTTGGGAATCCATTATCTCATACTCGCCAATGGGTAGCATGGCATAAGCAGCATAGGGAACCTTCGGATCCAGAGGTTAAGAAGGTGAAAGATTTAGACTTTGAGAGCCCACTTTCTCATAATCCAGGCTATAGGGATGCGGTCGACGGAGCCTTTAAGACCCCCACGCTTCGCAATGTCGGGCTAACACCTCCCTATTTTCATGACGGTAGTGCGGCCACCCTCAAGCAGGTTGTTCAATTTTACAATCGGGGTGGTAACCGGCAAGGGCAGGGTGGCCATGATACTACCGGTCTGGAGAGCAATGGGAGCAATCTTGATGCGGGTATTGAGGTATTGGGGCTTACCGCCCGTGAGGTGAATGATGTTGTAGCCTTCTTGCTAGCGCTCACCGATGAGCGAGTTGCCTGCCATCAAGAAATCTTTGATCATCCATCGCTGCCGCTCACCCGTGGGCACAAAGCTTCTGCACGAGCTGATGGCACTGCTAAGGATCGTATCTCCGTGTTACCTGCTGTCGGACGAAGGGGCCTGCCAGGAATTGGTAAGCCCTGTTTTGCTAACACCGGTCGACTTTTCGGTAAGATGCAGCAGCGTTTTAATCGCATCACCCATTTTGATCCTGGCTATAAAGCAAAAGATATTCCAGATCCGGACGTGGGTTTTGCCGAGCCTGAACCTGAGGTTGAGCCTGAGCTTGAGCCCAAAGATACTGATGATGATCCGGAGCCTCCGAAAGATGAGCAAACGTGGACTCGATGTGCAGCTGAAGGGCAGTTGTGTCGGTTACCCCGAGCTCGAAAGTATTACCGGGTCCGGATGACCAAAGGTGAGGTTTATGAAGAGAAAAAGAGTAAGCATGTCGTCTTTTGTGTGGCTCGAAATTTTGGATTCTCCTGGAGCTTAAAATTTTGGAGGCATAACCCGCCGTGGAAGAAAGAAAATCAGGGATACTGCGAGTATCGCGAATATTAGTGCTACCGCAAAGTGCACCTGAGTTGAGCACCTAGCTCACCTTGCGCACGCGCAGCGAGACCCGGCCGAGCGTAGAAGCAGGAGCTTGGGTTCAACTCAAGTGATCTGCTGCAATACATTGTTCAAAGCCGATACTTGTATCGAAGAGGGTGAGCCGGAGGAGATTGTCGGATACAGCAAAGCCCACTTGAATTGATTCTGTAAGAATCAACAGGTGGTCTTTGCTGTACATGTGGGAAACAAGTCAGAACGCGGTCTGGAGTTTGAAGACACGCCCTAGGTTCAAAGTTTCCACCCAGAGAAAAACATACTAGTCACAAACGTTGTATGACCCTCCGTCCCTCGAAATATTTCTCCACGTAATGTTTTGCCCACATGGACGTTCAATCACGTTGGTGTCTCTGACATTGAGGTTAGAAATCCGCACATTGCTGGTGTTCGGGAATTCGTTTCGAGCGGCAATGCGAACATCCCCACTGTTGCGCACGCTACCGCCGTTGATGCGGACATTGTGGCAGTTTTCGATCAGGATGGCGTTGTTGCCATTGTCGCGAAGGTCAATGCTACCAATTTCGACACCTCCGGAGTTGGATACGCAGAAGATACCTCGGCCACCACGCCGGGCAATCACGCGGTCAACTCGAATATTGGTGGGATAAGAGCCATTTACGCGGCCGTTTTCGTTGGCAAAGCGAAGGGTTGCATATCCGGTACCAGTGGAAGTGTCCTGGCCATCAACAAGGCCAATCTCCGCGTTCCGGCTATTGTTCAAGAGCAATCCACTTCGAGCCACATTGCGGGCGATGACGGTGCCGATCTTCAGGCCATCTACATTCCAGGTTTCGACGCCATGATTAGAAGTTCCTGAGACCTCTACCCGGTCCATACTAACATTTCTGCTGCTGGGTAAATCTCGTTCGAAGCGAATCCCCATACCGCCGCTCAACGAGAGCTTGATTTGTCCCAGGCTAAGGTTGTCGATATCAGCAAAGCGCAGGCCGAAGTATGGGCTACCGGTCATGTTAAGTTGTGGGATAGAGACATTGCGGACCCCGATGGCTTCAATGGCTCCCCGACCATTGCGATTACTAGCATTCAAGGTACCGCAGACTTCAAAAGTTATGTTGCTGGGAAGCTCGATGGAGTTGCTGCCGATTGAGCCGCTGGCGATAACTGAGACCCGGTCTCCCGACCCAACGCTGCTGATGGCCGCGCGAATAGCATCTATATATCGTGAGTGGCTGCGGTTGTGAACGCGATAGTTCCCAGAACTACCAGTGACGGCGGCGTCAGTACTGCCGCCACCGCATCCGCTGTCATTGTTACCGCCATCGTCATCGTTATCGTTGCCGTTACAGGATGCCGCAGAAACGTTGGGTCCGTTGACCTCAAGATAGTCGATATTTGCAAGGCCTTGACTTTGGTTGGAGGTGAGACGCACAGTCTTTCGGCCTCCGGAGACTTGGAGTCTCACAGAAGTGGTGGACCACGATTCCCAAGATCCAGTGTTATGAAAGTCTTCAGTGGAGACATTTTGGCCATTGATGGACAAGACGCCGCTTCGATTGGTTGATGAGCCATTGGCGTATCGCCACCGAAAAGTATATGAGCCGCTATCACCGTTGATGGTCCAGTTAATACCTTTTCCCTCAGCATTATCTGTATTGGAAAAACCGCCGCCAGTGTAGTTGCCGTTGTTGCTGTCTACGCTTCCATCAACGCCACAAAATCCGGAGGAGTTCTCTTGAATCGTGACCTGAGCTTCGCTTGGCAAGGAAATGAATAGAGCCGCTAAAAATATTACATATCGGAATGAACTAAGATAAAACATATAAGCCCTTAATGGCGCCAAGTCCTATGTAGGGTTTGCCGCCAAAAAAAGATGGTTTCAGGCGAGATATAGTTTCGCCGCGACTAAGGATTATGGGAATTGGGTTTGAGGGTCAACCAGTGGTGGCGAGACCATTCCAACAAACCAGCGTTCATAGCCTTAGTTGGCATGTATCTTCTCAGATCGCTAGGGCATATCTTTTAAGACTGCTGTGGAACTATAGAAAAATGCGCGGTTTGTCTGAAGGTGCTGATCGTGAGAATCAATGAGCTTGCTATACCAGTCTCCCTCCGAAGCCGGACTGGGGTTCAACCCTAGTGATTTCTACTGTACTCCCGAAAATGGTGTTTCATGCCGTAATTACCATTTGGTGGATCGCAACGATATTCGATCGGTCTTCGCTGATCGTAGCGAGCCAATAGCGGTAGCGGCCGAAGCCTAGCAGCCGGTTGATCTAGCCCTGCAGGCATCTATCGGCCGGTCTTTCCGTGAAACATCCTGACCACAAGAAGTCTCTCCTCGGTCGCGTACCGCCAGGTACGCTCGCCTCGTCGTCAGAACGTTTCCCGAAAAGCCTGGCTCG
>JAHQVK010000057.1 GCA_019634385.1 Myxococcales bacterium | reverse complement strand
CGAGCCAGGCTTTTCGTGAAACGTTCTGACGACGAGGCGAGCGTACCTGGCGGTACGCGACCGAGGAGAGACTTCTTGTGGTCAGGACGTTTCACGGAAAGACCGGCCGATAGATGCCTGCAGGGCTAGATCAACAGGCTGTTAACATCCGGCACTGTCTATTGCTCGTCCCTCATTCAGCTTAATATCCGTAAAACTACGGTCACCACCCCCCTCATTGAGGGGGCAGATATAGCTAGCTATCCTACTCCACGCTGACATTAAAGACCAGCCCACTGTCGGTCTTAAAACCACTCAGGGAAAGCCTCGGAGTTACAAGCCCTAAGATGTAGGCAACCCCAGATATCAAGCGCCGTCTTGCCCCATACACTAGCAGCCGGTTGATTTGGCCATGTGTGTAGCTATCGAGCCCGGCTTTGGTGAAACGCTCTGACGACGAGGCGGGCGTACCTGGCGGTACGCGACCGAGGAGAGACTTCTTGTGGTCAGGATGTTTCACGGAAAGAACGGCCGATAGATGCGTGCAGGGCTAGATCAACAGGCTGCTAGAACGTCTTGGCACTCCGGCTGAGGAGCTGACGCCGTAGTCCGCGTCTGTGAAAGAGCGGCCCCGGAGGGAGGGTGTGGATGTGCCCAGCCGAGGGGCTCGAAAGGGTCGCAAAGCCACAGACCCCTCACACGCGCAGGATACAGGTCAGAACGCGGTCCGGAGGTTAAATACACGCCCTAACCTTGGAAGTAGACCCCAAAGTGGCAAAAAACCCCTCCGCCCAGCATCAACCAACTCAGCGGATAGGATTTGACGGGCTATTATAATCCAAAAGCCCAGATCCTTGGCAACATTTTTATCTCTTCGCTGTGTATTGCTGCTCCTATCTTAGAGACATTGTTCGGCATGCAGTGGTCAAGCCGCGCTCTTCCGCGATAGACACAAGACACTGTATGTCTTTGCCCGATAAATACGGAAATAGAGTATTGAAGGATAAGATTTCTCAGCGGCATCAATCGACGTTATGAGACAATAAGTATTGGATCGGCGTTCAAAGAGAACGTCGTAGAGGCTCGAATACTATTGAAGGATCTTTTTTGGTTGAAACCCTTCGCTGAATATGTACGTTTTGGCACTATTACCAATTTATGAAGCAACAAATTCAAAAATAGAAATGCATTATCTTCATACTTATCTTTCGGCTCGCCAAGAACACAACGAATCATCTATGCATCATTCGTGACTAAATATACAATAACATCCATCGCCTCTCTATCATTTCTCATTACATGGGGATGTGACAAAGAGGATCCCGACGTTGTTGAAGCCGGCTTCGTACCTTCTGCTTTTGGGGAATGGCTTATGTATGAGCCTCCCGACGCAAAGTGTGCTGATGGGAGTCCCTATCGTTTTTTTGTCAACTTCTCAGATCAGTCAAATAATGTAGTAATATTTTTTGAAGGTGGCGGTGCATGCTGGGATTATGCGAGTTGTAGTGCGGATGGGGCGCGTTCTGCCGCCAATCGAAGCGGAATCTCAGAAACTCACGCTACCGTTTACACCTCCGTCTCCAATCTTCCGATCTCAATCAGCGATGTATACCCTATTTTCCGCGCCGACGAAGACGTGACGCCTACATATAATTGGAACAAAGTATTTGTCCCCTACTGTACCGGTGATGTTTACACTGGAAGCGTAGATGTCATGTACTCTAGTGCAGATAGTACTAAACCCGATCTTCCGTTTTCGCATCGCGGCCGAGATAACGTGCTGGCCATGTTGGACATGCTCGAACCAATGGTCACAAATATATCTAAGTTATTGGTGGGTGGTTGCAGTGCCGGCGGCGTAGGTGCAACTTTCAACTACGATGCCATCCGGAGTCGGCTTAACCCTCGCTTTGGTTATCTACTCAACGACTCCGGTCCCATATTTCCTAGCCAAGAGTCCACAAGTCGCTCCCACCTCTTGTACGCGCGGGCTAGGAAGGCATGGCAACTTGACCAAACCCTAGCACAAGATCCTAACGGAGACGAGGTGATGGCCGACTTTGGTGCCATCAATACCGTACTCGCTGAACGTTATCCCGATGATCGTCTTGCGATTACCTATTTTCAATTAGATTACAATTTTTCACTCTATTCATACGAACGATTCTACACACGAGATGAAGATGATCTCATCATTACTCTCAATGATGGCAGTGGTCTGTTTGGAGTTGGACTTGATGAATTCGATCCAAAAGATCGCACAGCCACCTACCAACTCTGGGCAGATGACACATCCCTCCTTCGAGCACAATATGACTCTTTGGATAATCTCGGATACTATATGCCATTCTACCGCACAACCTCCGACAGCCATTGCCTAATCTTAACTGGATTTGAAGAAGTAGAACCCTCTGAATTACCACAGCAATATTTTGGCAATTTTCCATCTCTAGCTTGGATGGGCACCGAACTGGACTCGGGAACCGAAACCATCAACGTAAAAGACTATCTTTCCTTGCTCCTCGACAACACCTCACCGCTACAAAGCTTCTTTGAAGACGAGGCTGAGGGGCAATACCGCAGCTGCGTTCCGCAACCAGAGTACTATGACGAGGCTCTCTGCGCTGAAGCGAGTCAACCCTAATCCAAGGCGTGTCTTCGAAGTCAGTCGAACTCTATGCCTCCAACTATTTCTGCCCAATATTCGATGTTCTATCTAATGTAGTACGAGGATCCCAACTCATCCCCGTACCTCCTTCAACTGTGCTTCAAAATATTGTCGTTCTGCTATAGAAGGCACAGTCATCATGGCTTGCTCCAAGTACTGAGCCGCCTGGTCATTGTGGCCCAATCGCCGATATAGTTCACCCACAGCAGCTTGAAATAGATGATGATCTCTAAACCACTTGGGCAGCAAAGCCTGATCCAAAAGATCAAGACCATCTTGGGGCCCGGTCGCTTCCGCCTGAGCAATAGCCCGATTGAGGGTGTACATAGGTGAGGACGTCATCCGCTCCAAGGTTGCATACAAAGCCACAATTTCGACCCAGCGAGTATCTTCCATCGACGGAGCTAAGGCATGCTCTACTTGGATGGCCGCTTCCCCGTGAAAGCGGGAGAATTCTTGGTCTCGAACAGCCTCCTGCATGCAAGTGAAAGCTAGTTGCCGATGATGCGGATCCCATTGAGATCGATCTTGGCTCGCCAGCGGCACAAACCGGCCATCAGCGTCCAACCGAGTGGGCAAACGCATGGCATGAAAATGCATCAGCGCTAACAGCGCCCAGGTTGATGATAGATTGCCCACCTCGTGCTGAACCAATAGACCAGTAAGCCGAATAGCTTCGTCACACAACTCCACACGCAGACCAGTCTCTCCAGCACCTAGAGAATAGCCCTCATTAAAGATGAGATACAGCACGTGCTGCACGGTATCCAACTTCGCGCGCACTCGCTCCGGGTAACTCCCGGCTGATACCACATTAAGGTAACTCTCTCGAAGCCGTTGGCGACCTCTTTCCAACGTTTTTTGAATATTCGCGGAGCTCATAAATAAGCGCAGCGAAATCTCTTTTATGGAAAAGCCACACACTAACTTCAAGCACAAAATCAACCGGGCTCTGGGCATCAGACGATTATTCGCGCAGGCGAATAGTAACGTCAGGAGATCTTCACCCTCACTCGATCGTACCTCTCCATCTCGTCGGCTTTCCTCACCAAGATCTAGCAGTGCTTCAGACCGCAGCTGTCGTGTACGATCTATTAGGCGGTTCCTAGCTACTTGCCTCAACCATGCAGCCGGTACATCTGGTACCCCCCGACGAGGCCATCGACCCAAAGCTCGTTCAAAGGCATACTGAACCGAATCCTCAATATCATCCAGGCGGTGCACACCAAACCGCCGTACTAAGGTCGCCGTTATCCGACCCGCCTCATGACGGAAAAAGTGTTCAACCAAACCATTAGTGGGGTAGTCTATTGGACCAGTAGACATCGTAGACACTACCTTCCCGAGGACACCCACATCTCAGAGGCGGGTGCCTCAGGAACCAGCAACTTTTACACCAGAGTCAGTCTAGTACTCCATCATCTGTCGAACTTCGATGCTATAGTCCGGCACAAAGGTCATGGGGCATGCTTTGGCCACCTCCAGAGCCTCCTCATAGGTCTCCGCCTGAATGATCGAGAAACCTCCAATCAATTCTTTGGCCTCTGCAAACGGGCCATCAGAGACCCCCTTAGCGGTCATAACCCGCCCAGTGTGGTGTAACCCATCACCCATATCAAGCACATGATCTTTAAACTTAGCCTTCCACTGCTCCCACTGAGCCATCATTTGCTGCATTTCTTCCGGTGATGGTTGCTTCGCGGCGGAGGTAGGATTCGCGGCGGCGGGAGGGTTTCGGTAGAGAAAAAGGTATTTGTTCATGACTTACTCCTCTGTAACAACACACGTCCTGCGTCGTTGGCTCTATGACGAGAGCCGGCCCCCGATTCGGACAGGTTTTTTTCCGGCCACGCGTTTTTTTCTCGGGGCCCCCCATATCCGGGCCGGGCCTACTCGGATGGAACAGGAGAGCCTTGTGACAGCAAAGACCACTTGAATTGATTCTGTTAGAATCAACAAAGGGGCGCGCAGCGGGGCATAGCCCCCGGAGAAGCAGCAACGTGGGTTAAACCCAAGTTGTTTCTGCTGGACCAACTCTCTCTAGACCAGCGCAGGTAAAATTCCTGACCAGCATCTCGCCTAAATCACATCCACAATGCCGTGATTGAGCATCTGAATGCGGACCCACACTAACGATAGGCAGGATTGGGAAAATCGGGCCTACACCCGGCATCCCACAACGCTCGCTGGTTACCGTAGGCGGGGATACCCCCTGCGTCTTTTATCATCCGGGCCATGTGCATGAGGTTCCAGGTCATAAACGTCGTATTGCGGTTGGTAAAATCATTCTCCGGACCACCGGAGCCTTCATCAAGATAAGAGGGCCCCGGACCGGCCTCACCAAGCCAGGCGGCATCCGCCTGAGGAGGAATGACATAACCCAGATGCTGAAGAGAATAGAGGATATTCATCGCACAATGTTTGGCACCATCTTCGTTGCCGGTGATCAAACACCCCCCGACCTTCCCATAGTCTGCGTACTGACCTTCTTGATTAAGAAGATGGGAGTTTGCGTAGAGCCGTTCGATGACTTGGGTGCACACGGAAGTCTTTTCACCAAGCCAAATAGCAGAACCAATCACCACAATATTTGCTTCGCGAATTTTGGCATAGATAGTTGGCCAATCATCTGTTTCCCAGCCACGTTCGGTCATATCTCCATACACCCCAAAAGCAATTTGGTAATCAACCGGACGAATCGTTTCCGTCTGAATCTTATTCTTCTCCATAATTGTTCGAGATATCCGAATGAGCCCCTCGGTATGAGATATCTCTGGCGACCTCTTTAGAGTACAGTTGACAAATACTGCTTTGAGATCAGAAAAGTCCCAACGCCTATGCTCGGCGGTCTGCGCTTGTTTCTCCGACAACACCATAAGTATACTCCCTTACCCAGCTGGAGTTACCAACCATTTCAATGAAAGACGAGAAGTAAGCACAATTAAGCTCCTCCCATTGAAACTACGATACCCGGCACGGTCGTTGTTATTGATGCTTCACGGCGAGGCTTAGGACCAACGCGCTGGAAGCGGCCTCTGACTGCTGGGAAATGGTGTCTCTTAAGGGCAACAAACAACCAGTACGCGGTCACAAGCGACCAAGCCGGGGAGGCCTCAGTCCGTAATACAGCAGAAATTACTTGGGTTGAACCCAAGTTCCTGCGTCTACGCCGGACTTTGCCCCGCTGCGCGACCACTTGT
>JAHQVK010000056.1 GCA_019634385.1 Myxococcales bacterium | reverse complement strand
TGATTCTCTAAGAATCAACAAGGAGGCGCGCAGCGGGGCATAGCCCCGCGGAGAAGCAGGAACTTGGGTTCTACCCAAGGGATTTCTGCTGTACCGAGCAAACATCGGTGTGGCCCAGCCTACCCGGTGAAGACACAGAATCACAATAAACACTAGTTATTCTAGCTTCTTATGCAGCTTATCTATAAACAGAGGACAGAAAAGTCATATATCCCTCGTAAGGATTGGGAAGTATATCCGGACTACTTAGCCACCCATCCCTTTTTTATCACTCCACCTACGATCAAGCTTTCCAACCCGGATCTCATACTCAAACTCAATGACATGATGCCTATCATCCCCAGAATTGAGGAGAGAAGTCCCTATTTGTAGCCCCTCATCTTTCCGCTTGAGACATAAATATGAGAGTTGGCGCTGTAACCAGTTTTTGCATATGGTCCCACAGGCGACAGCCGCTGCTGGTCTTTATCTGCCCACTCACGGTGGTGTCGCAGCCCTATCGCTTTGCAGACAAATGGAGACACTTTCAATGAAATGCATGAAACCTAGTTTTCTATATCGAAAAGGCCGCTTACTAAGCACATTGCCGTTGTTGACCCTTGGGCTATCCACTGCCTGTGTAGAAGGCACTGAGGTCGGTGACGGTGGCGGCGTCGATAACAATTTTCAAGAGGTCAGTCGAGGCGTTTCGGGTGGCGTCAGCTTTCCAGCCCAATGGGCTGACTACAGCGTCATTGGCGCCTCCGATCGACTCGAGGGAGAAAACGACGGAGACGACAGCACCATCGTCCTTGTCCTCGGCAATGACGTAGCCGTTACTTCCGCTCAAAACATTGCCCAAGGAGTCCAGACCACCTGGACCGAGGGCTCTATCATCGCACGTGTAGTCTGGAGGGATATCGCAAATCCCACCGGACTGGACAATGGCTCCAGCCAGGACACTCTTGGCCCGGTCTCTTTCGTTTCACTCACGGCGATGGAAAAGGATCCAGACCGTTTTAGTAACGAAGGAGGATGGGGGTACGGCCTATGGGCAGGGAATACTCTGACTTCAAGAGATACCAACCTGCCGATCGTTGCCAATCAGACCTGTGATGCTTGTCATAACGGACGGGTCGGTGATGCTCAGGACTATGTATTCACTCCGGCAATACAGTTTCCCGCCGAAACCGCATTCCAAAACGCACAGCCATCCTCAAACATTGCTCTCCCTGTCCGATCCTTTACCTGGAAGTTTATCGGCGTCCATAAACGATTTAACGGCGATCAGATCAGAGTTATCCTCGGCAACGATGTGGCCGTCGGTGCGGCAAGAGCAGCCAATGGCAATGTCATTTCTTGGCCTGAGGGCTCCCAAATCGCTGACTTTGTTTTCGCTGGAGGATCCAACGACTACTGGAGGTTTGACGACGATACTGATCGGATGACGAACACCGACAGCTTTGCCGCTTTGGCCTATATGGAAAAAAATTCAGACCAATACCCCGCTGAAAATGGCGGTTGGGGTTACGGCTTTTGGGCCGGCCCTCAGCTAGATGCTCGAAATGCGGCCGAAGATCCCATTGTTAACAATGAAACGTGCAGCGACTGTCACAACCGCGAGGTAAGCGGGAATGACTATGTCTTCACGGTGCCTGGTCCACTCCCTGCCAGTCCTTGAAACATCACTCCACCAAACAGCGATAGATACTTCGAAGCAATGCTGGGTTATCTGTACACAAGTAGTACTATACAGCAGAAACCACTGGGGTTGAACCCACGTTCCTGCTCTACGCCGGGCTATGCGCCCCTGCGCGACCCCTTGGTGATTCTTACTGAATCCATTCAAGGGGTCTTTGCTGTAGATGACCAGAATCATCCTCTTGCACCTCACCCTCGGTGAGAGTTCGGCAGCAGACATCCCCTCGACGGCAAGCGCATCCCCTCGACGGCAGGCGCACCCCCTGATTGGGCAGCGCCTGATACGGCAAACATCACAATGAGTCCTCGCCACACTCGGCATCAAAGCAGCTGGGTTACCCAAAAACACCCACCCCCACCGATCGCAGTACCGCTCTGGGTAACTATCGCAAGCCCACCTTCCGCAGCAGCGATCTTTCGGCGTGGTGAGAATCTTCCACCTCGCGGTTTTGGTACAGATCCCTCGCGTAAGCTTGCGCTCACGAGTCAGGTATTGGTAGCGGATGGCCTCCGCTGCGCGACCCCTTGTTGATTCTTAGAGAATCAACAAGGGGTCTTTGCTGTACTATCGAGATCTACTGCCAACTCATAATCATCAATGCCGGCATATGCGAAGCCCGAGGCTCGGGATGGTCATTGCCGACGTTCTTCTTTAGCGGTCAGCCGGAGTATTTGTCCTGGGCTATCGGTGACTAGATATATTGCCCCATCCGGTCCTACAACCGGTTCATATGGGCGGCCCTCTGCTCGAAAGATCGTCTCTTCGTGCAGCACCCGATCACCATCGAGGGTCAAAAGGCGCAGCTGCCGAGATGCAAGCCCAGTCACAAGGAGTTTGCCTCGCCACATCGGGAACTCATCACCTTCATAGAAGATGAGACCAGAGACACCGATCGACGGACGCCAATAATAGATCGGCTGGACCAGCCCCGGGCTGCGGACCTCCGGCGTCAAGATCGTACCATCATAGTTAATGCCGTAGGAATTGACCGGCCAGCCATAGTTTGCACCTTCTCGCAAAATATTGAGTTCGTCCCCTCCCCTCGGACCATGCTCCGTCGCCCAGACTTGACCGGTTTTGGGCTCAATAGCTAAGCCTTGCGGGTTTCGATGGCCATAGCTAAAGACAGAAGGAAGGGCGTCCTTTTTGCGGCGAAAAGGATTATCCGAAGGCGTGCGGCCATTGGGCTCAACCCGATGAATCTTTCCATTGGGTTGAGCCAGATCCTGAGCTCGCTCCTTCTGTCCTCGATCACCAACCGATAGATACAATCGTCCCTTGTCATCAAAGACCGTACGGCCACCGTAGTGCCACCAGTTTGGTTGGTAGGATGCATGATCGGCTTCGTAGACCACCTGCTGGTCCGTCCACGTATGGTCGCGGATCCGTCCGCGTACCACCCGCAACATAGCCTTCAGTGCTTCGTTCGAAGCGCTCGTGGGCAGAGCATGGCTGTACGCGAGGTATATCCAGCCATTGTTCGCATAGTCGGGATCAAGGCTAACATCGAGGAGGCCCCCCTGGTTCCAGGGAGAGTCCTTAACCCAGACCTCCGACGTCCCCTTGATGGGGCGCTCGTCGAGGGTCCCGCTCGTAATCAATCGCAGGTTGCCCGAGCGCTCCGTCACCAAAGCGGTCTGCTTATCCATGAAAGTGATCGCCCATGGTGTCTTGAGACCATCAACAAACACCTCCGCCTGCAGGACGTAATCCAGGGTATCAACCGCGCCAGGCACCGCGTCGAACACCCGCTCTTTTGGTGGCTCAGCGTCTTCAGCCTCTTCAGACTCACTAGTTTGCCGAGCCGGAAGCAGGGCGGCGATAGCTTGAATGTCCTCTGCAGACAGCGTCTTCGCAAAACTAGGCATCCCCCGTGAGACAATACCGTTGGTTATGACCCGTTCAATGTCATGCCGTCGGCCTCCATACCGATAGGTCGCGGTGGATAACGGTGGCCCGAGCCCCGTGCCCTGCATCTGTGGTCCGTGACACGGCGCGCAATTGCTTTGATACTTGGCTTCGTCAGCCTCCTCGGCATAAACGCTGACCGCCGCGGTCCCAACAAGCCCTATCGCGACCGCGAAGATGGTCGGCCGACCAAACTGGGCCGGACACCAACGATGGACCAATTCCCCTATATCCATTACGGGGACTGAGTAGCACATAGTACCGGTCTGGTGGTGAATGCAGAGAAGCTATGGGGAACATGAGGAAACAATGGGCCACGGGAAAACCTGGACGTACCAAGCAAACGGGCAACGCATCACCTAGCAGCCGGTTGATTTAGCCCAGTGTGTAGCTATCGAGCCCGGCTGTTCGTGAAACGCTCTGACAACGAGGCGAGCGTACCTGGCGGTACGTAACCGAGGAGAGACTGCTAGCAGGCCATCGGAAAGACCGGCCCATAGATGCGTGCACGGCTAGATCAACCGGCTGATAGACACTACATGGTGCTATTTCTCAGATAATTCCGGATCTGATTGATAATCGGGGGTGTACAAGCATCCAAAGTTCTTTTGAGCAAGCCGGGATGAAACTGCTCGTCGGGCCTTTCTTTGTACACTGTGCTGTGAGCATCGGACCGCTCCTGGATAGGGCGACCGTTTGTGTAGTAGTATAGCGCAATAGACTTTCTTGATCGGTCCGCCGGACAGGTCAGTGGCTCGGGATGCCCATGGTAAGATGTGTCTGTTGTGGAGAAAATGACCATGCGGTTGAACAGCGGTAACACCCGTTTGCAGCATTGTTTCATCTCCTTGTCCCACAACTCCAAATGTCCCCCATACTCATCTCGCCAATCGCGATTGAGATATAGTAGTAGGTTGAGTCGTCGATCCAAAAACAGATGCCGGTGAGTATTGAAATCGGCATGGATTTTCAGGTACCCACCCGATCTAATCTGGTGCAGACCACCCCCTTCAAGATAAGGATCGGGGATAAGATGCTCAATTCCAGAAACCGAGCTGAGCGCTTCCAGAAATGACTGCGAGTTCAGGAAATGAATAAGTCTTTGAGTGCACGGCCCCATGTGTTTTTCTGTGGACGAAGACAACTTAATGCTGGTGCTTCGATTCGACTGATCCCAGGCAATGTCTTCTTCACTTGGAAACTCATCCAAGACCCTCAACAACGCATCCTCATTCAGAATATGATCTAAAACTATATGGGGAAAGGGAGAGGATGATTGATAGATCTTTGCAAAAGATGTATCGAATCTTGAGAACTCGTCTGTAGCAAAAAATTCGTTATCACTTTTCATCGGTGTCATTGCTTCGAGTGCCAGCAAGCTAGAAGAGTGTTTGATTTAAGCAAAGACCTCAATATAGGGCGTGCTATTTATTCGTCGGTGCAAAGCCCGATTGAAGCCGGCGCATATTTATAGCCAAGACCGCGTACAGCAAGACCACTTGGTGATTCGGTTAGAATCTTCATCTCAACCCAGCTGGTTTGTGCGCTATCACCACCGAGCGAGGGAATGCCCATCTTCAGCGCCCTGTCTCGCCGAGAGCTTCTGCACTCATAGATGCGCGTATAGCTTGAAACACCGCGCATATTGCATCCATCCTTCGGCCAGGGCTCACCATCAGTCTCTGAACTTGAAGGTATCAGGGGCATTCAGTATGCCTGTTCGGGTGATGGATTTCGCGCTGGTACACAACAAGGTGTTGGCGTCCAACAAGCTCGGTCTACGCTTAGCAATCCGTCCCGCTGGGCAACCATAATCTATGCACCGAACGCTCATCCTTGGGCTATTGGCCACCACCAACGTTGGGTGTGGTTTTATTCTGCAATGGCTGATCTTCTTTGTCATCGGTGTGGGCCAAGAAACCGATGCTTTGTTTGCTTCTACCGGTGTGCCCCAGGTGTTGTTCACGCTCATTTCGGGCCCCCTCGCCAACGTGTTGGTGCCCATGTTCTCCGGTCTTGGCGAAGCTGAAGGGCAACTGCGAGCCTCATCAACCGCCCTTGCCGTAATGATATGCGCGCTACCGATCGTTGTGCTCATCGGATGCTTGGCCCCCTCATGGGTACCCATCGTGCTACCGGGCTTTACCGGAACAACCCTCGATCTTGTTGTTCACTTGGTAAGAGTGCAGATTGTTGGACTCACCATAGCCACCATTTACGGAGTGGTCTGGGCCTCTGCGATAGCCCGCGGGCACTTTATCGCCGCAGAAGCCGGGCTGACCTTGTCTTCGATACTAAGTCTCATCGCAACCCTGCCCATGGCTTATTTGTTTGGGGTGAAGGGAGTAGCATGGGTACTGGTTGCCCGCTCCGTCATGCGGGTCGCTTTCATGCTTCCCTCATCCCTCGTTCGCCCTACTCTCCGGCTAAAGGGCGCCAATCTCCGAGCAGTACTCCACAAGACCCTGCCCTTAGCGGCGGCTAGTACCTATCACAAGTCCGAGATCATCGTGGATCAGTCTTTGGCCTCATTGGCACCGGCCGGTTCACTTTCCCTCCTTAACCTAGCTCAGACCCTGCTCGGTGCAATCGTGGGTATAATAAACAAAGCCATCTTTGTGCCGATGACCCCTAGGATCGCTCAATTATATAAAGCGGGCAAACCGCAGACCATGCAAACGGTTATTATCTATAATCTTATGCTCGCCACCTTCTTAGGTCTATCTGGTTGGATCTTGCTGTATATCTTTGGCCTTGATCTACTACACCTATTTTTTGGTAACGATCCTGAAGGCACCACCCACGCCAAAGAGTTGTGGTGTATCATGCTAAGCCTCGGGGGCCTTCTTATAGGTTTGACTTCTGGACAGGTAGCATCCGCTGGCTATTACACCCTCGGTGCCACCCTAGCCGCCTCATTGGTCTCAGTAGTAGCATTCACAATAGGAATACTTTTAAAATATGTCGGCTTTCTTGCGTACGGTGTCACTGGGATCGCTATCGGTACCAGTGGATATGTTCTGCTCGCTGCCGGTATATCCGTAGGTTATTTAATGCGTATCTTAACTAGAGAACAAAATAGGCACAACTATACAGCAATGACCCCCTGGTGATTCTGTAAGAATCAACAAGGGGTCGCGCAGCGGGGCATATCCCCGCGTAGAAGCAGGAACTTTGGTTCAACCCAAGTTCTTGCTGCTGTATCTAAGCCGAAGAGGAAGCCTGATGAACAAGTACCAAAGATCACAGTTGAAGGAATGGATGGATCCCATCCGTCAGTTCGCCGGAGATGTTGTTGGAGTCCGTGCGGGGCGTCAAAACCTAGTAAGTCTTGAGCATTGGTTTTATGATTGGATCGATCGCCAAAATGGGTTTGCCAAAAAATTCAGTCCCAAGAATGTATACTTTGAATTTGGCGTAGCATCCGGAGATAGTCTCCTTCAGTATATCCAGGCGGCAAAGAAATGGTGCACCCGCGCAGAGCGACCGTTGACCGACTTCCGCATCGTACTGTTCGATTCTTTCCAAGGACTCCCGCCCAAGACAGACATTGGAGACGAGCACATCGCCTGGTCAGAGGGACTGTTCGCCAATTCACGCCACGACATTGAAAACAAACTCAAGGCAGCTGCGTTTCCACTAGAGCAGGTCACCTTTGTGGAGGGATTTTTCGAGGAGAGCCTGACTACAAAATTGTGTACCCAATTCAAGCAAGAGGGTCTATACCCATCGATCGTCAATGTTGATGTCGACTACTATTCTTCAACAAAGACAGCTATGGACTGGATGCTCCCCTTACTATCTTCGGGCTGCACGTTCTACTTTGATGACTATTGGGCTTTTCACGGACACCCAGATATGGGGCAGATTCGCGTGATTCGGGAGTTCAATGACTCAGGGAACGGACAGCTTGTACCTTGTAATATCTTCGGTCTCGATCATCAAAGTTATCTTTATACCAAGCCCAAGTGGGAGTGGGTATAGACATACAGTCGCGCAGCGAGGCGTGGCCCGGCGTAGAAGCAGAAACTTGGGTTCAACCCAAGGGATTTCTGCTGTAGTACTTAGCAGCCGGGTGATCTAGCCCAGCACGCATCTATCGGCCGGTCTTTCCGTGAAAGGTCCTGATCACGAAAAGCCGGGATCGATAGCTATACACATCGCCGAATCAACCGGCTGTTAGCTCAACCCAGACCAACCATCAAAAACCAGCTTGGCAGCTACGAGAAGCAGCGCAACATACAAAATATTGAAAAAGGTCTTCTTTGGTATCCGCTTGTTCATAAAGACGCCTAAAGCTACACCGAGGGGTGCAAAGGGTAAGAGTATGATGGACATCAGCAAATTGGCTGAGGAGATCTGCCCGGTCATGAGATAAGGCGGTAACTTTAGGAGATTAACAAAGGCAAAAAATACAACCCCAGTAGCGGCAAACACTCTCGGCTCCAGCTGCTTAGGTATCAGGTAGACATGCATCGGCGGCGCCCCCGCATGGGCCAAGAAACTCGTATAACCAGATAAACAACCCCAAAGTCCCCCCTTGACGAACTCCGCCTCATAGACCGGAGAAATCTCTCCTGCCCCCCGCATAAACCAGGTATAGACAAGAAAGCAAACAACAAGAGCCGCGAGCAATAGACGGATGACGTCGTCATTCATCCACCCGATGCTTATATACCCCCCAGCAATGCCAAGCACCGCGCCAGGTAGAAGTACCTTCAAGTGTGTCCAATCAACATCACAACGGTAGGTCCAAACGCTCAGCGCATCCATCACAATAAGAATGGGTAACATGACTCCAGCTGCTGTAACCGGCGACATAACCAACGCCAACAGCGGAACCGAGATCATTGCGATCCCACCAAAACCACCCTTTGAGATACCGGTTAGGAGAACGGTTGGTATACCAGCGAGATAAAACCACGGATTCCGGAGTATACACAGTGCATGGTCGGCATGTTGACTACACTCAGAACTATTGACGGCATCCCAAAGAAAAGTATCACCCATCAGCTTTCTCTATGTATATTCAAACACCTTCACTGAGAAGGAGACAGCTCAATGCAAAAACCACCGGTGGCGATCGGGTTGAACGAATGTGACTCGGATGGAAACCACCCATAAGAGATGGACAGACCAACCATACAGCAGAAATCCCTTGGGTTGAACCAAGGGATTTCTACTGTAGTTGGCACTTCGCGTACAACTGGTTGGATAGAACCGAAAGCCCTAGCGAGACAAAAGCCGACGTCGACGCCAGGCCAAAAAGAGGGGCAGCAGACACCACAGCGCCAAGCTAGATGGCGTTGCTGAACGACAGCCCCCGCCGTCGCTGGACTGTTGTGACCCTTGCGGCTCATCATTGGAGCCGCCGGCTGGTGTATCTTCCGGAGGAGGCGCTACATCCCTGGAGATCTGGCATACCGCCGGGATAGGTGCATCAACAAGAACAACCAGTGAACCACCTACACCCGGCTCACCAGCGATTCCCGTACTACTTCCTCCTGATCCTTCATCACCGTCATCACCCGGCTCACCGTCATCACCCGGCTCACCGTCATCACCCGGCTCACCGTCATCACCCGGCTCACCGTCATCACCCGGCTCACCGTCATCACCCGGCTCACCGTCATC
>JAHQVK010000055.1 GCA_019634385.1 Myxococcales bacterium | reverse complement strand
TTGACAGACACGCCCTAGCACAGCGAACTATTCATTCCTTTTCATTCGTCGTTCGCGCCGCCTCATAAGCATCGACCTGTTTCCCAGACTCCTGGACAAGGGAGGACTCGTTATCAGCATCAACTGGTTCCTCTCGCTCCTGAACAACGGAGGACTCGTTATCAGCATCAACTGGTTCCTCTCGCTCTTGAACAACGGAGGACTCGTTATCAGCATCAACTGGTTCCTCTCGCTCCTGAACAACGGAGGACTCATTATCAGCATCAACTAGTTGCTCTAGCTCTTCCACAACGGAGGACTCATTATCAGCATCAACTAGTTGCTCTAGCTCTTCCACAACGGAGGACTCATTATCAGCATCAGCCAGCTGTGCTAGCTCTTCCACAAGAGAAGACCCATGATCAGCATCAACTAGTTGCTCCAGCTCTTCCACAACGGAGGGCTCGGCATCGGTATCAGCTGCATCAACTGGTTGCTCCAACACCTCCACAAGCGAAGACTCGCTATCAGCGAGTACTGGTTGAGCTAGCTCCTCCACAACAGAGCCGTCTTTATCAGCATCAACCAGATATGGATCTTCGTCGACGCCAATCTCAACCTGGTCGTCTCCTCGATCTAGATTCTCGTTGACACAATCTCCGTCGCCCAGACCAACCAATCCTTCATTGTCGGTATTTTGGGAGCTGAGAGGGTGAGACTGCGATAGTATAACCCCAGACAACAACGCTGCAGACGCATCTGCCTCACTGGACGGAGACAAGACTCCCTCCTTGAGATCCTGCGTCACCGATATCCCTCCGCTTAGCTCCTCATCATTCGGTGGGACCAACCCAGCAAAGCTCAGCAACTCATGGTCCTCATACTGCTCTACCGAAACCAACTTCGCCTGCTGTTGACCAGTTCCGACCAAACACGCTTCGATCACCAACCCCCAAGGGGAACGCCAACACGCCCCGAGTTCATCTATCAGCGCTGGTGCTGCCACTTGAGAACCCTCTAACCGAACTATCAGCTCGGTATCGTTGAGCTCCCAGGTGGCTTGAGTCACAAGTTGGGTAACTTCGAGTCCGGCCAGCAATGTACAAAAATGGGACGACCAGGTTCCGCCAACAGGTATCAGGTTAGCAATACAACTATGAAGTGCTATGCGAAAACGGTCCTGGGCTTCGTGACTGCACTGGGCCAGCGCCGCCCCTACCTCCTGCCATACCCCGTTAATCAACCGAGCTGGTTCCAAAGGCAAAAAATGTCTCAACTGATGCTGGGGCAAGTTGGACTGTGATCCGTCAATAAACGCCTGAAGTTCGTCCTCATCATCCCGTTCCCGATGAACTTCCTCACTTCGCCCTTCTTGCAAAAGGCGCTGGAGCTCACTCTCTTGCTCTCGATTGAACTCTTGTGCGTCACGAAGCGCTTTATGCATGACGGCTATACGCCTTGCTTGCTCATCCTGGACGTTCAAGGATTGCTGGACTGCATTCTCCAAATGAGTGTTTGCTGCCTCCAACTTCGCTATTACTGCGCTGCGTTCTTCCACTTGGGTCCGAAGATGGCCCACCATCCGATACAGTTGGCGCAGCTGCCCTTCATTGGTGTCCAGACTGATCGCAGTCTGCTTCGGAACTCGGGCTTGGTTCGGTTGCTTCGCAACTGGGCGCTGTCGGTCCACCGAGCCTATGAATGACCACAACCGTCCTCGCCCTCCTTCAGTCATACGACCATCACCTCGCGTAAAACATCGGATTGTCCATCGGCAACTTTATGCACCAACGTCTCAATTCATGGTGCACCTGGTCGATGCCGCTCATTGTTACCAGAGACACTCCTCATGATGCGGCTCCACCCCACCAATATGATTGGTCCTTATCTACATCAAGTGCATGATCCAATACTGGTCGCCCGACTGGTTTCGGTCACGGAGAGTGTAGGTCACTCGCTCTGTCAGCTTCGAGCACTCCCTCTCGAACAATATGAACTAGATCCTATGCTTGATGAAGGATTGGCCGTGTGGCCGTGTATCAATCCTTACATCACTGAGTGTTTGGCCGCCGCTCAACAAACCGCTGCAGAAACCTTAAGATGTTTTCCCAGAGAGTATTCAACATCTGAGGATCTGATAGACCTCGAACTCGATTTGGCCCTTGATGACCTCGATCACGAACTCCCTTGTCCCATCCTCGACTCGCACGAACAGCGTTTGGACGAAATGCTCGAGCATGTGATTGCGGGTAAGGCGCAAACTATACCTCCGTGGTTGGCGGAAGCTGCAAATCTCTTAGAAAAAATAGTACTGGAACACTTGGGGAGACTGGAGAGCCTCCATCTCCGTGAAGATAGTTTTGCACTCTTAAGCGAACTCAACGAATTGGTATTTCGTGCGGAAAAGACCCTTGATACCATGGTGGCGCTCGTCATTCGTGGTCTCACCACCACAGCTTTGGAAAATGTTTTTCCCAACTTTGTCTCCAACCTCAAACGCGCACTACGACTTCGAGCATGGGTGGCAGACTTTAGGATTGAACTCAAGCATGTACTATCTAAGGTTCAGCCAGCTCATGACCATTATATTTCTGCAATCATTGATCATATCCACCAAATCACAAACACAGCTACCGCTCGGCCTGAGTTCCAATGGTTGCGGTCCGCCGACCGGGCACAAATTCAGAGTTTTCGTCGATGGATTCTTCGACCCGATATATATATACCCGAGGAAATAGAGCGAAAACTGAGCCTACTTATTCGATGGTCTCAACAAATGAGTCGTATCAATGACCGCAGTCTTTTGGTTCGACATGACCGCGAGGTCGTAGAATTGGCCATTTCCCTCCTTAATCAATCCATCAAGGGTGCCCCACTCATAGCCGCTATCGAGACCCTCTATGGCCGCTCTCCGGACTTGGATCAACTACTACGACAAGCCCGAACCGGGCAGCCTCCAAAATATGATCAAATGGATGTTTGTCTGCGACGTATCGAGACCCAACTCCAAAGGTAGTGGTTGTACAGCCGGTTGATTTGGCCATGTGTGTAGCTATCGAGCCAGGCTTTTCGTGAAACGCTCTGACGACGGGCGAGCGTGGAAGCATCCCGTACCCTCCCTCCGGGGACGACCCCTCACATACGCGGGCTACGGTCTCATCTCCACCGCCGGAGGGTAAAGACACGCCCGAGTGTTAGTGTCTTGAGTCGCTCCGTTGAGCATCATAGGATGAGATCGTGGCTCTAACCAAAGATACTATCTCAGTCACAACGTCAGATAACGAAGTGTTGGTATTGTCTATGACTGTCGCATCATCAGCAGGCCGAAGAGGAGCCACCACCCGAGAGCCATCAAGAGCATCACGGCGCTCGATGGAAGCTTGGACCTCAGTGATAGACGGCAGCACCCAACCCGCGGTTTTGAACTGCATCTCTGTATATCGCCGACGAGCACGCTCCTGTGCTGACGCAGTGAGGAAAATCTTTACTTCTGCGTCAGGAAAAACCACAGTGCCTACATCTCGCCCCTCAAGCACAGCCCCTCGCGGGTGAGCTCTTGCCAGCTGGCGCTGGAGACCCAAGAGTTCGGTGCGAACCGCTGGTACAGCAGCCACTTGGCTCACCTTTTTGTTCACCGCCTCCGAACGTAGATCTCGGGTTACATCCTTTCCGTCAAGCAACACCAGGGCACCCTCAAATTGTAGCACTAGGGTACGCGCGATCTCCTGAAGCTCGTCCGGTTCCTCCCTAGCCTGTTCGATTGCTAGCAAGGTCACGGCTCGATAGATGGCACCTGTATTCACCTCAGTGAACCCTAACTGCCTGGCGACCGCCCGAGCGACCGTACTTTTCCCCGCTCCTGCAGGGCCATCGATAGCAACAATCAGTCCCACGTTGTCCTTGTGTCACCCACCTGACCGATACGAGCAACTCAGAAGTTTAGGCAGCCCATAGTCTCTGCTTACTCTGCGCCAGGTGGCCAATATTGGATCGGTTCACTAAAGACTTCCCCATCTGCGCGTAGCCACACGGTGGAAGTATATGTAGCCAGTTGACCATCCCCATCTAGATCTCCCCGGGCTTGCACGACAAATCCCTGTCCTTGCGCTAGAGATTGGTAACGAAATTGATGAAAGTGCGCCACGTGGGGAGTAAAACCCAAACGAATCCACGGGTCATCCTGCCACAATTCTTGGGCATACATGTAGCGCTGAGTCGAAGGGGACCTAGAAGGTGTCCAGGCAGAAGCTCCATCGAGAAACCGTGAAGCTCCAGTTTCGTGACGATACGAGACCGCCGCCATACGGAGACGTGCCAGCAGATCGAGTCCAGTTTTTTTTCGCCCATCGAGTTGCTGGAGCCGAAACTGCCGGAGGCTATACGGTAGCCCCCAAGACATCAGCCCCACAAGGTGGACCACGGAGACCAACACCGCGGCCGCCCCCTCTCTTCGGCGCTGGCGCAGAAAGGCAGTCCCACCTAAAGATGCCCCGGTAACGGAAAGAGGCACCGACAATATCAGCATTACGAGCACCAAAGCCTGAGCGTCGATGGCCGCGAGCTGAACGTGAAGCACAGCCAAGACCAAAGCCACCACACAGAGCCCTAAGCCGCCCCTAGCAAACCAACTCGCCTCCGAGATCCTATTCAGAGGCAACGGGGATGTTGTCTCTTCCATCAGAGCATCCTTCTCCGGCCTTCAACCGGTTGGATATGGTGTCTAAGCATTTGCGAATGGCCTCCGGGCTACCAACCGAAATCCGAATAGCATCTTGGAGTCCGTAGCTCGATAATCCACGTACCAATATGCCTCGGTTCTCAAGATAGTTAGGCATGTCCACCGGCAGGTCACCGACGTAGACAAAATTGGCTTGGCTCGGATAAGGCACCAACCCCAGGTTGCGCAGCCCCTCCAACAACTTGGCCCGTTCTCTAGAGACTAACCGACGGCTACGATCGAGGTGCTCCGTATCCTCCAGAGCAGCCAACGCCGCCTTCTCCGCGATCGTACTGACCGAAAACACCGGCCGAACCAAATGAATAGCTCGGACCAAATTCGGAGCCATCACCCCGTAGCCAACCCGGTATCCAGCCAACCCATAAGCTTTAGAGAACGTCCGAAGCACCACCAACCGCGGATGGGCGGGAAGCAAATCCTCAATAGCCTGCGGGTAATCAGATGCCTCCACATAATCGGCATAAGCCTCGTCCACCACAACAATGGTTTCTGGTGGCACCCGATTCATAAACGCGGCCAGCTCCCGCAACCGAACGTAAGTACCAGTAGGATTATTCGGATTGGATAGAAAGACCAGCTTGGCACGACGATCTACCAGAGCGGCAATTCCAGCAAGATCCAATCGTCCCCGTCGAAGAGGTGCTGACAAAAACTCCCTTCCTTCGATCTGCGCAGAAATTCGGTAAGCAGCAAACGAGGGCCAACCACTAACTACAGTCTGGCCTGGACCAACAAAGGTACGCACCAATACTTCAATAATTTCCGAGCTACCATTGCCTACCACCACCTGCTCTGGCGAAACTCTGTGATGAGCTGCGACAGCACGAACCAAACGCCGGCACCAAGGATCCGGGTATCTATGTCCAGATACCAACGCATGTCGAGCAGCCTCAACCGCCCGTTCAGAGGGGCCTAAAGGGTTTTCATTGGAGGCAAGTAGCGCCAGAGAACTAGGGTCAACACCTAATCGTTTGGCCACTTCATCTGCCCGCTCGATTCGAGCAGGGCCCGGTAGGTCGGCCACAGTGCTGCTGACCAAGGATGGATCAACACCAGAAGCGCCCGAGACCGAATCCATACGGCTCACGAAGCTTCCAGCTCCTTACTGCCGATGAGCTTCGTTATTTCCCCTAATTTGCGAAACCGATCGTAGCGTTGGTCAACGAGTGCTTCCGCATCCAATGCGGCCAAACGGGTCAGTTGATCCTCTAGGGCATTCCCAAGTTGTTTCGCAGAAGCCACATGATCTCGATGTGCCCCCCCCAGAGGCTCCGGAATCGCTTCATCAACCACCCCCAGCATCATTAGGTCTCGAGCGGTTAAGCGGAGCGCATCCGCCGCTTTCGGCGCGTGAGCTGCATCTTTGAAAAGGATCGAGGCACATCCTTCGGGCGATATCACTGAATAAATCGCGTTTTCTAACATCATCACGCAGTTGCCGACACCAATAGCCAAAGCACCACCAGACCCGCCCTCTCCAATAACGATCGAGATCACTGGCACGCGGAGAGCAGCCATACCCTCAATGGCTTCAGCAATGGCTTGGGATTGCCCACGTTCTTCAGCCTCTATTCCAGGAAAAGCCCCCATGGTATCAATAAAAGTCACCACCGGGAGCTTAAACCGGTCAGCCACCTGCATCAGCCGTAGGGCCTTACGGTATCCTTCAGGGCGCGGCATACCAAAATTCCGTGACACATTCTCTTGTGTAGTCCGACCTTTTTGGTGCCCGAGGAGCATGATCCGTCGGCCACGAAACAATCCAACGCCACCTACTATGGCTGCATCATCCCCAAATTTGCGATCGCCGTGTAACTCCTCAAATTCATCAAAAAGAAGATGGACGTAATCGAGGGTAAAAGGTCGATCCGGATGGCGAGCCACCTGCACCACCTGCCATCGCGACAGTGAGTTAAAAATCTGCGCCTTGAGCGCAATGGCTTTGTCCTGCAGCTCAGCAATCAGTTGTTCAAGCGCCGCTGCTGGCTCTTCACCAGAACGCCCTTGGGCGCGGGCCACGTCAGCCGACCGCCTCAGGTCGCTGATCTGTCGTTCGATCTCGAGCACCGGTCGCTCAAAGTCCAGTTCACGGGTCACGAAGCTCGTTAACCTTGAGCAAGGACTGCGTGCAAATGTTTAATGACCGAAGCCACCCTCGTTTCTGAGGGGAACCAACAGACTTCCGGTTCGTGCCGAAACCAATTTCGCTGGCGCTTTGCGTACTGCCTAGTTGCTATGATCGTTGATTCTTCAGCCTCAACACGACTCATTTTCCCCAGAATATGGGCAGTTGCCGCTCGATAGCCAATGGTCGATAAGCCCGGCGCATCCGGAGCATAGCCCCGATCCAGGCAGGCCTGAGTTTCCTCGAGCAAACCCTCCGAGAACATAGCTCGCACCCGTCTCGCAAGCCGCTCGCACAGCAATGCTCGATCCCAGTCGAAAGCCACTGCTTTAACCGCATACCGCAGAGATTTAAAGCCGTGGGTATCCTGCAAGACGCTGATAGGAACGCCCGTCTGGCGATAGACCTCAAGAGCCCGTCCTACCCGCTGAGGATCTTTCGATTGAATTCGGGAGGCAGCCACCGGATCGACGCGGCTCAATTCGGCGTGCATAGCCTCCGAACCTCGTTCTGCCACCTCTTCACGTACCACCCTCCGAATCTTAGAATCGATGGCTGGCGCCCGAAATATCCCTCGGATAAGAGCCCGGTACCAAAGGCCATTCCCGCCAACAATGATCGGCACCCGCCCCCGCAACCAGATGTCATTTAGGACTTCGTCCGCAGTATCAGCGAACTCTGCTGCTGACCATTGCTCATGGGGAGCCAAAATATCCACCAGATGATGAGGTGCACGCGTTCGCTCTTCGGGGGTAGGACTGGCCGTGCCGATATTAAGCCCCCGATAGATTTGCGCAGAATCGCAAGAAACGATCTCCCCCTTCACCTGCTCAGCGATCGCCACCGCAGTCTCGGTTTTCCTCGTGCCGGTAGCACCCACAATCGCGGCCAGAGGCTTCATCAGCGCAGATTACCAAAAAAGCCATCGATCCGGCGAAGTTCTGTAACACATGCCTGCGACCCAGGTCAGGGAGCTACATCGGTAGCTTCTTATCCACCGACTTGAGAAACACAGGCCGATCCGATTCCACAAGTTTGGCACTGAGGTTTTCGATCAGTGTTCGGAAATGCTTTTTAGGGAGAGAATCCATATTGAATCCAATGGCTTTAACCTGATCTTTGATTATCAAAGTTGACGCTGGACCACCGTACTCAGTGAAAACCCGAATCAATAGCTTAATAGCCTGCTTTGGAACCACCTCAGCCTGGTTTCTCACTGGGGAAATAACATCAGCGTCGGGTATTGCTTCAGCAGGGGGGGAAGCAGAAAAGGCAGCGA
Organism: Myxococcales bacterium; assembly: GCA_019634385.1. GTDB lineage: Bacteria > Myxococcota > Kuafuiibacteriia > Kuafuiibacteriales > Kuafuiibacteriaceae > JAHQVK01. Next base: position 30,923 of record JAHQVK010000055.1, on the reverse strand, counting down.
CATTTTGAGCTGATTCAAACGATTGACTCGGTACCCACACCTCTTGCGGACTGAGCACTGAAGACAATTGAGATAATTGGCTCAGCTGCCGTCGAAGTGCGCTAAAAGCCACCCGGATAAGGGTCGGATTGATGCCCCGCGTCGCCAGAGCTACCGTGTAGTAATTCTCATCCAGCATGATGACAATCATGCCCGCTGTTGTTTTTACGTATGCGGTTGGGGTCGCGCCTGCTTCTAGGAATCGATATTCATTAAGGGTTGTTATCAGGTCTTGACTGACAGATTGGACATAACCAGGCTCGAAGGGGGGAGGTAATCGGTGCTCAACGCACCGTCCGTCATTGGTGTAGAGCGCAGCCCCGAGTACATGCTCCACGCCACACACATTTAGAAGCAGTCCGGTCACTGGTCCTCATCCTTGTCTCCTGAGTCTTCTCCCACTCGACTAAGGAAGTGCTGCATCTCTAGGCTATCCACCGGTTGCTCCGCCGAATATCCAACTGTGGTTTCTTGATCGTGGACTTCAGCCAAGCAACAAGAGGTCTCACCACTAATGACCCAACCGTTCATCCTACCAAACCCAAGCTTATCCACCGCTTGGCTAAACGACCGTGAAGTAATCGCTGCGACGGCAGCCAAACCATCCCGATCACCGCTTCCGCATGCTTCCAACACTTCTCCTTGGAAACTCGCCGTAAGTAGTAGCGACCCTTCAGGGCTATACTTCTGCATGGCTCGAAGCGTTGACGACGCGAAGGGCAAAAGCGCCGGTTTTTGTTCACTATCCGAAGAGGCAGTCATCCCTTATCCTTCACTCCTTCAGCCTCTAGGAGTTCCATCGTGGCCTTAAGACTGAACCTCATCCGCTCAAAAGAGCGCGACAGAGCCCGAAGTTCCCCAATACCTGAAGGCTCTACCGGTTCACTCAGTTCACCCCGGCTGATGGCGTTAGTCATAGATAACAACTTCTTGAGTGACCTTCCCAAGGTATTCACCAACGCACCACTTAGTATCGCCACTATCAACCCCACCATCACCGCACTCACCTGAATTTGCTTTAGAGTATTGAGATTTTGTTCGGCAACTCGTTGTGCCCGAAGTACGGCCTCATTCATCGTAAATAGCAACCTAGGGCCATTCTCTTCCACTTGCTGAAGCGCTCGTTGAAACTGGCTGTTAGGATCGGTCAGAGTCGATATTGCCTCCCTTTGTACCGACCATAAGGCCTCCACCTCATCCAACTCATCTAAGACATCCCGGTCATTCGTACCAGGAATAGTGATAGGGTGCCGACTTTGCCCCACTGTAACCTCCCCACCTTCCCTTAGGCCGTGCAGAGAGACCTCAAAGAGCTCCATATTTTCTTGGAGTTCTGCGCGTAACGAGTCACTAGGGACGGTGTCTATAAGCACGGCCTGCAGCGCAGTTCTTTGACTGAGCAAACGCTGGCGACCGGCAACATTCACCACACTTCCCGATGCTTTATCCGCCAGAAAACATCGTACCGAGGAGTCAATATGCTGAAAAAGCTTTGGGTTCTTATCAAGCAGTACCTGCAGAGCTTCTTCCCGTCTTTGGGAGGCCTCTATCAGCAAGGACAATCCTTTCCGCATAGGTTTCCAGTAGGCCTCCACTTGACCCAGCAAACCAATAAGGCTCGAATCTGAAGCACCTCTAACAAAAACAGGGTTGTCGCCATTAAGCTCCAGAGGCGTTTGACCACCTATATGCAATGAACGATGCGAGGTGGCGAATAGAGCCATTGTGAACTCTAAAGCATCTTTTCGCTCTTCGGAGGGATCTTTAGCCAAGGCGAGAGCCTCAAACATGAGCTTTTGACTGAGCATACGCTGTCGCCCAGCTATATTAATATACAGCCCATCTCCCCCGTCAGCACGAGCCAGCTCCAAAGTTGCGATGAGAGCGACGGCTAACAGCAGCACGAAAACCACAACCTGCACATATAGGAGCAGACGAATAGTCATAAGTTGGGACATAACAAACGCCAGTCCTGCGATAAACCAAGATATATGCCTTCGCGCTTCCCGCCACACTCATTAATACACATTTTGTTGTACACATAATCATATTCGATATATTACAAGTCTAATTTTTCCGATTATCTTCTACTTTTCTAATAAGAAGCGAGACTTGCCGCAGATAGAGAAAGGCTTGTTCGTTGTCGCCCTCAAGCAGCACCGCCGCGGCTTCCGCCATAAGCCACCAGACTTCTTCCGGCGCCACATCCCGGAGCCCACGAAGCGCCCGCATATGCTCTCGATACATGTCCAGAGACTCAACAACGTCCGGCTCTGACATGACCTCCCCGAGTACCGATCCCTGATTCCCCCTTATCCCGCCAACAACCTTGCCCAATCCAAGCCCCAGTGCGACCGCTAAGGACAAAAGCCCCACCATGAAGAACGTCGACTGGCCAAAAGGCGTCGACTCTGGGGAAAAGGATAGATGGGGGCCCCCTTTTCGTGATCCGCGACGATTCAACGGTTCACTCACCTCACGAACGCGAGAGCCAATTAGGTCCGGTGCTGGTTTCTCTCGAAGTTCGGTTGCAACAGTAATGTCCTCGCCAGACGATATGCTTGGCGCTACCAAATCACCGGTTGGGAATTCGTCAGAACCCCCGAGCGGTCGCACCCAATCACCACCCAGCCCTCCCGGCGCTGGGAGTTGATTCAGCTGGTACATAGAGCTGGGCCGGGCCGGAGCCCTGGCAAAGATTTGCGATCTTTCCTCTGGGGACCGTTCGATCGCTCGAAGATCTAGTCGCTGAAACCGCCGATACTCAACCATCTCATGAGTATGTTCAGCGCTGAACATACCTATGAGCCAACTGCCTACCGCGTTCCGGGATACCAAGAGATCATGTACCGACGCCCGACGGGTCATCTCTTCTGCTAGCTTCCGCGCGTTCTTTGGTCGCTGGTTGGGCTCTCGGGTCAACATCCGCCCAATCACCTCCGTAACCCAGTCCGGCAAGTCTGGTCGCAGCTCTGCGAGGGGACGAGGACGTTGAGATAGCAGTTGGGCCAGGATATCCGTTGTTGTCCCTTGGTACGGGGCAATGCCGGTAAAGAACCGGTACAGCACCGCCCCCAAACCATAAATGTCCGAAGCGGTGGTCGCTGGGTCACCCCGAACCAATTCTGGGGCTAAGTAGTGAGGGGTACCAACGATCTCTCCTTGTCTAGTCAGACGGCTACCTTCCGAAAGTAAACTCTTCGCCAATCCGAAGTCTGCCAGCCGGGTAAATCCATCATAGCCCACCATAATGTTGCCGGGCGTTACATCTCGATGAATGAGCTCTAACGAGGAGCCGTCTGCATCAGTAGCCCGATGAACGTAGGCCAAGCCCATCAAACCATCGATCGCAATGCGAATACCCACTGAGGTTGGCCCACCAAGCCCTCGCTCCCGAAGGCGATCAGCAACACGCCCTACATCCCGGCCAAGGACCAGTTCGGAAGCCACGTACAACTGATTTCCGACGGTACCAACCCCGAGCGTGCCCACGAGATGAGGGTGAGACAAACGTACTGCTAGGTCTGCCTCGTGCCGAAAACGCTCAGCAAAAGTTTCAATACGGGCAACGTCGGCACGAAGACGCTTCACCGCCGCTAACGGGGCCTCTGGCCAAGGTGTCCGAGCTAGAAGGACTTCGCCCATGCCCCCGCGGCCGATCTCACGCACAACAATAAACGGGCCAAACCGCTGGAGCTGCTGTTCCTTCACGCAGTTTACTACGCTACCAGCCCTCCGCTATCAACGCACGGTTTGCTCACTCAGAAATGTTGACTTCATCAGTGACCAGTATCTGCCTGACCTCCTAAACTGAGCAGTCATGATAAGGTTCTTCAGTTCCACACAACGTTAAACAATCGGTCACCTAGCGAAGTAGAGCCACAATTAATATTTATCATTTCAATAAATTAACCTCTCTCCCCCGGAGTTGACGGTCCTCTTTGCCCCCCTAAGCACCCATGTTTTAGGGCAACACCACCACCACAATACGTCCATTTCGTAGAAAAGATTGGTCGGTGGTGGCTAAAGAGGCGCGGTGTTTACTCGTCACGAGCCAGTGGCCAGCCTTCGTCTTACGCGTATAATGTACAACCAACGGCTGCGCGCCTGCAGCTTCATGAGCAAGGGCTCGATCCATGCTCGTTACGTAACGGACGCCACCTCGCAGACGAATAGCCTCAGCAGAAACGAGCTCCGGCCCCCATATGTCCTCACCATCACGCCATTGGATCGTTGGCACGAGCACTGGTCGTATCCGCGCGGATGTCGCGTCTACAATGAGTCCGGTATACGTTTTTTTACCGCCTTTACCTGACACTGCCCGGGAAACTGTTGGTAACAGGGTCGCAGCCAGGCCCCCCGCAAACATACAACCCACCACCACATCAACCCCACCACCCGCGTAGTACCGGGTACTTTCCGTGTCGCACTGCTTGAGCATACGCTCAACCCGAAGTCTCACTTCTGGTTTCACCAGATGCCGCCGACCCAATAGCTTCGCCGTCAGCTGCAGATCCATGAGTGCGCCCATCATATGCGCTAGCGCATCCGACCGAGCCGCCTGCTCCGCAGCCTTTCGAATTTTAGCCATATCCGGCAGATCTGTGCGGGGAGAAGCGCTTCCGGTCGCTTCCAATCGGCCGAGGGTCCAGTTAACCTTCGCATGATCCTTCTCCTGGACGAAATGAACCCGTTCCACCTCGGATGCCGACGCATAGACCGTCTGACTGAGAAAAACACCAATGAGACCAACCCGTAGAAACGCACACAGCAGTTGACGGAACCAACCTGCTCCCCTCGACGGAATCAGCAAAAACGCTTTTTTGCGGGGTTCAAACATCATCACTCGTCGATTCCCTTTATAAGCTGCATTGACGATGACAGGAGCACACCGGAGCATGTGGCGGTGGAGACGGTCTTTCTTCGTCATCGATGTGGCACCCCCATTGGCCCTTTGACCCACTGGACGCTGGAGGTACTTTGGGATGCACTCATCATCAACGAGGACACTCCCGTTTCCCTGGATGGCGCCACTTTTGTTCCCATCGCCCAACAACAAGTTCTGCTCGAACACCTGCGCACCGTAGTTCAGAGACTGAACCACGGTGCGGATCCCTGGCCAGAAAATATACCGGTCCGCGCACCAACAAGCGGAACCGCTTCATCCTTTACGCAAAGGAGACCCTATCGTTCCACACTGAGTGTCCTTCTCCACCACGCTCTGAAGCGCTCCAATGGAGTACTAGAGCTTCAACGAGTGGAAGAAGGTACCATCAGACTATCTTACCGCGACGGCAAAATTGTAGCAGTCGACGTGGAAGATGAATCGTTGTCCCTCATACAATGGCTAGTTAAACAGAAACTGGTGCCTACCTCTCAGGCAGAAAAAGCGGAAGAGGTGGCCAACAGTATGGAGAGTGATATAGGCAGCGCTATTGTATCCAGCGGTATACTATCTCCCCATGTATACTTCGAAAAGGTGATCGTCTGGTCACTGATCACACTGGGACGGTGCATGTTGATCGAATTCACTAACGCACACTTTGCATCACTTGCTATTGATCCTCCCTCTGTCCCCCTTGGATTCGATCGCTTTGGTTCACTGTTACAGGCCGTCCGGGAGGCGACCGAGCGCGGCCAACTGGAGGCCCATTTCAGTCGTCAGAAACACCATCTGCTGGTGGCATCTCCCATGGAAGGTTTCACCATGGAAGATGCCAAACCCAAACCTCGTGAGTTGCGCATTCTACGAGCCATTGACGGGAAACTCACCCTGAGCAACCTTATCGATCGATTTGGTGGCAACGAAGAACGCAATCGCGACGTTCTTCGGACCATTTTCTTTGCCTTCGAATCCGGTCTGGTGATCTTTGGCGCCGATGCTCAACTCGCAACCGAAGAGGCAGCAGCCAAAGCTTTGGTCCAAGAATGGGCCGATCTTCAACAGAAAGACCTCTTCGCACTCTTTGGCGTCCGTACCCTAGCCACCGATGAAGAGGTTCTCGACAGCTACACCGCATTGGCCAAACGCTTTCATCCCGACACCGTACGTGAACACGGCGCGGAATCTCTACGCACGATAAAGAAAAAACTTTTTGGGTACTTGCGAGAATCTTATCAAGAATTTGACACTGCAACCAAACGGGCCGCCTACCTTAGAGAGCATAAGCACGACCCAACTCGGACCACCCACCGGTACCGTATTGATATGGATACCTTCACCCCAGTAGAGAGCCGTCTAAAAAAGGCCGACCACCTAGCTAGCGTGGGCCAATATGGCGAAGCTTTGGAACATATTCACAAAGGGTTAATGGTCTCAGCCGAAAGTCACGAACTTGAACTGAGTCGTATCTATCTGGAGTACTTGGAATCAAGACAACACAACCATAGTGAGCCGACGATCGGAGATACCATCCGCATGATCCGCGAAATCATGGAGACCCACGGAGACGTTGCTCGAGGATGTAGCTATCTCGGTCAACTATATCAGGTAGCGAAAAAGACTACTCACGCCCTTCATTTCTACCGAAAGGCACTAGCTCTCAACCCCCATCTTACGAGTGTTCAATCCGAAATCAACTACCTAGAGCAAACTCAACAAGATCCTTGACCAGTACTGGCAAAACTACCCAATTCAATATTTGGCATACTTTTAGGTGAGTCCCATTAGCTAGTAGCCTGTTGATCTAGCCCTGCACGCATCTATCGGTCGGTCTTTCTGTGAAAGGTCCTGACAACTAGAAGTCTCTCCTCGGTCACGTACCGCCAGGTACGCTCGCCTCGTCGTCAGAGCGTTTCTCGAAAAGCCTGGCTCGATAGCTACACACATGGCTAAATCAGCGGGCTGCTAGTTCAACCGGAGCGTATCTTTACCGTCGACGCGAGCCTATGGTGAGGCACCGGGTTGGACTGTCACCAGCACATAGGTTAAATGAGACTGACTAGAGTCAGCGAGAACTCCAAAGCCCTCAAAAGGTGCCGAAGGCAGCGTAAGTTTGTCACTCTACCCTTTTATGATTAGAAGATTCTCAAGTGCAAAACAGGTGGGAACAAGCCAGAATTACAACGCTCAAAACCGTATCACCGGGTCTGGTTCCCGGTCTTTTCATGGTCGCATGTGCTGCTTCGCAGCCGCTGGGCACCAACGGAGTAGCGGGCTCCGTGGTTTCAAGCTCGAAATCCCCCGCTTCGGAGCAAACAGCGTTGATATACCCTAAGGCTAGGCGAACCAATATCGTGGATAACTACCACGGCACCCAGGTAGCAGATCCCTACCGTTGGCTCGAAGACCTGGACGCCCCGGAGACACGTACCTGGATCGATGCACAAAACGACTTAACGCGCTCAGTGCTAGACACCGTTGTAGAGCGAACATGGATCCGTCAACGCCTCGAGGCCCTCTGGAACTTCGAACGACGGGGACTGCCCAAAAAGAAGGGTGAGCGTTACTTTTTTTTTCGCAACGACGGGTTGCAGAACCAGGATATCCTCTACGTAGCTAACGCTCCCGATACCCCTGGAGAGGTGCTACTAGACCCAAATACTCTTAGCGACGATGGCACCATTGCTCTCAAGAGCATCAGCTTTAGCCAGGACGGACGTCTCATGGCTTACGGTCTATCTTCGGCTGGCTCCGATTGGACCGAGTGGCGAGTACTGGACACAACCACCAAAAAACAGCTGCCGGACCATATCCGCTGGACCAAGTGGTCTAGTGTAAGCTGGACAGCGAACGCGAGCGGCTTCTTCTACGCTCGCTACCCGGAGCCAACGGCAGGCGACGAATTGGAGGGTGTGAACGAAAATGCCAAAGTCTACTTTCACAAGCTAAGCACGATTCAGGACGATGATGAACTTGTGTACGAGCGACAGGGAGAACCCAAGTGGAACTTCTACCCCAGTGTGACCAAAGACGGGCGCTACCTCGTGGTGTCGACCACTATGGGTACCGACCACCGAAATCAGGTCTTGGTCAAAGACCTGCAACAGAAGAGAGCCCACCTCGAGGCACTCATTAGCGAGTTTAAGGACGAGTACACCCTCATCGGCAACCAGGGATCCCGCTTCTGGTTCAAGACTACAAACCAGGCTCCTATGGGCCGAGTCATCGCCATCGATCTCGATAAACCCCATCCCGACCACTGGATCCAAGTGGTACCTGAGACCCAAAACACCTTGAACGAAGCATCTTGGATCGGGGGACGTTTGGTTCTTTCCTACCTCAAGGACGCCCACTCCGACGTTCGGGTCCATGAACTCAACGGAAGCCTAGTTAGGAACGTCAACCTACCCGGTATCGGCACTGCTTTCGGATTCGGTGGTGAACCGAATGATAGCGAAACATACTATACGTTCGTAACGTTCAACGAACCGGGGGCCGTATACCGCTTTGACGTGTCGCAGGGAACTAGCTCTTTGATGTGGAAACCGACGGTAGGCTTCCAGTCTGAAGCCTACGAAGTCAAACAGGTGTTCTATCCCAGTAAAGACGGAACTCGGATTCCTATGTTCTTGGCCCATAAGAAGGGACTGGAGACCACGGGAGACAACCCAACGTATCTATACGGCTACGGGGGCTTCAACATCTCTCTCACGCCATCCTTCCATGTGCCCCATCTGGTATGGATGGACATGGGCGGCTTAATTGCCATCCCTAATCTGCGAGGCGGAGGCGAGTACGGAAAGGCGTGGCACGATGCGGGGCGCTTGGATAACAAGCAAAACGTCTTCGACGACTTCATCGCAGCCAGCGAATGGCTCATCAAAAACGGCTACACCAATAGCAACAAGCTGGCGATCGCCGGCGGCTCGAACGGGGGGCTCTTGGTGGGTGCGTGCATGACCCAGCGACCAGAACTCTTTGGCGCCGCCTTGCCCGCTGTGGGGGTCATGGACATGCTCCGCTTTCACCGCTTCACCATCGGCTGGGCGTGGGTCGACGACTACGGCAGTTCCGATGACCCAGAGCAGTTCAAGACGCTCCTGGCTTACTCGCCACTGCACAATCTCCGTAAGGAGACATACCCAGCCACTCTTGTTACTACAGGAGACCATGACGACCGCGTGGTCCCCGGACATAGCTATAAGTTCTTAGCCGAATTGCAACACGTCCATCGCGGAACAGCGCCTATGCTCATCAGGATCGAGACCCGGGCCGGGCACGGCGCGGGCAAGCCTACCTCTAAACTCATCGACGAAGCAACCGACCGCTTTACATTTTTGATTCGGGCCCTGGACATGAAACTCCCCAAAAACTTCGACCCCGACGCTCAATAGTCCCCTACCCTAACAGCCGGTTGATCTAGCCCCGCATGCATCTATCGGCCGGTCTTTCCTTGAAAGGTTCTGACAACTAGAAGTCTCTCATCGGTAACGTACCGCCAGGTACGCTACCCTCGTCGTCAGAACGTTTCACGAAAAGCCTGGCTCGATAGCTACACACATCGCCAAATCAACCAGCTGCTAAATACGAAGTACATCAAAGACCCCTTGTTGATTCTGTAAGAATCAACAAGGGGTCGCGCAGCGGGGCATAGCTCGGCGTAGAAGCAGGAACTTGGGTTCAACCCAAGGGATTTCTGCTGTAAAGCCACTCCAAGTTTTTTGCTTTGACGCTCAGTAGTCTCTTCACAGCAGATACGGGGCAACACTACTCCAACTTTTCGGATATAACCGTTTACGAAATAGTCGTTTGATGAAGCCCTATCGTTAGCTTCGGCGTAGAACTTTCGTGAAGTACCGCGTATGACTCAATGTTCGGACTCGAAGGCAGAGTGAAATTCTGGGTATCTCTTCAAGTGGCATCACTACGCCATCGTTTTCCCACAGAAGGTTCTGCCAATAGGCTCAAACCTATTGGCAGACAACTTACTACTATCTATTTAACGCTTAACGAACCATCCAGTCAGCACGCTCCATAAACTCTCTTTGCATCTCACCAAGACCTGATGAGATACTTGAACCATTACCATTGACCCAATGGTTAGTGTTGCCTTTTCTCTGATAGGTTCCACCCCAGCTCCTCGAACTAGCGGGGTTCTCGGGATCATTGTAACCTCGGCGAGCACTGATAAGATGCATAAACGATGGCGAATCCCCCTCCATCACCCCGCGAACAGCTGAGCCGGCTGGAGGATACGCGGCCCCCAGAGGACCATGTCCGTTGCGAATGTTCTGTTCCACCCAGTTTTCGTTGCAGTTGCTTTGCCCTCGACAGAAGAATCCAGCATATGCACTTCTAGATTCAACGATAAAGAGGTTCGGGAAGTTGTTCATTAACCAGTTGTGGGTGGCATCCTGACATGCAATAAGAAAGATACGAAGCTTACTTATGAATGCGTTTAGCTCGCTCTGGGAACGGGTTTGTTGCACTCTCCAGATCGCCTGTGCAATCTCTCGCGGCCCCCCCCAAACGCTCACATACACTGGACGTGGATCGGGTCGATCAACAATGTCAATAATTGCATTTGAGGCCTCGCTATCTCTGCCCGAGCCAATAATATCCGAAGCTGGCTGCGCGTTGCATCCCCAAGATATATTCACGCCGTTGTTGCGACCCCTGCCCTCAACGGTTATCCCTTTCAGTTCATCAGCTGTCGGATACAATGGATCATGGGTACGCAAGTTTTCATCTACCCGGTCATATAGATCGAGGATATCGAAGATATTTTGTTTATTTGCAGCCATCACATATGTGCCGGCTGCTGCAATCAGGGCCTCAACTTGTAGTTCATTGCTATATAGAAGAAAACGAACCATAGACTGAACATCATCCGGATCGCTGCAGCGCGCAGCCGGGCAACTACATCCACCCATAATGTTACAAACATTAACGGGAGGAAAGTCGGACGAAACAATCACTCGATGACCATTAGGATTGCCCACAACATCCCCTGGTTGTGGCTCTGGTTGTGGCTCTGGTTGTGGCTCTGGTTGTGGCTCTGGTTGTGGCTCTGGTTGTGGCTCTGGTTGTGGCTCTGGTTGTGGCTCTGGCTCTGGTTCGTTACCACTACAATTACTGGCTGCAGAGACCCCTGGCCCCGTGACTTCGAGATAGTCGATGTTCGCGAGGCCAGACCCCTGGTTCGCCTCAAGGCGAATATTGATCGTACCTCCACCGGTATCTTGCTCAACCGAAGTTGTTGTCCAAGTAGTCCAACCACCGGTGCCAGTGAAGTTGACGTTCGCAACACTCTCACCGTTGATACTCACGTCTCCACTTCGGTTTATTGAACCTCCGTTGGCAAATCGCCATGTGAACGTGTACGCCCCAGAGTCACCAGCAATTCTCCAGGTCACGCCAGCACCACGCACATTGTTACTATTAGCGAAGCCATCTCCGGTGTGTCCGCTGTGATTGCTATCGATCGAACCATCAACTCCGCAGAAGCCGGAGCCATTCTCTTGGATTTGGATAGTTCGATCTTGGTTTGGCTCTGGTTCTGGCTCTGGCACCGGCTCTGGTTCTGGCACCGGCTCTGGTTCTGGCACCGGCTCTGGTTCTGGCACCGGCTCTGGTTCTGGCACCGGCTCTGGTTCTGGCACCGGCTCTGGTTCTGGCACCGGCTCTGGTGGTGTAGTTCCGTCGCATGCTCCTATTCGAGTCCAAGATGAATCGCTACCAGGAACGGTCATTGTATACCAGTTAGCCCGATAGAGTACCCCTTGATAGATCATCTGGTCGCCGGCATTGGCATGATTATCTTCACCTCCGGGCCAGTCTCTGGCCGTCCAATTAGGGTACTCACTTACTCCGTTACAGTCTGCGGCAAAACTCGTATGAGAAAATGTATAAGTCGTGAGGAGAAATGATAGTGAAATTGTTATAAATTTTGTATATATAGGCAAATACTTCATAGTATAATCCAGATAGTCCTGGGAGTTAAAAACTAACATAACACCCCTAATGGATGAAAGTAGGGAGCAAACACTTTATTTTAGCGCTACTGTCAGAAATAACTTATCGATATCGTACTACAAAGCCAGTTAATTGGTCGACTCAGTGGTCATTGGCGTGGCCTAGTCTTCGAAGTATTTGGATGAAGAACATACGTTCGAGTGTATGCAAACACACTCAATATTACGCTCTGTGTCATGCCCACCAGGACTGCTATCGGTAGTTTGCGCACACTACTGACGAGATTCTACAGAGCAACCCCACATCGAGTCGGTGAAGGAACAAGCGATGAGGGCTTTCCTCGAGTTTCCAATTCTACACTACTCAAATTCTCTTGCAAATGAGCCGATAGGTACTGATCTATATCCATAGTAAGATCTCGTATATAGAACCGAATATCTTGGTATGAGAACTATCTGGCTAAGAGGATGACAGCGTTACCGCAAAGTTCCGTTGCTGGGCTTCTCATTTTAAAAGTACTCAACCGACGATGCAGCTAGATTTTGCCTTACTGGGAGTATCTTTACAGCAAAGACCACTTGAATTGATGCTGTTATAATCAACAAGGGGTCGCGCAGCGGGGCATAGCCCCGCGTAGAGCAGGAACTTGGGTTCAACCCAAGGGATTTCTGCTGTAACGTCAACGCGGGACCCAGTCCTAGGCTACTTCATCTTCACTACTCACACAATTTTGGTACATGACGGCAGCATCACGACCGTTTTCTGTCTACACAAGCCGACAACAGGATTTCGTCACAAGGGCCCTTGATTTCTATGCTCGGTACACAGTAAAGAGTAGGATCTTGCTCCCGTTGTTACCGTGCCTCCTCAGCAAAGGCCGGCTGTGAACCACACTCTTGCGGCCACACAGAGCTGATACGCAACCACTGGAAGATTCTATTTGTGATACAACCGGCTCAATCCGAGTGGTCTTTACTGCAGTAATGAAACAGCCTAGGAATAATAGTACAGGTACAGCAAAGATCCCTTGAATTGATTCTCATAGAATCAATTCAAGGGATCTTTCCGCGGGGCTATGCCCCGCGGAGAAGCAGGAACTTGGGTTCAACCCAAGGGATTTCTGCTGTAAAGTTTATCAGTCCTCTAGCAGCCTGTTGATTTGACCATGTGTGTAGCTGTCGAGCCAGGCTTTTCGTGAAACGCTCTGACGACGAGGCGAGCGTACCTGGCGGTACGTGACCGAGGAGAGACTTTTCGTGGTCAGGACCTTTCACGGAAAGACCGGCCGACAGATGCGCGCAGGGCTAGATCAACAGGCTGCTAGTCACCATCTGAAAAGTTGATGCCTAGCTCGACCCCTAGGCCTCGGGGCAAATCATTCTTGAGACCGTTTTCGAGAGTCTCGAAAGCAGCCACCAAAGGCCCAGAAGCAAGCTGCGCCTCAATAGCCGACTCGACGAGCTCCAACGCGGAAGCAATACTTTGTGCTTCTTCATCAAAGCCTCTCGTGCGCATATGGTCCACAAAACTGTAGGGTTCAGTGTATAAAAGCTCTCTTAAGGAAGAGATATTCGCCCCCATATTTCCGTAAAACAGCCCCGAAAGTTGAGCATCCGCTACCCCTTGGATCTTTCGCTGTTTAACATAATCAACATGCTCTTGGGCCACGATGATAAGTTTAGCTACAGAATTGGTCCCATCGGGTAGCTCACCAGACCGAAGAGTATCTTGGAACGGCTCTCCGCTAAAGTCTTCTTCCCAGCCGCTCAGGACCTCTTTTGCACACCGGCGTACGTTTTCGGCTATCCCAAGCAAAAGCTCGCATCGACGGGGGGTATCCTGAAATCCTGAAATAAGTACGGTCGTATCGGTGGAGGTTTCGGTAAGGCCACCATCAAAACTAAGCAACTCCAGCGCTAACAATCCACTCTTAGTGAAATTAAGCTTGGCAAAGTATTCTGTATCCAGCGGAAACGTCCCTTCCACTACTCGACGAACTTCTTCTCGGACTGTCTCCGTGTAGTCTCTCCCCCGTTGACGCTTAGACTCAATACGAATGATTTTGGGGGTTATTAGGTCGTCATCGAGGGGGCCAAGGTTGAACAATACCATTTCGTTCCACGCCAAAGATAAGTTTCGCCACTCATCTTGAAGCCGTTCCAGCCGCCCCTCCGTTGGCTCATTACAAAACCTTTCGGCCTGCTCGCTGTATTGGTCAGCCTGCCCTTCAAAAGTACGAACGCTTGGCACCACCCATCGCTCAACCGCATAGCTGAGAGCTAGCTGGAGATCACCAACTTCAGGGGGGACCGTATCCTCAGAACCGCTGCAAGCAACTGATCCAAACCCTATCACAAGCAAAGTTAATCTATTCCTAGACATCATGTACATCATATAAACTCCACCTGCAGTAGATGATTATCCCAAGCGACTTGCTCTGTTACTAACCGTCTGCTTCGATCTTCAATCAGCGTCATTGCGTCGACAAATCTTATTTGACCAACGGAACTACTAAGAACAAAGGTGCTATCATCGTCAGCCAATGCAATTCCACTCACGTCATGAAAAGCATAATGTCCCCGGACATTATCCGTAGCGGTATCAACAAACAGCGCCAAGTTACCTTTCGGACTCGTCACTCCCAACACACCATGCTTGTGACTTACCGCAACGCTCCCAACATAATCCGCTAGTCCGGCTTGGGCTCCAAGAGCATTCTGCATCAACTGTGGCTTGGTACCTCGTTCATGAAAAGCCACTAATGGAAGCGTATCGTTGTGAGTCAGCCCCTCACGTTGGATCTGGAGTCCCACAACAACCCGATTGTCAGCAAGGACGTCTAGATGACGGATACTAGCCTTAGATTCAGACAATCGTACAACCTCCAGACATTCGCCGCTCTCCATGTCAAAATAGGCAAGGTTAGGGGCCATCGCATCCAGATTGAGCGGTTTCCTCCCCGATGACGGGCGGGTCAAGATTCCCCCATTTGCCACCACCAGCCCCTCATGACCCGAAGACGACGGAAGCCGCTTGATTTCGTGAGGACCAATACCATGCGTGGGGAAACGATCGATGATTTCGTAATCACGATGGGCGTCCCGTACGGCAATGTAGCCCTCGCCCGTCTCCGCCTCAGCCTCTACGGTAAGAAGGTGTGACCCATCACCGTTGAAGACACCATGGCCCTGTAGCCAAAAGCGGGGTGAAACATCGAAGAGTTGATGCGATTCCGTGCGAAGATCCACCTCTAGAAACGCTGCACCTGGCCTCCGAGCAAACATGACTACCCGACTCGCCACCACTGGGTGCTGGGCTACTGCGTGGCCTCGAAAACTGCTCGGTACCCTCAGGAGGTATCCATCTCGACCCCGAATGGCTGAGAAGGCATAGGCATTTGGTTCTCGACCACTAGCCCCTACCCACCACGACTCAGTATGGGCCAACCCTAGGGGCTTCTGCGCTGTAGATTCACCGCAAGCAGACAGCAACCAAGCGGTCCCCGTGGACTTGAGAAGTGTGCGACGATTTAACCCGCCTTTCTTACTATTCATAGTGACCTCACAAATACCAACAGATCATCTCGCTCTGAGGGGCTGAGTTGCGTAAAAGCCCGTCGACTCGATGCGGCCTCGCCGTCGTGCCACAAAATGGCTTCCTCAATAGTCCGTGCTCGCCCATCATGAAGGAAGGCGCTGCTTCCATTCACTTGTTTACTGAGTCCCACGCCCCATAGCGGAGCGGTGCGCCACTCCCTCCCCGTCGCCTCATAGTCGCTGCGACCGTCGGATAGCGATTGGCCCATATCGTGAAGTAATAAGTCTGTATAGGGCCAGATAGTCTGCTCCGATAAATATGGATGCTCACTGTCCGTCCTCGTTAGATAACTCGGGCGATGGCAGCGATCACAACCAACCTCAACAAAGTACTCTTCACCGTGCTTAACCGCTTCGGGGCGAGACTGACGACGGGCCGGCACTCCAAAAGATCTTACATAATCAACCAACATGCTAAATAACGTCAACGAAATCTCATATCCCTCTTTATCCAATCCATGTGGACCTCGTTGACACTCATTTTGAGTCTCGGTACATGGCTGAGCAGAAAAGATCGGATTGCTGATGCCCATATCTCCCTGAAGTGCGGCCGCGATCTGAATGGTTAAGTTCGCGCGGTTAGCCTTCAAACCAAAGCGCCCAGGAGCAGCCCGCTCATGCTCAAAATCCCAAGTCGTATTGACCCGGCCGGATATACCATCTCTGTCCCGATCTTTAGGATCTGCACCCGTTTCGATATCTTCTTGACGAACATTCGCGAGCAATCCCATTCCTAAGAGTGGTGGTGCGTTCCTAAGACTTAAGCGTATAGTTTTAGGAAATGGCCCATAACCCATATCCCTAATTTCTATCCGAGGTCTCCGGAGACTGATTTTTTGGCCATCTGGATAAGAAAAATTTGACTCTTCCCAGTATATAAGGATCTCAGCCTCACGTTTGAGACGAGCTTTCATCCCACCAATATTTGTAGCAGGAATTTGGTACACCAAGTCTATCGAATTACGCTGAATTTGATCTCCATAGTTTGGGTCAAAAACCCCTCCCCATTTCGCATCGCTTCCGGACAGACTGAGACGTAAGACACCTTGTGTTAGTGGTGAGCCATTCTTAGGCATAACCCCGCGGCCACCGTTCTTATGACAGCTCAAACAGCTACGTGCGTTGTACAAAGGGCCAAGGCCGTCACGAGTATCAGTTGTGGTGGGTGCCCGAACCCACGGCTGCTTTGCCAACGCTTGTCCGGCGTAAAAGAGCGAGCGCTGTTCATGAGGAAGGTTCATGGCTGGTTTCGAGAAACTCGGCTTGAGCGTATAGGGCACCGTTGTTTCCCCTCCGGGTTGGAGAACGCTCGCAGCCCCGTGGGTCACCGAGGAGGGCGGAGGCACTCCCGATTTTCGACAAACTGGCGCGCATAGGAACGCGATCAGGCACACAGCTGGACGGCTACTCATCATTTTAATTAAAAAGGAGGCGCCAATGCCTCGGGCGTGTATTCATCCTCGTTCGATGAGTCTCACCGCTACACTGCAAGAACAACCAAACACACTCTTCAGCTGGCGCCCCCAGATCATCTTGCCCCTACGGGCACTCAGCCGTCGGGTCCTGAGTATCGCAGGCTGAAGCCTCAGGGTCGACAACATCGTCTGCGTTCCCAATCCCAAGCTCTATCGCAATATTCGCAATTTGGACCGCCTCAGCATTCAAAGAGACAATCATATCCCGCATCGGTTGGGCATCGTCACTCAATGCATCCAATATAAGGAGGTCTACCGGCATCCCGTCGCGGGCTTTGGCATCAATAGCGGCGTAGTTGACCTCCGTTTCTGTCAGAGCAGCTTCCACTGCCGTCTTGAGTTCGTCTTCACCTAGCTCCGCAAGATAGTCATCAATGCCGTACCCATCAACCGCACTGGTCACCTCATCAGTCTCACCGTCCAAAGTACTATCATAGCCGGCGTATTGTCCGTAGTAACTATTCGATACTCCCTTTGCGTTCAACACAATGTCCCGGTGAGTATTATCAGAGAAGCAGGAATGTTCATCCTCCTGCGAATTAGCAGAAAGCGCGATCTGCATCCGCTCACCACCGAGCTCACCCTCTGCGAGGGTACCCATACCAGTAAGTATTTCTAGAAGTTTTGCATTCGCCGTGTCAATATCATCTACGTCGGTGAATGCAGTGCGGTATTCAGCGCCTTCTGCCCATGCATCACGCACCGAGCTCAGGTCGGCAATAAGTTTGTCCACAGCTACTTCGAGATAGGTTGCACGACGTATGCAGTTCTGACTCTTCTGTGCAAGATTATCTATTCCATTGGTGCACGTCTCATCCAGAGCAAAATCAGTTGCTGGACGCTGACCTCCAGTATTATCTCCTTGCTCCCTGGCTTCCCTATCTGGGCTACCATCCGCCCCAAGGTCTTGCCCCCATAGCAAAAACTCAATGGCATGATACCCAGCAATAACGTCGTGCTCATCCTCTGCCGAAGCGGTGTTGGCGAGTAGATCAGCATCGATAACTATTTCCGTGGAATTGATGATGTTATTTGGTGGAATGTCCCCCTCCACTCCCGTTTCATGAGTGGTGACCCCCACCTCATCCTGACCGAAATCAGTGCCTATCTGCACGTAGTCGATCAACGCTTCACCTAGTGGCCAAGCATTGATGTCTCCCTCAGGACCATCTTCTCCGTCCTCTGGATCATAGTTACTGTCGTCAATGGGGCTTGCACGGAATCGATATACCTCACTTTGGCCATAAGGTTCTCGGGCAACCCGCCACGCAGTTTTGGCGGCGCTAAGATTTTCTTCCGTAGGTTCGGCTATCAGGGTCGCAATAGCTGCTTTTAGTGCTTCCGCCGTACTCACCGAATCGGAATAAACTGCTAAGGCGATATCGGCATTGGTTTCCAGTACCAGTTTGAGCTGATCCAGCTGAGCCGGCTCCGGCTCCGGCTCCGGCTCCGGCTCCGGTTCCGGTTCAGCCTCTGGCTGGGGTAGAACAGCTCCTCCATCGTCACTGCTACACGCTAGTGTAAACAGTCCCAGTAAGCTGGCAGCCATCATTCCGTTACGAAAAAATTTTTCAAGATTCATCCCTATTATCCTGTTGTTCTCCGGGTTTATACTATTCCAAAACATAAGCTCGAGCACCCGGTATATCCTTGAGCTGCGGGTCACAAACCGCGGTATCCAGCGCCCCTACAGCAAAAATCACTTGGGTTGAACCCAAGTTCCTGCTTCTCCGCCGGGCTATGCCCCGCTGCGCGACCTTGAATTGATTCTTACAGAATCGATTCAAGTGGTCTTTGCTGTATGAATACTAGCAATACTATTTCATGGTAATTTGCTTAGCTATAGTCTCTAAGCGGTCATAGTAATGTAGATAGGATATCTCATCTATGAGCTCCCGCGAGCCTACCCTATAACTTCACAAACAGATAAAGTATCTCTCGCTGAATCGTCAGCTGAGAGTCGTCAACCTCTTCACTTTGGACGTAGTTGTTCGCCGCGAATACTTCTGCACGGCAAGGCTTTATATAACTCAAAGCAAACCGCGAATAGATTATCATGCTTGTTAAGATGAGCATCCAAACAACATGTAAGCCTACAAGTCTCTTTGGTACCTCCTTTTAACTTCATCGGGGCAGACCACAAAGAAGATATAAATGCAACCGCATTCATGAGGTCAGGCCGAATTTCTCACAACCATTGGTAGGTGCACACTCCTTCCGCACATCATTTCCCCCTTGAGGCTGACGTCACAACTTCACTATTTTGGTTTTTGTTCTCAATTGCAATAGCGATTTATGCAGAAAATTTTCGATCAACATATCTACACGTTCCTATAATCCAGCGGCCTGTTTTTCCTCAGAGGTTTTCAGTCTCTCTATCGATTAGGATTCGTCAGTGGTGAGACGAGAGGAATGACCTACGCAGAGTCATATAGTTATCTTTCATATTCAAGAAAACCCTATCCAATCCTCCCCGGTCTTGCTTTTATTTGATAATGATAATTAATACCAAATGTGCTATAGAAAATGGGACTGGGTATGCCCAAAATGTGCTCATCACGAAATGAAATCAAGGTGGCACCACCCATCCGGAAGATCTTCGATAGTTTTGGACCATTTAGGAAGGTCCTAGACCTACCCATCAAAACATTGAAAATGCTGCAAGGCTATCCGGCCATCTGGAAAGGGGATGATAGACTGGAGTCCTGCCCTCTTTGGTCGAGTTCACTTTGTGCTCCACCATTCTACCAATGGTCAAGGGACACAACAGTACTGTGTATAGCCGGTGGGAGCTGGGATGCACTCCCAACGATTTCCGTAAAATGGTTTTCACTAAAAAATCAGACGTCAGACTCACAATTCAGCAGTGGCGCCGAAGGCTCAGACCGCTTTGCAAAATCCATATCTATATGGAAATTCGTACCACATTCCTATCGGAGGCACGAAAATGAAGAAGTTGTTTAGATGTCTAAAAAATTATTGTCATCTGCCGAGTGTCGAGCCTCATTCACTCACCTCGCTAAAGATAGGCCAATCAGTGGTCGCTGCGGGGATTTTTGCCTCTCTAAATCTGTTTATTGTCCTAGTATCAATTCCTTCCAACGCCGCCCCCGCCAAACGACCTTACCAAGAACGATTGATCACTATCCACGGCGCTGTTACTGAAACCGTATTTGCGCTGGGCAAAGGATCTCATGTTGTTGGGGTAGATACTACCAGTGCCTTCCCCTCAGAGGTCCAAAAATTGCCTCAAGTAGGCTTTTACCGGTCTCTTTCTGCAGAGGGCATTGCTGCCCTAAATCCGACCACAGTGCTCAGTTGGGATGATGCAGGGCCCCCCATTGTTGTGCCCCAACTCGAATCACTAGGTATCCGAGTACTTCGCGTGCCGTCGAACGAAGATCAGGCTGGCACTGTGCAACGAATCCAGTTTTTGGCAAAGGCCCTAGATCGCGAACAGGCCGGGCAGGCACTCATTTCTAAGATAAATGCCGATTTTCAGCAAGTTCAAACGCTCTTGTCCCAGTCCAAGACGCAACAACAAATACCTCAGCGAGTACTATTTATATACGCCAAAGGCGCCGGAAATCTTTTAGGTGCTGGAAAACAAACCGGCGCCCACGAGATGATCCAAATGGCCGGGGGCATCAATGCACTCGAGGATATCAACAAGTATAAGCCAATTACCCCAGAGGGACTTATTCGTGCTAAACCAGATGTGATTCTACTTACCCAACGAGGAGAGCAAACCATCGGGGGGATGATGAGTCTTTTTGCTACACCCGGCTTATCTATGACCCCTGCTGGCCAAACCAAGTCGGTAATTGTTCTCGAGGATACGCTTTTGCTTAACTTTGGGCCACGGCTCGGAGAAGGAGTCCTCGCTCTAGCCAAGGCTCTTCAACAAGCGCACGATAAAGAATATACCAACTCGAACAAGGACACACCTTGACAGTCAGAGGCAACAATGAATGGCACTCGTTCGAACACAAGCGGGTGCCAAAAAATGCTAACCTTGTGAGCTACTACTCTCGCCGCTGGGGGCTAGGAAACCCAACGAATACTATCAAAATAGTAGCACTGCTTGGTGCGTTAGTTGCATGTATTGTAGCTTCGATTCTTCTCGGGGCAATTCCGTTGTCCTTCGACGATTTGTTTGATTGGGTTCGTACTGCCGTCACCACGGAAGCATCTTCCATCCAAACTCAGGTTATTACCAACCTAAGAATTCCGCGAACTATTCTGGCGCTTGCAGTCGGCTCAGGGCTCGCAATGGCGGGTGCCCTCTTTCAGGGGGTATTCCGAAACCCATTGGCCGATCCCAGTCTACTGGGCGTATCAGCAGGTGCAGCTTTGCTGGCTGGCGTAGCGATATATGCTCAGAGTCGTTTCGGGATCTCTGGTCTTATATTTGGCTACGGACTCATTCCCATTTTTGCTTTCGGTGGCGCCATCAGCTCTATATTTCTATTGATATATCTAGGCACCCAGCAAGGACGCTTAGATACAACGACACTTCTCCTGGCTGGCATTGCGGTCAATGCCCTCGCCTTCGCGGGCACTGGAGCGCTTGTTTTTGTCGCCACCGATGGCGAACTACGTTCACTTACATTTTGGACTATGGGGAGTTGCGCCGGTGCTACCTGGTTGATTTCTCTATCTACTCTAGGGGTAGTTCTTTTCGGCTTGGTCACCAGCTGGTGGTCACGCCAGAGTTTGGACGCTCTTTTGCTTGGTGAGCGTGAGGCGGCATGTGTCGGCGTCGCCGTCGAGTCGCTTAAGCGGCGAACTTTGCTCATATCCGCGCTCCTGGTGGCAACCTGTGTCTCTGCGGCCGGTGTGATCTCCTTCGTTGGGTTGATATCTCCTCATCTCTGTCGGATCCTTTTTGGTCCAAGTTATCGCAACCTCCTTATGTTATCCGCAGTAATGGGTGCCACCTTGGTATTGATCTCTGATACCCTTGCTCGGACTATAGTCGCCCCTGCCGAGCTGCCTATTGGTATCCTACTATCTTTATTTGGCGCACCATTCTTTCTTTGGTTGTTACGCCAAAGGAGGTTTTCGTGAAAGTCGCCCCCATGTCAGCCGTCGAGCAGAACCCTACCAACATCAAGGCGAAACCAACGGCCTCCCCAGCATTGCGGGTAGAAAACCTATGGGTTGATCGAGGAACTCGTTCTGTCATCCAGGATCTCTCCCTTTCTCTCCTACCTGGTGGGCTCACCGCGCTTCTTGGACCCAACGGGGCAGGAAAATCAACACTATTTGAGGCCATCTCGGGTACTCTATCTATCAATAGGGGACATATATCTCTGTATGGTGAATCCCTGAACCTCATGTCGCCCACAAAACGCGCTCAATATATGGGCGTGCTCCATCAAGATACCGAGCTTTCTTTCGGTCTGACTGTGAGAGAAGTGGTCACACTGGGACGCCTTGCGTTTACAGAACCTCTTGCTCAACAGAAACTGTTTGTTGAGCGGGCCCTAGATCAGATGAAACTTTCCGTCCTTAGTCACCGTTCATATCTGACGCTCTCCGGGGGAGAAAAACGCCGAGTACAAATGGCACGGGTGCTTGCTCAAGTGCTACATAGCGAGGAAGATTCAGGGAAAAAAACTATTTTAGCTGATGAACCCACCGCAGCTTTAGATCTCAGTTATCAGCATTCCCTGCTGGCTAGACTGCGGAGTCTCGCTCAAGAGGGGGCGGCAGTACTCACCATTGTTCATGACGTGAACCTTGCTGCACGGTATGCTGATCGCATCATATTCTTAAAGGCAGGCGAGATTGTGGCCGACGGTACACCTGCTGCCGTCATTTGCCCACCTGTATTACAAACAGTTTTCGGTGTAGAAGCTCAAGTTGAAGCTAGAGACTTTGGACCTTTGGCTATCATCTCGGGAGCCGCTAACAATACATCAAAGGAGAATTGACTATGAACGAGGAATTTACACCGCCAACAAACGATGAAGAGCCGGCTGTGTCTCAAGAGGCGGAGTCCGAGCAGAATATAACTAAGGAAGCGGCCTTGATCCGCGCAGAGCACCTACTCAGGACCGCTCGCTACGGCGTACTATCAACGGTATCCCAAAAACGTGATGGTTGGCCTTTTGGCTCGATCCTTCCTTACGCGATAAGCAAAGACGGAGACCTCATCATCTACACGGCAACCATTGCTGAGCATACAAGAAACTTCAAGGCGGATAGCCGGGTAAGTCTTCTTGTTCACCAAGAGGCTGTTGCTGGCGACATCCAAGCTCACGGTCGGCTTACGGTCATGGGCGAGGTGGAAGCAGTGCCACCCTCAGACACAGAAACAATCTGGTCCAGATACATCGCACGCCTTCCGGAAGCTTCCGGCTATAGCAATACCCACGGCTTCAATCTATACAGAATCAGGCCCATGCACCTTCGCTATATAGGTGGATTCGGTGAGATTTTTTGGCTCGAACCTCAAGCCTATCGAGAGCATGTTGCTTCGGATCCACTGACGGATATGAAAGACCAGATCGTCAACCACATGAACTCCGATCACCAGGATGCACTTCGCTTGTACTGCAAAGCCTTTAAGAAGATGACGGTAGACCAAGCACGGATGACCTCGGTAGACGCATGGGGCTTCGACGTGATGACGCAAGGCCCAGACAACCACTTTCGTTTTGATTTTGTGCAACGCGCTGATCACAACTCCATCCGGCCGATTCTTGTTGATTGGGTGAAGCGAGCCCGTGCCCAAGAAGGCCTACCTACATAGACGGCACTCGTTGGGTACCGTGTAACCAGAGTCTAACCAACGTTGGCTAGGGCCGGGGCCGAACCTTCACAAATGCAAGATACGGCGTCTTCTCCCCAGCTAGAGTTTAAAGACATGCCCTCGCTAGTCTACAGAGGGGCCTCCAATCAGAAGAAGACCCCTGCAGCCCGTTGATCTAGCCCATCAAACGTACTTCGAGCGGTCTTCCTATGGAACATTCCGACCGGCTTCGCCTCACATTGATTGCATATAGCCAGTCTGCGCCCTCTTCGCTAAAATGTCCCACTAAAAGCCTACTCCATTTCACAAAAAGGGCGATGCTCCGACGATTAGCTGTTTCAGGCCGTCGATCTTCAGATTTACCAAAGCGAGTATCCAGGGACATTCATAGCGACTTCGCCCCGCAGATACGTTCATTGCTTCACGTATTTCACAGATACCGAGCGGGAGTGACGAGCCACCTCCACCGCCAACAGGCCTATCGCGGCCGGCGTCACCCCCTGAATACGTGCAGCTTGCCCCAATGTCTTTGGTTGAATCAACTTCAACCGCTCGTGGACTTCATTGCTCATCCCCGGCAACTGTCGCTCGTACAGCTCCGAGGGAACTTCTTTGTCATACAGTGCACGCTGCTTTTGAAGACTATCTTCCGCTCGAGCGATATAGACCGCATATTTCAACTCCACATGGGCGCGATACCGAACCGAAGGATGCTGTTTTGCTGGGGCAGGGGGTACTTCTGCTGCCGCCTCAACCTGACGTAGTCCGTCATCACTCATCTCCGGACGCATGAGTATTTGTTCAAGAGGTGTCTTGTGTTGCAGCGGCTTGGAGCCCACCAGTATCAAGGTCTCATTGACTACTTCCGTCACCGGTATCCACGCAGAGCGAACCCGGTGCATCTCTGCGGTTACCGCTGCCTCCATTTCCTGAATCGCTGCCCAACGTTCATCACTGACCAAACCTAGCTGATGCCCTCGAGCACCCAACCGAGCGTAGGCATTGTCCTCCCTGAGAATCAGTCGGTGCTCAGCACGAGAGGTGAACATTCGGTAGGGCTCGTCGGTCCCCAAGGTGATGAGGTCATCAACCAACACGCCCGCATACGCTTCGTGTCGACCGAAGATCACCGGTGGTTGGCTTTCCAAACATAGAGAAGCATTCACCCCCGCCAAAAAGCCCTGAATCGCCGCCTCTTCGTATCCGGTCGTGCCGTTCAGCTGCCCCGCGGCATACAAATGTCTGATGGCCTTGGTCTCCAACGAGGGATAAAGTTGTATAGGATCTAGATAATCATATTCCACCGCATACCCCCAGCGAGTGACCTCCGCTGCTTCCAATCCCGGAATCGTATGGAGAAACGCGAGCTGTACCTCGGGAGGTAAAGAGGTTGACAGTCCAGCCGGATAAACCTCTGGGGTATCTAGCCCCTGGGGCTCTACGAATATTTGATGGGTATCATTATGGGGAAACCGAATCACTTTGTCTTCGATGCTGGGGCAATACCTCGGACCCTTCCCATCCAGCTGGCCATTGAATAGAGGTGCCTTCCCCATAGCTACCGCGTCCGCGATCACTTGATGCGTCGCAGCTGAGGTCTGAGTCATGTAACAACTCACCTGTCGAAGTACAGGTGGTCCACTGTCGTGTGCGAAACGAGGAGCTGGTATCTGCGGTTTCTGCTCCTTCATCCGGCCCAGATCGAGAGTGCGGACATCCAACCTTGGACATGTTCCGGTCTTTAAGCGCCCCAACTGGAGACCATGATCGACCAGCGACCGCGATAACCCGCGCATAGGGCTCTCCCCGGCCCGTCCTCCTGGTGTTTGCTGAGACCCAAGATGCAATTGGCCCCCAAGAAATGTACCCGTGGTAAGAATCACTCGCTTGGCTAAAAGTTGACCGCTATGGCGCGTTTCAATGCCTATGCAACACCCATTCTCCACGAGGATCCCAATTACATCGTCCTGACGGACGTGAAGGTTCGGGGTCCGTAGCACCACCTGGGTCATAGCCGCTCGGTAGCGCTCCATATCGCTCTGGCATCGGGTAGCCCGGACGGCTGGCCCCCGCGATGCGTTGAGAGTTCGAAACTGAATCCCGGTTGCATCCGCAACCTTGGCCATCTCGCCCCCAAGCGCATCCAACTCTTTGACCAAGTGGGTTTTTCCCACACCGCCTACCGCCGGATTGCAACTCATGGCCGCAATTCGGTCTAGAGAGCCCGTAACTAGCAGTGTGGAGCAGCCGCGCCGAGCACTCGCAAGTGCCGCCTCACATCCCGCGTGACCACCCCCGACCACCAACACTGGTATCTGCTCAGGAACAAACATATCGCTCATCGCCTAGACGCCACCTAAGCGCGGGACCCTAGTGTCCTCAAGCCATAAAAACCACAGAAATCTTCGGCTGCTGTTGGACCCTAGGGCCAAAGATACAAGCCAGGGATATCTCCATAGTACTCAGCAGCAAGCCCTGTTCGACAACTAGCTGCTGGTCTAGAGCGCCTCTCGCACCGCTATATGATCCGAGATATATTCGGCATCATCACCCACACCAGAGAATCGGCCTGAACCCCAGGTCCACATCCAAGGTAAGCCTAAAAAGTAGAGACCAGGCACATTCTGTGAGATACCCCGATGAAGATTCGGATACCCTTCGCTGTCAAAGGCATCCATCTGGAGCCACTGATAATCTAACTTGAAGCCGGTCGCCCATACAATAGTTTGGATATCCTCTGCTTCAAGATCAAGCGACAACTTGGACGGGGCCGGACTCAGCACCCGTTCTGAGGGAGGCTCGGTGGGGGCATCTATAGCTTCTGTGGATATGTACTGATCAATCATTTGCTTGATGCGATCGGAAGCAATGTCCGCCTCATTCAAATTATACTCCAGGTCATTTTTAAGACGCAGTACTGCACCCGAAATATCATCCAAACGACCATAAAGTTTTAGACCTCTCGCCGCCAGGCAGCGAAGATCTATTTCTCGACCGCCGTCTCGGCCAGAGAGGTAGTGATTAACTTTTTGTCTAACCGCCTTTCCCAACGGATGTGTATCAATAGTGACAGTATAATGTCCCATATCCACTAGCCAGTTAGTAATATCACGCCCACGGTACCAACGGGGAGACCGAGGAGCACCACCCACGGATAGATACACTCGCTTGCCAGAAAGGAGGAGATCTTCAGCGATCTGGCACCCTGACTGTCCGGTGCCCACCACTAAAACCCCGCCCTCTTCTACCTGATGTGGCCCCTTATAGGTTGAGGAGTGCAGTTGCTGGATCCATGTGGGTATGGAAGAGTTCAAGGCAGGGATCTTCGGCACATGATAGCCACCGGTCGCCGCGATCACGTTTCTAGCTAGCCACGAGTCTTCGCTGGTTTCGATGAGAAAACCAGCTTTAGACTGACGAGCGGAACGAACCGACACCCCCTCTCGAAGAGGGGGATCAAATGAGCGACGATACGATTCGATATAGTGGATAATTTCATTCCTTACCATGAAGCCATCCGGGTCATTACCCTTGAAGGCCCCCGTGTAATGAAAACCAGGGAGGGTACATTGCCAGTTGGGGGTCACCAAGCAAAAGCTATCCCATCGGGCTGAACGCCAGCTCTCTCCCACTCGAGCCCTTTCGAGAATTACGTGTTCGATACCTCTTTCTTTGAGACAGTAACTGGCAGATAGTCCGGCTTGCCCCCCACCAACAATAAGAACCTCTACGTTATTCATCATAAGATGATTCCCACTCAACAACCGACAATATATCAACAGATTTTGATGTATTGGCTTCAAATCCAAACAGCTTAGTCCGAGCTTCAAGACGACGAAGCTCGGACATAGCTCGGCTACAAGGATGGCCGTACCGAGCTTCGACGCGCATGCTAGCCGCAATCAGAGCTTCTGAACCTCGAGCTTGGAAATCAGCTAAAGAAATTCTGTCACCAGCACGGAAGAAAGTTTGAACAACACTGGACGGCGAATAGATATGGTCCGTTTGCCCGTCAGGCCAACGAACTACAACTCGATATTCAGGCATAATCTCTCCGGGTTGGAGCACATCCTATTAGCGGTTGCACAGCGAGATCTCGAACAAGCGCCATCTCTGACTCACGTTGAATGTATAACTTCTCAGAGTTGTCTAAAGTACCTATGACCGCAGCGGCAATATCCTCAGTCTGAAAGAGCCGGAGCACCGCTTTAACATCTTGAGGCTTGACCGCAATAAGATAGCCAAAGCTGGGAAAAGTCACGAGCCAGCGTTCGAGATCAACACTTTGAGGTCGGGGAATTGCGTCCAGATTCACAACCATTCCAACCCGAGAGCATTCAAGGAACATCGCAGTTGTACCCAGAATCCCACCCTGGCTGACGTCTTTGGCCGCACAGCTCAAACCGGCTTCGCTAAGACGAGGGAGAAGTTCCAAGTTTTTCCGGAGCCGCGCCGGAAGAGCTTCGGTTGCTGCGTTCCAAAAAGGCTGATCTTTGAAGTATTTCCCTCGTAGGTCCACCGCCAAAATGAGAACATCCCCCGGTTCCGCATCAAAGCTTGTAAGTAAGGCTTTTGCATGCCCTAAAGCGGTCACTGATACTTGCTCATCAGGGCTGCGAAGATTCGTATGTCCACCTACTATAGGTACATCAAAGGCATCTGCTGCCGCTCGCATACCCTCCAGAATGGGCTGAGCGTGAGATGGACTCCTCGCCCAAAGGGCGTTGACAAGCGCATGTGGGCGACCTCCCATAGCCGCGATATCAGAAAGATTGACCATGACCGATGACCAACCAGCAAACCAAGGATGTGCTTGAACAAAGCCACCGATCATGCCCTCGCAAGCGAGCAACTGCCATCCGGTTTCATCACGCATCGCCGCCGTATCATCACCAACCTGAATGGCACTATCACCACCAATTCGAAGGGACTCCATGACCTCCGCTATATCTCGTTTAGCTAGCATTCCGGGACTGGTCGCTAAGCGTTCAGCCAACAGAATCAGCTCTGATTTCTGGGAAGTGGTCATGCGGCTACTCGTCGTACGGCAGCGGTGAACCCTTTCGAAAGGTCGAGGGATTGATAGTGACTGAGATCGGCCTCCATCATGAGATGAGGACGACCGTGGTATTCTACTCGGCCTAGAACGTGCCAGTGTAACCTCTCAAAGAAACGCTTATTTTGAGGCTGCACATAAGCATAGAAGCGCCAGCATCCCTGACTCATAGCAGTACCCACCGCCCCTTGTACTAGGGCCGCCCCGAGACTGGCCGTACTTCGGTAGGTGAACTGTACCGCCAGTCGTGAACCCCACCATTCGTTGAGGCCTCTCCCCTGATGTATACGCACAGTGGCCACAACCTCATCGAAATATCCGCAATTGGTAGCCAACCCCACTAAAGTGGTAGCTTCGCCGTCGATCTCATCACGGTCATCGTTTTCGAAGATCTTTTGCTCCTCACAGAAGACTTCTCGGCGGAGAGCATAACTGCCCCGAAGCTGCCATGGCTCGGACGCGAGCTGCACCCGATGAAACGGGGAAATAAATGGTGGGAACGTCTCAAATATCATCCTCGCTCCTCGAAGGCAGACAGGGAGGAACAAGCACCGCATCTTCCACACCCCGCTTTGATGGTCTCCCGAGTCATTCCTGCCGCTCGAAGATGCTGCGCTAGGGGCTCGAGGATACTGCGCATCCAGCCAGGATCGGGGGCTGGATGGTTTTCTAGGGGCGTGCCAGAGATGGGAACAAAGGGTACCACAAACGGATAAACACCAAGAGCAACAAGGTCCTCGCACATCGCAAGTATATCCTCTGCGGAATCCCCAAGCCCTGCCAAAATATAGGTGGAAACTTGGCCCCAGCCGAAGACAGTCACCGCCTGCTCGAAAGCTTCCATATACTTCTCCATCGAAACTTCAGCCTTGCCAGGCATAATTCGACGCCGAACCGGCGGAGTCACCGCTTCGAGATGGAGCCCCAGGGCATCAATACCTGCGCTGCGCATGGTTCGAAACCAAGCGAAGTCATCGGGTGGCTCACACTGAGCCTGGAGAGGAAGATCAACGGTCGCTCGTATCGCTTCTGCCGATTCTGCAAGAACCTTCGCGCCTCGGTCGGCGCGGTTAGGTGTACCGGTCGTCATCACCATATGACGGACCCCGTCTAGTTCCACAGCCGCCTTTGCAACCTCCGCCAACTGCTGCGGTGTCTTTCTAGCGAGTGTTCGTTTCGCGGCTAGCGATTGGCCGATCGCACAAAATTGGCAGGCTGTGTCTGGTTTATCATAGCGGATACAGGTCTGTAGAACGGTTGTCGCCAGAACATCCGCCCCGTGGAGGGTAGCGATATGGCTATACGGAATACCGTCAGCGGTTTTAAGCTCGTAAAAACGGGGGGACGTGGGAAATCGTACCCGACCAACCTCCACCCCATCCTTAAAAACCTTACTTTCTCCAGAGATGTCCGGAGAAAGAGCTACAAATGGTGACGACAGCGCAGTTGAAGTATGGACCGGAACCATGATTGGCCGGCCACCAACAAGCACTGCCTTGTGATCCGAAGGGCCTGCACCACCCCGTCGACTGGGGGCCCCTTCCAGGGCATCAACAAGCTGTAGGCCGTTCGACTGAAGCTCAAGCATCAGTTCATGTTCATTGGAACTCAGGGGTTTCGCCGTTCGGGGCAAGCTGACCAGTGGGTGGTTTGACATCGTTCATCCTCTCATGGTGCGCCATGCGTCGGAATACAGTCTGAGGACTATCATTGATGAGGAGGGAGAGTAGCTCCGGTCGAGCATAGTGACCGGCACTATCCATCATTCGCTTTCGTTTCGTGATGAGGGAGAGATCCATGTCAGCCAAAACCACCCCCTCCCCGGTTGTCTTTGGCTCCACCAGGTGTCGACCCTCTGGAGAAATTATCGCCGTACAGCAACCACCCGACAGCGCCTTATGCATATCTCCTGATGGATCGAGGGTAGCTTTCTGTTCAATCGTAAGCCACCCAGTAGCGTTGACAACAAAACATCCCGCCTCGAGTGCATGTTGCCGCAGAGCAACCTCCATCTGTTCTGCGAAAATGGAACCAACCATTGACCCCGGAAACTGCCCAAAATGAATCTCTTCGTGCTGAGCCATGAGCGCGAATCGCGCAAGAGGGTTATAGTGCTCCCAACATGCAAGCCCCCCTACCC
>JAHQVK010000003.1 GCA_019634385.1 Myxococcales bacterium | reverse complement strand
TCTTTCCGTGAAACATCCTGACCACAAGAAGTCTCTCCTCGGTCGCGTACCGCCAGGTACGCTCGCCTCGTCGTCAGAACGTTTCACGAAAAGCCTGGCTCGATAGCTACACACTGGGCTAAATCAACAGGCTGCTAGGGCGGTGTCTTTACCCTCCGGCTGCGGACATGAAGCCGGAGTCAGCGTTTGTGAGGGGTCGGCCACGCAGGGGGAGTAGGGATATACCCGGCCGAGGGACCCGAAAGGGTGACGAAGCCACCTAAGCCTCACACACGCAGAATACAAGTCATAACGCGGTCCGGAGGGTAAAGACACGTCCTAATCGCCCGGAACCGGATCTGGTTTCAGTAGCGCTCGCAGCTGGGGCACCATTTTCAAAGCGGCACGACGTCCCTGCTCGGCCAGAGCCTCCGCTCGATAGAACTGCGTAAAGCCAAAGTCTTTAGTGTCCGGTAAAATCGCGACATCCGCTGTGAATACTTGTCGCTCGCCATTGCGAGCAAAGCCGATCATTTCCGCGTAAGATATCATTTTGCCTCGACCGATAGGCGACCAGGTGCGCCATGGCGGTCGACGATTATGCCAGCGTTGAGGGCGATTAATGACATTAACCCCGATTGTTCTATGAGACCCCAGCTCCCGCGCAATGTCCACAGGCACATTATTCACACCACCGGCATCTATATACGTGCCGCCCGGAAATCCGCCGTTATCCCCATCAAAAACAAATGGCGAAAAGATACTTGCCAACGAGACTGTAGCACGAAGAGCCTCTGCCAAGGGACCCGAAGTAAGCGCTCTCTCTTCACCAGTTTCGAGATCAAGAGCAAGCGCCGCATAGGCGATAGGTAGTTCTTCAATTCGGGTACGTCCAACCCAATCTTTGAAGTACCGTTGCACTCGCCGGCCTTCCATAACCCCACTGAGGAAAAACGATAAATCTATCAGTCCAAAGAGTTGAAGCCGAGTAAGCTTCGTCGCTCGACTCCGGACCTCATCCAGCCCTCGTACCAACATCAACGCTCCAAGCAGCGCCCCCGCACTGGTGCCCGCGAGAAAGTCGATCGGAATCCGCTCTCGAGCGAGAACCTCAAGAACCCCCAAATGACATAAACCCAAAGCCCCGCCTCCACCGAGAGCTAAACCGATAGTTCGTCGTTCCAAAAAGCGAACTACCCGCTCAGCCGTTTCATGAATGCGGATGGATGAAAAGCGTATGACACCCGCGGATAAGGGACCGGAGCGTGTCAAACGGACATGGCGATCAACCGAAGCGTCATATGACCCAATGCCGGAAATCAGCGCATCAATACCCCGTGGAATCTTCCGAATCCCCTCCCCAGCGCCAAGGACAATGGCCGTCTCCCCAGGGTTGGGCCGAAATGCCGGGGGTAAAGGAGCAAATTTCAGCCCGTGAGCTTTTGCTAGCCGAGCTCTAGCCCCTTCTGCGCACCAAACCGTTGGGGGTTTAGCACCCCGTCGCCACACCGCTCGAGCCAGGGCAGCAGCGAACTCGGAGTCGAGATCGTCATTTCTCTCAATGGCCCATACTTCTCCCCGAGGTTGAGCCACCAGCCGAATATGTGAAAAGGGATGAGGCCGGTCGGCCAGCATCTCCGCGAGCTTCAGACCAGCACTAGGTGTTGCTCGGACAAAACTGACAAAATCCCGAGCGACCAGGATAAGGACTGTGGATACCTTCACCGCCCGAACTGCAACCGTGCGTTCGTTACCGGTCATCACCCCCAGTTCACCGACCACAGCGCCTCGACGCACATCACTGAGATGGATCCTTTCCGATGAACCCGGTTGCTCCCGAAGCACTTCAAGCAGTCCTTCATATACGACGTACACCGCGGTCGATGGTTCCTGCTCACGGAACAAAAACTCTCCTGGTTTCAGATGCAACCAGCGAGAACTACCAATCAGCCTTGCAAGATCCTCAGGGTCAGCAGGCGAAAATAACGGGCAACCTCGTAGGAAGGTATGCGCCGCTCGGTCTACGATACTAGGTACACGACGACGGGCATATTCTTGGACCCCTCTCTGTCTTCTCCAGCCCAACCGCTTAGCCACCACCAGCCTCTTTCACGCTGACCGCTGTGATGGAGTCAACTTCCTGAAGCCCTACAAAATCTCGTACGCAGATATTCGCCGGTACTAAGCGCCTATGCTCTGTAGTCGACGTATCCTGCAGATACAAAAGCAGCAGGAACCGGCTGGTTTGAGCCCAACCGGCTGGATCAATCTCACCGCCAGCGAAAAATACGGTATTAGTAGAAACTACGGTGTTCTTAGCGGAACATGAGGTATCGATGCCACTTCTGCGGCAATGGTCTGACTCCCCCCCCGCGCCTCAAGCTTCGTACCAACCGCTTCAAAGTCTACATGAACAAACCCAAGACCAATAGGCCGGTCCAGGGTCGGCGAGTACACCGCGGAGCTCACCCACCCCCTAGCCCTATCGGACCCTATAGGCCAAAGCTCAGCCCCCCGTTCTGGAATCTCCCCCTCAAAACAGAGGCCTACCAAACATCGTTTGACTCCCCCTCGATGTGTCGCCCTGGCAATAACTTCCTGACCTATGAAGCATCCCTTACTGAGATCCATAGCATGACTAAGCCCCGCCTCCAGTGGCATCACCTCCTCATTAAGTTCCGCCCCATCTATCGGACAGCCCGACTCTACTCGAACCACGTCCAGCTCCGCCGCCTGTACTTCCTGGGCACCGGCCGCCTTCAACACTTCCATCCATGAAGAGCCTGACGGGCCATGAACTTCGTAACCCTCCACACCCAAGGCATCGTCCCTTAGAACGCTTAAATCTCCATTTTCTACAAACCGTAGTGAGGCGTTTGGTAGATTGCTCAGCCCAGCCCTGCTGAGCACCGATATCGCTTCAGGCCCATAGATAGCAACAACCACTCGCTCGGATGATATATCAACCAGCTGAACATCATCCATCACTACAAACTTGGCCAGTTCTCCCACTACTTTCGCCGCGGATACTTCCCACAGGTCAAGAATATAGTCGTCGTCTGTGCATCGAATCCGAAGGGTCCCCTCCACCCTCCCCTTAGCACTCGCTTTGAATGAGTGCTGCATCTGTCCGGGGGTCAGGTGAGCGACATCATTCGCTAGCATACCATTGAGGAATCGCTTTCGGTCCGAACCTTCAACACGAACGCTAAGCACCTCCTGACGCGGCAACACGGCCGCTTGAGTACGTATCGTGAGAACACCAGCTGCGGTTGGAATCAAAGCTTTATGTACAGTCATAAGATCACCAGTTCCGGAAAACACGATCAGGTCCTAGACCAAATTGACCTAGGACCGTGGTAACGTCGTCCATCATCGCCAAAGAACCACAGACAAATGCGATTGCATCATCCAAATTCAAAGGGTCATTAACGAAGGAGGTCTGTACATATTCTGGTGAAACAGATGTTGATAGATCAATACGGTCCTTTCGCCATCCATCATATTCACGGTGGTATGGGAACGCGTCCGATGTTCGAGCACCAAAGTAGACATTAACTCTACCAAACTCTGATCGCTGCGAGCGAATGAGATCGATCAGGGGCCGTACAGCAGCTATCGCTGAACCGGTTGCAAAAATTAGCACATCTTTATTATGAGCCTTCTTCACCGGGAATCCGGGACCGGAAGGCCCCGAAAACTGGACACTCTGCCCCACGCCAAGCTGGAGGGCAGTCCGAGCTTCAGAACCAAGCAAAATTTCAAAAGGGGAGCTCAACGGCGCCGAAGCCAGAACCATATACCTCGGTTTAGTATGATCGGTATGGATCGCGATAACCTGACCAGGCTGCTGATGTGATTCTGTCGCACTTGTATCTACCGACAGTCGGACACCTGTAAGACCTGGGGTTTCATCCCATATTTCCGTCACTGTCGCATTGCTGATGATCATGTTCACGACGGTACCAAACCGGGAGTAGACCGCACGTATCGAATGGGGTCTTTATGATGGTTCAGACCACGTTGTAGCTTAGACCTGCGTGCTTCAACTACGGTCTCAAGAGCAATCTATGGCCCAGGCTTCGCCTACATGCCCCCATCCCTCGCGATCCATCGAGAGGGTATTATTGGTAGTCAAGAAGAGCACCATCGATCGGACAAGAATGCCGAATGAAGGAGTCGCCTCTCATATCAGCCAACTTGTCGAGGAAGAAGACGATAGTGTGACCGACTTGCTGGCGTCTCATGACGAGCATCAGCATTCGCTTGAGCTGGCCAGAGAAGTTCTCACTCGAAGAGGAATTCAGTTCATCGAACAACATGAACTCCCTGCCCCACCGGTTGAGAGTATGGATCTGGTCATCGCCATTGGAGGGGACGGTATCGTTTTGGGCGCAAGCCACGCCGTCTTGAACTCCACGCCCATATTAGGCGTAAATTCAGCCCCAACTTTCTCCGTTGGCCATCTATCCGGATGCACGGCTGAGACTCTAGACACCACCCTTCGCGGCTTCGAGCTGGGGGAAATACAACCCATTGGGGTTCAACGGCTTCAGCTAAAGGTGGGTGGTCATCCGGTGCACGAACCAGTCCTCAACGACATCCTATTCTGCGCTGATAACCCAGCTATAATGTCGCGCTACGTGATACACCTCCCTGAGGGGCAAGAGCATCAGCGAAGCTCCGGAATATGGATATCCACTGCTGCTGGCAGTACTGCAGCCCTAGCATCCGCCGGAGGTCCCATTCTCCCCTTAACAGCCAAGCAGTATGCTTTTGTAGTGCGGGAACCCTATTGCCCCCCCGGTAAAGCCATCCGGTACCGGAACGCAATATTGGACCAAGAACAGTCGTTGAAACTCGAGTGTCGTACCATCAACGCCAGCATTTTTATCGACGGCACCCATCATTGTTATCCGGTAGCCTTTGGTGAGTCCGTAGAAATTTCCATTCACCCACAACCCCTTTATCTCCTACAGAATGAACCCTGATCTGTGACCCGCTCAGACATCTACCGCCACCTCAATGAAGGTCTTCGTTTATGGCACGTAGACCAACCATTTCCGGCCCATGAGGCCTGGGAGTGGGTATGGCATCGAACCACCGCCGAAGAAAAGGTGTTAGCCCAAGCACTCGTTCAGCTGGCAGCAGCTTGGACAAAATACCTACGGGGCGAAGCCGTAGGCACCAACATGAACCTCAGCAAGGCTAGGGCTCGGATCGCAACGCTCAATGCTCCGTCTCTATTCGGGCTCAATGTCCCTGATCTCCGGCAACGGATCGATCGTTTGCTCCCATTCGGTGGCGATGATCAACCACTCAAAGCCCTCCTTCCAACTCGTTTGACTGAGGCCGGTTTCCTATACCTCCACGGATTTTCTTCCGGTCCTTCCTCAGTTAAAGCCAAGCAATTTCAAAATGCTATGGAAGCCGCTGGATGGTCCATACATGTTCCCGATCTCAACCACCCACAATTTGAGGACCTCACCCTAACTCGAGCGATCCGCCAAGCTCAGCAGTATATGTTTGATCGGACACTCATCATCGGCTCCAGCATGGGTGGCTACATGGCGTCCATAATGGCCAACCACGATCCCCGGATTCGAGCCCAAGTACTCATGGCACCAGCTTTTGGACTTGCTCAACGATTGCTGACGAGTCTCGGTGAAGAACAGGCAAAGCTTTGGCAACGCGAGGGAGTACTCATCGTTGACCACTACGCCTACGCGAAAAAAACCCCAATACGCTACACACTGGTCGAAGATGCTCAACGCTACCCCGAGCAGCCGGAGCTAAAGGTTCCCACCTATATTTTAGCAGGTACTAGGGATGACATTGTGCCCCTCGATGTGATCGAGAAAGCCACATATCGGTCAGGATCCCACGTACAGCTCGATATCGTTGATGATGACCACAGTTTGGTTAACAGCATCAACCGAGCTCTCATTGCTGCTCGCTCACTTGCCGATCGGTACATAATCTGAACAGTTCTTACACCAGCAACGTTCCAAGCTTGGAGTTGCTGGTGCCTGGCACATGAATACCCTTATGTCGGAATTATTGAATGCCGACCAAGCGAAGGCTGAGATCACTCGCACCCACGCTCGCATCCAATCGATGGATCACTTCGAGGTCCTCGGTGTAAACCGCGATGCCTCTGCTTCCGAAATTCGGCAGCAATATGTGGCTCTTGCTCGTAAATGGCACACCGACGTCTTCGCGGGACTAGACCTGGGTAGCGCAGCAACCCAACTGTCCGAAATTTTCCTGCGGATCTCTGAAGCTCACCAAACGTTAAGTGATCCGGTGACGAGGCTAGAATACATCACCCTGCTCGACCGCCAGCAAGCCGGCCTCGCCACTGACATCCATGCCATTCTCCGTGGGGAAACTATGGTAGACGAAGGTCTTGCGGAGATGAAACGCCGTCAGTGGAAGTCCGCCGAGGCAGCCTTTCGCGAGGCAATAAACCTCAATCCGGACGATCCGCTGATATGGGCACACTATGCGTGGACCCAATACCGTGCACAAGGGGGCAATGCCTCAGCGGCAACCAGCGCTCGTAAACAACTCGAAAAGGCATACAAACAACAGGAGAAGCTTCCTGAGGCTTACTTCTATCTCGGCAGCATAGCTTTTGAACACAATGACCTAGATCGAGCCATAGCATGGCTCCGTCGCTGCTTGGCTCATGCGCCCAACAACGTTGAAGCCGCGCGAATTTTGCGCCTAGCCCGAA
Source organism: Myxococcales bacterium (assembly GCA_019634385.1). Taxonomy (GTDB): domain Bacteria; phylum Myxococcota; class Kuafuiibacteriia; order Kuafuiibacteriales; family Kuafuiibacteriaceae; genus JAHQVK01. The sequence continues at coordinate 25,223 of JAHQVK010000003.1, read as the reverse complement.
GCCGGAAGGAGAAGAGCCAGCTAGCTAAAGGCAGTTGGCTCAGCAAAATGCTTCGCTGGATCAAAAACTCTTAAGCATAACAAAGATCAAAACGCCGGTGACCGAAACATACAGCCAAAGAGGAAACGTCCAGCGGGCAATCCTTCGGTGCTGATCGAACCGTCCAGTCAACGACAAAAAGAATGTTGTGAGCACCATCGGGAGGACCACGATAGACATCACTACGTGCGAGCCTAGGATAGATAGGTATACCGCGCGCACCCAACCTTCGCCAGCAAACTTAGTATCTCCGTGGAGTGCGTGGTGAACGATGTACCCAGCTAAAAAAACGGACGAAAATACAAATGCACTAACCATAAGCTTTTGGTGCAACTTCTGTTTTTTACGTAGTATTGCCACCCAGCCAACCAAAAGACATACCGAGGCGCCGGCATTCATTAAGGCGTTGAGACCGGGCAGGAAGCTCCAGGTATTTGTTACCGCTTGAGCTTCACGAAAATATAGTAACCAAAACAAAAACCCACAGGCTGCACAACTTGTCGCAACAATAGCAACCAAAGGAAGCCGATATTCAGATTGGGTATCCGCCATCACTTCTGCGAAAGGATTATCACGCTTAACCTAAATAGTCCGGTTTTTGCAGTTCTACGATGTAGCTTCTGAGACCATGAGACTGCGAATGATCCGACGAGATGGGAAACTTCGAAAGAAAAACACCTGCGGATGAGCCTTGGCTCGGCTGGACAATTCGGCATCCTGCGTCACCAAAGCCCGGTCAACACCCAAACGATAGTGCGGATCAGGAACCATAGCTAATTCGTCTAGTCGCCGGGTTAGTGCGCCTCGATGATACCGATGAAACAACTCTACCTTTAGAGTTGGTCCCCTTTCAGGGATAAGCGCGAAATCAGGTACCGCCAACCCTGTGGCCCCCACCGGTTCCGGTGCCGGAGCAACATCTACAGACCACCCTGGTTCATCAATCTTATTGAGCACCGACCGCATCTCCTCAGGAACATATCCCGCCCCGCCCCAGACCCGGGGTTGAAGTCCATCTTTGGGGGTCAAAATTAGCTCCGCGGAGGCTCGCCTAGGCCAATGTACCTCAGCATGCAGTGACCATTCCGGTAGACTGGGAACCACAGTTAAAAAGCTCGCAAGCTGTAGACCATACCCCTTGCTTCCCTCAAAGATCGCCGCTGGTCCTTCCACTAACAACCGGCACGCCGTTTTGGTCCTCTCCACCTTGGCTACCAGTCGGCAAAACCGCATAAACCGCAGCATCCGACGCACCTCGGGTCGGTCCAAGTCAGGAAACTGCAGCGACAATCGCTGGCTGTACATCACCAATCCCTGCGCCAGCGCGAGGTCATAGCGATTCATCAACCCCTCCCTGTCCATCTCCTCTACTGCGGTTACCAAACGCCGCTGGGGCCGATCCGCATACAGCTGCTGCCGGAGCGAAGACACGTCCTGCCCCACCTCATCCGCCACTTTTTTTGCATACGCCTCTGGTGTGAGTTCACCATTCACTGCCTTCAGCACATCCATGGCTGCCCGAAATGTCTCTCGACGTAGGTTGATCGCCGCATCCCCAGGGTCCTCTACGGTCAGAGCATCGGTGAGGAGTTTCACCAGACCACGAACTACCTTCGGATATCTATATCGGCTCACCTCAACCGCCATCGTCTCTTCGACCGCTTCCAACGATTGCCCTACGGCGGTCTGATGGCTCTCAACAAGGGCAGCTACCACCGACTGCAGTTGAGCATCTTTACGGGCCAGAAACCGCGGGCGAACGCGAGCATTCCGAACGGAGAATAACACCAGATCACGGGTCAACACGGGGTCAGGTCTCCTGTTCTGTTCGCCCGTAGGCTTCGTGCCGCCGTCTTCGCTCCGAGATGCCCATTTCCGCGGCCACATCTGAGATCATCTCATACAGAATCGCTTGTTTCCCGGGCCTAGGCCGTAAGATTCGACCAAGGCGCTGGACATGTTCCCTGATGCTACCACTTCCACTCAGCACCACTCCCACGTTGGCCTCCGGCACATCAATCCCCTCGTTGAGGACCTTCGCCGCCACCAGAGTCCGGATTTCTCCGCTGGCAAACTGGGCCAAGAGCTGCTTTCTCTCTCGAGGAGGTGTCTGATAGGTCAGACATGGCACAAAAAACTTCTCAGAAATTCGGTACACGGACTCAGTATCTTCAGTAAAAATTAGGACTCGGTCCAATCGATGTCGAACCAAAATGCCCCACAGGGCCCTCAGTTTAGCTTCGGACGCCACAGCTATACCACGCTGCCGCCGATAAGCTTGAAACGCGGCTCGACCAGCAGGCGACTGATGAGCTCGGGAGACAAAGGTCATCCATCCCCCGGCTCGAGAGACAGGTATTCGTTCACTCCGCAAAAAAGCGAGATAGATGTCCCGATTTTGCTCATAGACCACTCGGTCTTCATCATCTAGCGCCACAGTGAGCGTGACTACCTCGTACGGGGCAAGGTAACTACCCTCCAAAGCCTCGATTTTTGCCTGGTATACAGTTGATCCCACCAGATCGACCAATCGATGCTCTTCACCATCAGACCGGGCCAAAGTCGCGCTCAGTCCTAACCTAAACGGCGCAATGGATCCTTCGGCAATAAATCGATAGGCGGTAGATGGTAAATGATGAACTTCATCAAATACTAGACAACCGAAACGATGGCCCCAAAACTCCACTTGCATCGCTGCCGAATCATAGGTCACCACGGTGATCGCTTGCCGATCTTTCTGCCCGCCTCCAATTATTCCCACTGGCTGTTGCAGATTAGCCTCCAGAACCCCTTTCCACTGATGCAAAAGCTCGATCGTCGGTACAATGACCAAAGCCGAACGCTGACAAGCAGCTATTGCCATTGCTCCAAGAAGTGTCTTACCAGAACCAGTTGGCATCTCCACAACCCCCTCAAAACCGGCAGCCATCCACGCAGACAGAGCTTCCGCCTGATGGGGATATGGCGAAAAATCCTTTGGCAAAGCTACCTCAAGCTCTTCAAAACCGCGGGCGTGATCTTCGTATGAGAGTCCCAACTCCCGCAGGCGCAGAATAAGATGACGATACAGTCTAGCCGGTGCTCGATATCGACCCGTCCGGGGATCCAGCGTCAGCAAGTCACTCACTGCATCCGCTTCCCCCGTCAACGTAGGCACGACTAGGGTGCCGTGCTCAAATAGAATTTGGATGCTCATGAGAACCCAATCACCAGTCAAACCTGTCCCACAAACCGAGGTGTGTTAAGACGGAAAAGCCCGCGCTCCGCAAGGTTATGCAAGAGGATCCAATACAACGCTTTCTCGTTGCCCGGCGACGGATGTTTCTCGCCCTCGGCCTACTAGCATGGGTCATCGCGGGGGGCGCTGCCGGCTATTGGTATATCGGCAATCGCATTTCCGACCTCCAATGGTCGGTCGGCGACTGCATATACATGACTGCCATCACCATTAGTACCGTGGGTTACGCAGAGGTCTTGCCACTGGCTGGTGTGACACTAGGCCGGGAATGGACCCTAGGGCTACTGGTCTTCGGGATCTCCGCTAACGTCTACGTTACCTCAGCCATTACCAGCTTTTTCGTCGAAAGTGACTTTGTGAACATTCGTCGGATTCGGCGAAACCAAAAACGCAGGGAGAAGATGAAGAACCACTATATCGTTTGTGGGGCAGGCGGCACAGGAGCTCAAGTTGTCCGCGAAATGCTCTCCATGGGGGAAAAGGTCATTGCGATCGATGTCCGGTCGGAGCTCCTTGACGAGCTACAAACCCTAGAGCAGCGAGAAGAACCCACTCTGACCTCTCAGGAAGAGAGCAATCTTGTAACTCTCGTTGGAGACGCGACAGACGACGATACGATGCTCCAAGCGGGTATCCAACATGCCAAAGGGCTTGTTGCGACTCTGGACGACGACAAAACCAATATGTTTATGGTGGTTTCCGCTCGTCAAACCAATCCGAAGCTCCGCATTGTAGCCAAGGCCGGTAGCGACTCGGCAAGCAAACGCCTCCGACGGGCGGGAGCTGATGCGGTTGTCACTCCCACCCGAATAGGCGGACTTCGCCTCGCTTCGGAGCTTTTGCGCCCCCGAGTTGTGGAGTTTCTAGATGAGATGCTGAGAGATAGACAGTCATTGTTCCGTATCGAGGAGGCGACAGTCAGCGAAACCAGCTCGGTGTGCAATAAGCTTCTCCGTGAGGCTGACCTGCGCAGCAGAACAGAAGTCTTGATCATAGCAGTAAGAGAGAGCGACGGCCCCAAGCTCAACTACGTACCCAAACCGGATATGCCGCTACAGGCGGGTATGACCCTCATTGGTATAGGCACCCCTTCGCAGATTCAGAAACTCCGAAAGTTGGTAGGGCACCCATAAGCTCAGTCAATGCGTTTACGACCAACGAGGAACAACCGACCCTTTAGGCCCCTTCTTGGGTTTCACATCAATCGGGATCAGCGTAGCTCTGTGCAAGCGCCAAATCCACCACTCTGCGGGCTACGAGAACGAGTGCACCTGAACATGAGCGGTCCTTCCGGGGTTTGGCACCGAGCGAGCCACCCATCATATTCGTAGGCAAACAGGATCAGTCGTTCGACGCTGAGGACCTGTAAGTCACAGCCAGTCAGGCCAGAAGTCAGAATTCTTAAGGCATGGCATTGATCTTGGTACTCGCCACAAGATGCTGGCTGCAAATTTGAGGACCAAGCGACCGGTTTCTGAAGTGAGTTTTGGTTCGTGGAAGCCGGATGGTGCTGGCAAGCGCTCGGGAGAAGAACCCAAGCAACCAGCACCATCCATCGCCAACATCGACGCAGATGCATGCCCTCCTATTTTCGTCTAGCCAACGTAGAAAACAAGGGATGCGGATGAACTCGATACCTCACGTCCTTTGGGTTAGAAATTGGTTATCATGGCGGTGATAAATTTGGCCGAGGGATTTCCCCCGCAAAGCGTTGAGGACTGGTTACAGATCATCGAAGAGAACCACCCCGGAAAGTACCAACAGCTTCGTACTGCCACTGACCATGGCTACCGACTCGAGCCGCTCTACTCGACGAGCTCCGAGAATCATCATCCTCCGGATCCTGGAGACGCTCCCTATACCCGAGGATTTGCACAATCTCCCCCGCCGTGGCAGATACGCCAAGCAGTTGCCCATCCGGATCTCAGCGAGGCTAACCGGATAATCTTGCAGAATCTTAGGCAAGGTGTCGTTGCAGTTAGCCTCGTCCTAGATAGAGCCACACGAAGGGGCTTAGATCCGGATGATCCCCAAGCTATTACGGATGGAGGTGCCGGGGGAATACCTATAGCCAGCGTGGATGATCTCGATCTCGTGCTCGCTGGGGTACCCGCCGATATTACGCCGATCACCTTACATGGGGGTTCCGCTGTTCTTGCTCAATCCGCACTACTCATCAGCTTCTGGCGACGCCGGCATTGCCGCCTCGAAACCCTCAAAGGGTCACTCGCCGCCGCTCCGTTATCCACATGGGCCGCTTTACCAACCTCCCGTGACGAGATAGATACGGCGCTTCACGATCTGAGCATCCTCGCCCAGTGGTGCCAAATACACGCTCCGAATATCCGGGTGGCCCAAGCTTCTGAGCATGTTTATCACAATGCGGGTGCTTCCGATGTAGACAGTCTCGCTTGTGTACTGGCCGAAATCGTCACCATGCTCCGCGAATTCCATAAGGATGACCATGATCTCTCATTGGGCTTGGGTCAGCTAGACATCGAACTAGCACTTAGCCCGGATGTCTTTGAGGGTATCGCAAAAATACGCGCCCTGCGGATGCTCTTAGCCAAACTAGCGGAAGTCCTAGACATTGATATATCTATTAAGCCACCGGCAATCATTGCCGGTCTAGGACTTCGATCCATGACTCGTTACGACCCATGGATCAACCTTTTACGGGGTACGACCGCAACCTTTGTCGCTGCGATCGGTGGCACCGATATGGTTAGCATACCTCCTTTTGATAGTATTGCTACCATGTATCCCGATGAACTGGGTCACCGAATCGCCCGCAACACAGCCACAATCCTAGAAAAAGAGGCCCATCTGACTCGTGTCACCGACCCCGCTGGTGGGAGCGGATACATTGAGAACCGCACCCAACTCATTGCTCGTCAAGCCTGGGAAGCTTTTCAAGCCATAGAGACCGAAGGGGGGCTCATCGAAGCACTCTGCAACGGATGGCTTCAAGCACGCATCGAAAAATCACGTGTAAACAGAATGCGAGCGGTAAATAGCGGTCAACGAGCTATCACTGGCATTAACGCGTTCCCTGATCCCAATGAACAACCTTTACCTCCATCAACCCAATCTTCCACACCTAACTGGAAGCCAGTAGCTGACAACCGTTGGCAACTAACCAGAGCGCGCAGCAAACACGTGGCTACATCACCCCCTCCACCGGCTAGCAGTAGCTCAATGGAGAGAGTTCACTTTGCCCTGCGTGCGGCAGAGCATGGTGCTACTCTTGCGCAAATTCATCGGGACCTATACCCATTATCTCCCGCCTCCCCCCCGGATATTCCCACTGCTAAACCTCTTCGAGCTCATCGAACGGCAGAACACTTAGAAACGTTGCGAGATGCGGCTAAGTTTCACTTACCGCCCATCTATCTCGCAAACATTGGTTCCGTCGCAAATCATAGCCCCCGAGCCAGTTTCGCCCAAAATCTCGTGGGTGTCGGAGGTTGGCTGACCATTCATGGACCACCCACCGTCGACGCTCAAGAAACAATCCAGATGTTTAGCGCGTCTTCGGCTCGGGTTGCGATCATTTGCGGCACTGATGATGACTACGCAAAGCACGCTCACGCTTTTATTCTCGGCTTAAAGAACGCTGGAGCTCACCAGATATACCTTGTAGGCGCTCCTCGCGGTGACACCCAAGCATGGACACACGCTGGCCTTCACGGCTTTCTATCCCTCAACCATGACATCGAAGCCCTCTTAACCGAGCTTTTGCGAATACACGGGCAAGTAACACACGCTAGCGGAGAACAGATATGAGCCAATGGCCCGATTTTCGCCACATACCATGGACATCTCCGGACTCTTCGCCTGGTACCCGGCAACCGGTAGTCCCCATTTCGGAACCCAAACTCCTGCCATGGACCACCCCTGAGGGTATTTCCATCACCTCAGTCTACGGCAGTAATGACATCAAGGAGCTAGACTTTCTACAATCAGTGCCCGGAAAGCCCCCGTTTCTCCGAGGCCCATACCCAACAATGTACGTTGAGCGACCGTGGACAATTCGTCAGTATGCCGGGTTTTCCACAGCCGCCGCATCCAACGCTTTTTATCGACGCAACCTCACTGCTGGCCAGAAAGGCCTGTCCGTGGCCTTCGACCTGGCAACCCATCGCGGCTACGATTCAGACCATCCTCGGGTCCTCGGAGATGTAGGTATGGCTGGAGTAGCTATCGACTCCATCGACGATATGCGTATCCTGTTCGACGGCATTCCCCTCGACCAGATGAGCGTGTCCATGACTATGAACGGCGCGGTATTACCGATTATGGCCCTGTATATCGTAGCCGCGGAGCAACAGGGCGTATCAGCCGAAAAACTATCAGGAACTATCCAGAACGACATACTCAAAGAATTTATGGTTCGGAACACCTATATATACCCTCCGAAGCCCTCTATGCGCATCGTCTCCGATATTTTTGCATATACCGCGAAAAAAATGCACAAATTTAACAGCATAAGTATCTCTGGCTATCATATGCAGGAAGCAGGTGCAACAGCAGATCTTGAGCTCGCATACACACTAGCCAATGGCTTGGAATATATCCGTGCTGGCCTCTCAGCGGGCTTAGAGGTAGACAACTTTGCGCCCCGGCTGAGCTTCTTTTGGGCTATTGGCATGAACTTTTTTATGGAAATTGCCAAGCTCCGAGCGGCCCGACTCTTGTGGGCGACCCTTTTACAGCATCACTTCCAACCCCAAGAATCCAAGTCCCTTTCCCTCCGCACCCATTGTCAAACCTCCGGTTGGAGCCTAACCGCCCAAGATGTTTACAACAACGTCATTCGCACCGGGATAGAGGCCATGGCCGCCACCCACGGCCATACTCAGTCGCTACATACCAACGCATTTGATGAGGCGCTCGCCCTACCCACCGACTTTTCCGCACGCATTGCCCGAAATACCCAATTATTTCTGCAATATGAAGCTGGTACTACACCAGTCATAGATCCTTGGGGAGGTAGCTACTATGTCGAGCGACTCACCCACGATCTGGCTGCCCGAGCTATGTCCCATATCGATGAGGTTGAACACGCAGGAGGTATGGCCCAAGCGATCAGCTTGGGTTTGCCCAAAATGCGCATCGAAGAAGCCGCCGCTCGAACTCAAGCCCGCATCGATGCCGGCGCCCAAACGGTGGTGGGTATCAATACTTTTCCTCTCGATCACCCCGAGCAAGTCGATGTACTCAAGGTTGATAACTCTCAGGTGCGCCAAGACCAAGTGGCTCGTCTTCAGGCCCTTCGCAATCGCCGTACAGCTGCTCACACTCAGGCTAAGCTCAACGCCCTCACCCACGCTGCGGAACATCACAGTGGCAATCTCCTAGAACTCGCGGTAGATGCCGCCCGTGCTGAAGCGACTGTAGGTGAAATTTCTGAAGCCCTCGAGCAAGTGTGGGGACGACATCAAGCAACAACCCAAACCGTCACCGGAATTTATGGACCGGAGCTGCGATCCGGCATGGATGAGCATAAGCTAACCACCGTCGTCCTCGATGAGCTAGCAAAGCGCATCGACCGCTTTGAAGAACTGGACGGACGCCGACCTCGCATTCTCGTAGCCAAAATGGGCCAAGACGGTCACGATCGAGGACAGAAAGTTATTGCTAGCGCTTTTGCTGATCTGGGTTTTGACGTAGATATTGGCCCGCTCTTTCAGACCCCTGAAGAGACCGCTCGTCAGGCTGTAGAAAACGATGTCCACATCGTCGGGGCAAGCTCACTCGCTGCCGGGCATCTCAGCTTGGTTCCGGCTCTTACCAGGGCTCTTCAAGGTCATGGTCGAGAGGATATTATGGTAGTTGTGGGTGGAGTCATTCCGCCAGGGGATATGGACGCTCTTCAAGCGGCTGGGGCTACTGCTATCTTTCCGCCCGGCACAGTGATTGCCGATGCGGCCATTGACCTGCTCGACCAACTCCTAGCTCGTTTTTCGAACCCCTACCAGGAATAAGCCCATGCAGAAGCGCATCTTGCTCATCACCTTCCTGAATGCGACCAGTGGGATACACTGCTCTGATTTGGCAACATCTCCACCGGTCCCCTCAACCTCGTCTCCCAATCCATCCGAGTCAAAATCAGATCTTCCTGAAGCCACTGTGGGATTCGAAGCTTTTGCCCCTCTCTCTCGTCCGGCCAACCGACCGCTCGACCGCATGCCTAAGGCCATCACCGTCACGTTCGCCGAGCCACTGTCCCCAAAGGACCGCACCAACGAAGGGAGCGTCATCTATCTTGAGCCGGGAGAGGTAGGCTTTCTTACCTGGATTAGTCCTCAAACCCTCAAAATTGTCCCGGTTGACGTATTTCCCCCCGCTTCAGTCATTCGCCTCCGGATTGGCGCCCTCCATACCCGACTAGGACTGATGCGAGGTACGATAGAGCATAATTTTACAACTCCCTCGTTTGCACTCCAGCAAGCCCGAGTAGCGAAAATAAACACTCAAGCCAACCAGAGCCACCTGGAACTTATCTTCAGTGGACCGGTTGCTGAGACTAATGACATTCAAAGCCGGCTTACGCTAGAGACCAACGGTCGGAAGCTCCCTATACAATCAATAGATATCCCGCCAGAAACCCCGCATATTGCTCGCGTTGCGCTAAAGGGCAAATGGTCTAAAGCCGAGGAGATCCGCGTTCAGCTAGCAGAGGGTGTTCAAATGGCAGGAAGGGATACCACCGCTCCATCAGCCGAATTTCAGCTCCCTCTCCCCGCAACGCCCGTTCAGACCGTCCGCATTCTCGATGCAGAGTTGCGAGAAAGTATAGATGGTTGGTACCTACAGGTCGTTTGTACTGATGATAGCTACAGCGGTCCATTCAAGAGCAATTATCCTACTCATGGAGTCCAGGATACATACCCGATCTCAGCTCGATGTATCCTTGACGATTCAGCCCTCAAAAATGGTGTCGAGGTCCGACCTTTTGTCCCCTTGCGCATCGCTGGCACTCAGGGGGGGTTTCGCCTCCTCGGCTCCTTCCCCCGCGGTCCGTTAGAACTGACCATTCCAGCCGGCGTTCGTACCGTTGATGGTGGTGTTGTTGCTAGCAGCTTCACTAAAACATTCGATATTCGCCAACGAACGCCAACGCTTACGTTCCTTAGTCACGGTCGATACGCTCCCGTTGATCAACTCAACCACGTCCCGCTACGCGTACTAAACGTAGAAAAGGCCACAGTCCAGGTTCGAAGAGTCCGTCCCGGTGCTCTCATCTTCTGGGCCAGCGGGGCAGAAGAACAAACAACACCTCGCACCGCCGACCTGATAAAAGAAAGCACGCTTACTTTTGATAGCCCGGTGGACCAGCCAAAGATTCACACCCTCGACGCGAGCAACTTCCTCCCCGAACATACCACTGGCTTATTCGAAATCACGGTAGCCTCTGCCAAAGAATCCGTGCCCCAGCCCCAAGCAACACTTCGTCTTATTGCCTCCCGCATTGACCTCGTTGCCAAAAGAACCCCCAACCTTGTACATGTATGGGCCTTTGATAAACATACCTTAACCCCTCGTTCCGGCATCACCGTGCAGTTGGTACAACCTAGTGGTCAGGTTCGATCGGAGGGCGTTACCGGAAGAAACGGGGAGTGTATTCTCGATTATCGAGGAGAGGATTTTACGGCACCCGATCCTACCCCGCCCTTTGGGCTCTTAGCATCAACCCCAACCGATCTAACCTACCTTGCCTTCGACGAAGTTGAAACCCCTCTAGCGGATGCGGACACATCCGGCGTCCCTCCGCATGAACCTCCCACGCACACCGCAAGTATATGGTCCGATCGTGGCATCTATCATCTTGGAGAAACAATCCATTTCTTGGTAACCGTATGGGACCATGAAATGCAGGAACCACCAACCGCAGGTCTTCCGATAGAACTGAGCTTGACTGACCCGCGCGGGATTGAGATCGCCAAGACAACCAGTCCAACCAGCCCGATGGGAGTTGTTCCCTTTGACTATCATTTGGCGGAGTTCGCAGAAACCGGCAACTACCGGCTGCAGGTACGGGTGCGAGGCCATACGGTAAACACATGGTCGGTACTGGTTAGACCTTACCAGCCGGAACGTATGCGTGTAGTTACTACCTCTACCAAGACTAGTTACTACGGTAGTGAGTACCCAGAGTTTAATCTCAAGGCCGAGTGGTTGTTCGGCGGCATTCCTCGCCATCACCGCGTCAGCTTACACTGCCATATAGAGCCCATTAACCCTAAATTCTCGGCCTTCCTTAGATATCATTTTGGCCAATTCACTGAGCGCTCCACCTCCACTGGCAATTGGCTATCCCCCGTGACCGGATCTCTTGATAACAAGGGTGAGATCAGCCTGCACTGTCCGCTAGATGAGCTCCCATCAGGTATCAACTATCCCAGCCGAATTACGGGAACCTTGACCCTAACCGAGGACAATCAAGGCCCCTCCGTCACTAGAAAAGTACACACCACTTATTTCCCCTCCGACAAATTCATTGGCCTGCGCACACAAACGACGATCGCATCTGCAGGTAAGCCGTTGACAGTTGAAGGAGTGATTGTTGATGCCGAAGGGCACCCAGTCCATCAAGCGGATCAGATAACCATTAAACTCTTCCGAGCTGAGTCCGAGCAAGCTTGGCAATTCGATAACCACACCGGTGATTGGTCGCAAGGTCCTCGCGTTAGACTTTCCGAGGATAATAGCCTACAAACACCGGTGAAAAACGGTAAATTTCGCACTTCTATAACCCCTACCGTTCCCTCATCTCACTACGTATTGCGAGCCACAAAATCCTCAACCACCGGCCACCCGACCAGCAACAGCGAGCTAACTATCCGGGGGGAAAAAACCATACAAAACCACTATCCACCGCTGATCCGAACCGCAGGCCTTACTTCCGAGCCCGTTGCTCCCGAGAAGCTTGTTCTTAATGTCCCCAAAAGTATCCATCGCGGCACTGCGGCTAAAGTAACTCTGGAGGTTCCTTTTCCTGGGCGAGTGCTATTTACCGTGGAGACAGACAACTTGCTCAGCACGGAGTGGAGAGATGTTCCTCAGCCTGGCACCTTAAGTTTTGGGGTTCATGTCGAACGTCATTTGCCTCACCCAGACCAGCCGTTACCTAATATTTACGTTTCAGCACTCGCAGTACAGGATCCTCACGCCGCCTCCGTAGACAGCTTTATACCCGCTCGCGGCTTTGGCGTCGCTTCGATAAATGTGGAGTCTAAGTCACCCATTTTTCCCATGAAACTCAGCAGTCCCAAGACCGCCAGCTCGGGATCTGCTTTGACGATCAAGCTGGCCGCTCCCACCGCCCCTCCCAATACTGAGATATATATTGCTGCGGTCGACGAGCATCTTCTCCAACAAACACAACACGCCCCCCCCAACCCCCTTCATAACCTGTTCCCTAAGCAAGCCCTCGAGGTAAAAACCTATGACACTGTCGGATGGAATCTAAACCTCCCCCCTCCACCCATTGATGAGCAAACCGGCGGTGGCAAAGCGGTACGAAGGCGAGCTTCTCGATCGGTTTCAGCACCAATCTCCCTATGGTCAGGGATGTTGACCATAGATGAAGAGGGAAGGACAAGCGTGCCGTTCAAGATACCTAATAACTACCAAGGTACACTAAGAATTATGGCTGTTGGCTTCGGGCCTGGTTCCGTAGGTCAAGCAGAGCGCACTATCGAGGTTAGCAACCCCGTAATACTTGTCCCTCAAACCCCTGCTGTTCTCACTGTAGGGGACGAGTTCGAGTTCCCGGTGCGAGTTATGAACAAGAGCAAGACCCCTCAAGTGATGCTGGTGCAACTCCAGGCCCCACAACAGGAGGGGGTCAGTATTACCCCCGATAGCCAAACCGCTACCGTCTCTCCCAGCGCCGAACAGCTCCTATGGTTCAAAGTAAAAGCTGACCACTACCCCGCGCGGCAGGTTGACCTTAAAACTCGAGCCTGGGCTCCGCAGACGGCAACCTCAACGATAACTGCTCTGCACCCAACCGCGAGCACCACCATCGCTGTCGACAGCACCATTCGCCTTCGACCTATTCAAGCGCTCAAGCATACCACTCAAATTTACCCGCTCACGCCAGGCTCTATGGACCTCAGCAAAGCCATTGGCCCATGGTTAAAGAACACTGGGCAGACGAGTATAAAGCTCACGCGTCATTCTTTTGCCGAAGTCACCCATAGTTTGAATGAACTCCTACGCAATTCATTTGAAGGTCTGGAGCCCACCGTATCTCGTCTTCGGGGCTTGTTGGTTTCTAACCTATTTACGGAGGTCAAACCCAAACCTCACCGTCAAGCCGGCATTCGGGAGGGGATCAATCGCTTGGCTCATATGCAACTGGAAAATGGCGCCTTCAGTTTTTGGACCGGAACCTCGGTACCACACCCATGGGCCTCCGCGTACACTATCGATCTGTGGTTAGATCTGGAGCATGCCGGCTACGCCATCCCTCCTCATTTGCTCCACCAAGCACTCGCTTGGGCTCATGACTACGTGCAGCAGGCGCCGCTTCAACCAGCCACCCCCTATCTTCACTATGTCCTCGCCAAAGCGAAGCAACCTCAGCATGACGCAATTCAAAAGAGTCTCACTGCGCTAAAAGACGGGGCGTCTAGCATGCATCCAGGGCAAGTGCGCGAAGCTCGCTTTCTTCTTCGGGCAGCGCAATACCTGGGCGGTGACCGGCGGGTGCGAGCTGCACTCATCAAGTTTGCTGAGAACCGGGTAGCCCACCACCCAAGTCACCGCGCCGGCTTATACTCCGAACACCGTCGGAGAGGATTGGAACTAGCCATCCTCGCTGAGCTCTTCGGTTCACCAGAGTGGCTCCGAACCCCGATTCACGACCTGGCTTCTCGCCTGAACCCGACCGTCCACTACACTACTCAGGAGAACGCATGGAGCCTAACCGCCATTGCCCGATTTATGGGCCCCACCGTCTCCCGTCCCCCCGCCCTGCCCACCACCACTCTTATTGTTGATGGGTTACCGAGAGCTCCAGAACACGCCGATCCACTTCAAAACCCCGAATGGTCCCTGGATGATGCAAGCAGTATCCAGCTCAACGTCGGCACGGAGAAGGAGCTGAGCGGGCATGTAGTTATTCAATCCGAAGGCATAGATAGCGAGGCACCAGCCACTGCCATCAGCAACGGCCTGATGGTGGAGCGCACCTTAGTCGATCGTACCGGCGACGCCATTGATCGTCACGCTGTTCGCCTCGGAGAGCTGATATACGCAAAACTAACCCTCACCAGTGTACGTGCCGGTGACCTGTCTTACGTAGCTCTAACCAATCCGGTACCAGCCGGGTTTGTCATTCTTCCATTCGAGTCCCACACAACCCATCCCTCTGAGGTCCCTACCGCAGACCTATGGCAACCGGAGCATATGCAGCTATGGGACGATCGGGTAGAAGCATTTGGTCAGCTCCAGAGCAAGACTTCGAGGGTCTTCTACATCCCGTTGCGAGCAGTAACCGCAGGTACCTATGCACATCCAGCAGCCAACTTGGAAGCGATGTACCATCCCCGTAAGTGGGCACAAGCCACCGGACAACCAGTAACTATAGTCCGGTAATGCGCACCCGGAGTTATCCATTGACGGCGACTATCTTGTTCCGCCTCATCGGTCCTTTTTCTCTGCTCGGCTGTACAGAGACTGCTCCCAGGGCCGCCCAGCTAACCTCAATAGCCACCGGTCATCCTTTTCATCAACAGGTGGTAACTTCTCGGCTCACCCGCCATCTATCAGCACTTACTCGCCACCAAATCCCTCATGGCGCGGTGGTAGTCATGCACCACCGCACTGGTGAAATCACCGCTCTCGCTAGCGGAACCTCGTCTGCTGCCGCCTATAGCACCCCACGTGATCCTGGTTCTATGCTTAAGCCCTTTATCTATGGAATGGCTCTCGAGGCCACGCTGATCCAGCCGGATACAATGTTGCCCGATCTTCCCAGCGATTATGACGGCTACCAGCCCCACAACTATGACGGACAGTTTCATGGATGGATTTCCGCAAAAGATGCCCTCCATCAATCTTTGAATCTCCCTTTTGTCTACTTGGTGGATAAGCTAGGGGTTGAGCAAGTGGTTGGTGAACTCGTAAGCCTTGGCGCTTACCACATGGATCATCCACCGGGATACTTTAATGTCTCGGTAGCCATGGGCCAACGCGCTCGAATCACCCCTCTCCAATTGGTCCGGCTGTACGGGGCCATTGCTGATCAGGGTCAGGTTCGATCATTGTATTTTCAAAAACCCATCGCCGAACAGAGTCCCATCCGTATGTGGTCTCCGCGGACTGCTCGATTGGTACGAGCAGCCCTGAGTTCATCGCCCAATCAGCCGGGGCTATTTTGGAAAACCGGCACCAGCCTCAACCATCACGATGCTTGGGCTGGCGGAGCCAACCAACACTACACCGCGGTCGTGTGGCTGGGCAACCTAGCGGGAAGCCCATCCAAGCGGCTCGTCGGACGAACCGTTGCCCTTCCACTATTACTCGAGATTCTTCGGTCGCTTCCTACATTACCACATGACCAACCGCCTTCATCTTTGTGGTAGATAGATCCTATATATGTACAATGGACCATCTATAGATCTCCTCACAAAAGGCGTGCTCAACGGGGAGCGTCCATTGCTCGCTCGGGCGATCACCCTCGTGGAGTCCACACACCCTTATCACCGTGAGTTAGCCAACAGACTCCTGAGTCAACTCCGCCCCCACGCTGGTCAGGCTCATCGAGTAGGCATCACCGGGGTACCAGGAGCAGGCAAATCTACATTTATTGAGACCTTGGGGCTCAGACTTGTTGGAGCGCAACATCGAGTGGCTGTCCTGGCGGTGGACCCTTCATCAACCCGCAGTGGGGGAAGCATTCTTGCCGACAAGACCCGCATGACCAAGCTCGGCCAGTGCCAAGAGGCCTTTGTCCGTCCTTCACCCTCCCGAGCCAATCTAGGAGGTGTCACCCGAGTGACTCGTGAGACTATAACCATTGTGGAAGCCGCTGGATTCGATGTAGTTTTGGTCGAAACCCTGGGCGTCGGTCAGTCTGAAATCATGGTTGCAGACATGGTAGATTTCTTTCTTGTTCTTATGATCGCCGGTGCCGGAGATGAGTTCCAAGGTATCAAAAAAGGGATTCTAGAGCTTGCAGACCTGGTTGCTATAAATAAAGCAGATGGGGACAACACCCAGCGAGCGCACCAGGCAGCTGCTGCGTATCAGTCCGCTCTTCGACTCTTGGCCCCCGTGCATCCCGACTGGCATCCCCCAGTAATGACCTGTTCCGCAATAACTGGAGACGGTATTGAAGAACTGTGGTCCCAAGTCCTGCGCCACCAACAGCAGAGTCTAAACAATGGTGAATGGCAGGCTCGGCGCCAGCGTCAGCAGCTACGCGGGGTATGGTCGATGGTAAGCGACACACTGCTACATAAATTTCACAATCACCCCAAAGTAAAAATAACAACGGAAACCATTGAAGCTGAGGTACTTTCCGGCAGTCTTTCACCATCAGAGGCGGTCCAACGTCTACTCACCGCCTTTGAGTCATAAGTGATACGCTTCCGGTGTATGATGCGGTTCAGACGAATCCTCTGGACCAAGAACGTGGCCCTGGGTGATGGCGAGCTCGCGTATGGGGGCCAAGATGCTAGCATAAAGGCACGAGAGCCTAAAAAGCCAGGTGATCATTTTGAGTTACATTCCACCCCAGAGGATGCCGAGAGTCTCAGCGAACCCAAAGTTGGAGACTTGATAGTGCTAACACAACACGGTCAAGCCACTCATCTGATAGAGGTTATTGGGGCTACCATAGAGACTCGCTCTCGAAGAACAATGCGAAAAGGAAGTCGGGACACACGTTTCCCCTATCAACGTACCTGTGCCCTCGTGGTCATGCACGACTTTGGCACCGCGCCGTTCGTAGAAGAGGCTTTTGGTTTCAACCCTCGTAACGAAGGGGGAGAAGTATTTTTGCTTTCCCAGCTTCCCGCTTTTGAAGCCTCCAACTTCCCTCTGTGGGCAGTCCAGAAACGTCTAGAACAGCAACTAGACGGCGCCATCACCATCCGGGACCTCTTCTTGTCGCGCAACAAAGGCCCAAGCCCAGCTGAGCTTATCACTCAAGAACTCGAAGCGGAGCTCTTAGGGCGCAGCCCTATGGTCGCTAAGCACATAGACACGACTACCGAAGAGACCATACTCCGAAAACGCCCTGCCCTTCGAAGCTCCCATAGAAGGTGGTTTCCGCGAAAAAGTGGTCGATAACCAGCGGATACAATTCTCTCTCTCTCTCTCTCTCTCTCTCTCTCTCTCTCTCTCTCTCTCGAAGCTGTTCACGTGTGCCCCGTAAGTTCCACCTCCCACCTATGAATCAGACGTGAACAGCGTATGCACCACATCGCATAACTGTGGACAAAAACTGAGAAATGCAGAACCCTTAGAGATATGCCTGAGCTTGCTGAAGTAGAGTTCGGACGTAAACTGGCTGACCGGGTTGCGACTGGTCGTCGCATCATTCATGCACACTGCGACAACGACGCCATCGTATTTGAAGATGGCCCCTCAGCCACAGTGTCAGCGTTGACTGGGGCCCTAGTCAACGATATCAACCGCCACGGCAAGTATATCTGGTTTGGCCTTGATCGCCAGCCATGGCCAATCTTTCATTTTGGAATGACCGGAGCCTTCCGAGTCCCTGGCGTATCTCCCCTGGAGCTGGAGAGTAAGATTCAGGATCCACAAGGCGCGTGGCCCCCGCGATTTACCAAAATCCGCCTTCATTTTGACGATGGTGGTGAATTGGTCATGACCAACGCACGACGCCTTGGAAGAATTCGCCTTCGCCCGCACGCTCCTCAAGCCTCTCCAATTGCGGACCTAGGTTTTGACCCTTACACCCAGCTCCCAGACACAGAGACTTTTTTTGCCCTCTTACGCAAGCGGGGAGCAAAGCTCAAAGCCTTACTTCTCGACCAGAAATTCGCTGCAGGCATCGGCAATTGGCTGGCGGACGAAATCCTCTTCCAAGCCCGCCTTGATCCTCGCCGAAGCGCCGGTACTTTGGACCAGAATGAAACACTAAGACTGCTGACATCGATGAAAGAGGTGATTCATACCGCAGTGGAGGTCAATGCAGACAAAAACCGCTTCCCCAGCTCGTGGCTGTTTCATCATCGGTGGGGTAAGCAACGAAATGCAGAAGTTGAAGGCGGGTACCTGGTAGAACATATGACTCTTGCAGGACGGACCACTGCGTGGGTACCTGCGCTTCAACGATAGCCTCCTCAGGTTCTCAACTTCACGTCTCACACAAGATCTTCCGCACAAGCCCACTCAGAACTAGCTAGGGAGGCTACCTTCGGATAGCCCTTTCCGCTATGAGTACCCCCTAATGAACATTGCCACTACTCCCAAGCCTCCGTATTACGCGGTAATATTCACCGCCACACAGACCGACGATCTGGATGGATACGCTAAAGTATCGGAACGAATGGTCCTCCTGGCTAAACAGCAAATAGGCTTCTTGGGATGGGAGTCGGCCCGCGACGAGATCGGTATCTCCGTATCGTACTGGAGCGACCTCCAAGCCATCAAGGCCTGGAAACAACAATCCGAGCACCTAGAAGCACAGGCCACTGGCAAAGCGCGGTGGTACCGCAACTATACGGTAAGAATTGCTAAAGTTGAGAAGGCTTATTCGCTCTAGCTAGCTAGTCTCTCCATCGCAACCTTTGCCCTGTAGACATCTCCGTTCGTATGACTACGTTTAGTCTTCGTTTTTGCACTGAGACCTACTTACGAAGCTTTTCAAACTGAGTATTCATAGGAAGTTAGGGTGTTCTCTAGCCCATTCTCAGATGGATAGGGTGACAATACAGCAGAAATCACTTGGGTTGAATCCAAGTTCCTGCTTCCACGCGGGGCCATGCCCTGCTACGTGACCACACTTGTTGATTCTTCCAGAATCAATTCAAGTGGTCTTGCTGTATACTAGGCCGCAATCGGACCGGATGAATTACGGTCCGAAACTGAACGGGATGTTGTTTGGTTGATCACGAAACCGGCCTCTTAGTTCCATGGATAGAGTATATTCAGGGGACTGCCCCCCGCCATCCTAGGGCGTGTCTTTACACGACGGTTGTGGAGATGATCGCGCATCCCGCGTGTGTGAGGGGGTGGCCCCGAAGGGAGGGTACGGGATGTACCGGACCGAGGGGCCCTAAAGGGTGGCTAAGCCACCGAACCCGCACACACGCTGGATACAAGTCAGAACGTGAAGCTTAAGACACCCCCCTAGTCTCCTAATAGCGTTGGAAGCATCGTGTGCCTAATTGTGTCTGCTTTAGGCAGTGCTTGCTAGACGGTAAGACCGTTAGGTCTTTACCAAGGGATGAAGATAGTCAAAAACATCTGAGTTTTGATTGGTCTTTGATTTACTATCTGCTAGTTGCCGCAGTTTGTGGTAGCTACGTTGGGACCAGTGACCTCGAGATAGTCGATGTTAGCCAGTCCTGAATCTTGGTTGGCTTCTAGACGCAAGTTTTTGGAGCCGCCGGTAAGTTGCACCGTCACGGATGTTGTTGTCCAACTATCCCAGGAACCGGTGTTAGCAAAATCGGTGGTTGAAATATTAGAGCTGTTGACTCTTAGTACTCCAGCACGGTTGGTAGCGGAGCCGTTCGCATATCGCCATCGGAGAGTATATGAGCCGGCCTCGCCGGTGATCAACCAGTTGATTCCGGTACCATTTGCGTTTTCGGTATTTGAGAAGCCATTCCCGGTGTGGCCGCCGTGGTTGTTATCCACGGTACCGTTTAGCCCACAAAAACCATCAGAGTTCTCTTGAATGGTTACCGTGTTCATTGTTCCGGGATTCGGATTCGGATTCGGATTCGGATTCGGATTCGGATTCGGATTCGGATTCGGATTCGGATTCGGATTATTAGAGCTGTCGTTGATTGTTCCCCCAGAGACACTGAGGGTGACATTGTCTAGTCGTGAACCATCTTCACGACGCTGGATATATAGAGTATGTAAACCGGCTGATATGTTTGAGAAGGTAGCCGGGGTCAACGTGTCCCAGCCGATAGTCCCGATAGTGTTTTGTGTTACCCATTCGCGAGAATCAAGCTTGTAATAGAACGAATCATCTGTTCCCGAAGGGAAGTTCACACCGATTCTAAACTGCAGGTTTGTTGTTTGGGATAATCTAAATGGTATAGAAACTCGACCGCTGGCACTATCTGAACCACTGTTTAGCATCTGATTGTTGCCGTTGTTTGGCCATACAATATATTGGCCATCGGAAGCGCTGCCGTCCGACTGAATGACAAACGGTGAGAAACTACTCTGAGAGGCCAATGACTCCAATTCAACTATTATAGAGCTTGAAGATCCCGGGTCAGGAGAAGGTTCCGGAGCATTGTTTCCACCGGTGAATTGGTACCAGTCAAGATTGTGATAGCCGGTACTCCGCAGGTAGATGTTATGCACTCCTGTCAACCTAGGGAATGAGACTGATCGGGTCTGCCAGTTTTGTGATCCCCCGGTCGATGAGAACCGGATGGTTGCGACCGGGGAATTGTTTATGCTGTCGACGATGATCTGCAAGGACGATGAGTTGCCACTTGCTACTCGAGCATTGATTCCCGATGCACCGTTGGCGAAGTCAACGCCAGATACTTTGACCCAGCTAC
The DNA here is from genome assembly GCA_019634385.1 of Myxococcales bacterium. GTDB lineage: Bacteria > Myxococcota > Kuafuiibacteriia > Kuafuiibacteriales > Kuafuiibacteriaceae > JAHQVK01. Next base: position 4,205 of record JAHQVK010000003.1, on the reverse strand, counting down.
CGTTACCCATCCTGAGACTTTGGGTGCCTCCGCTGGCTCGTTCGGTCTCGATACCTTGCTCGTTATCAAAAGTCTCTGCTTGGTTTACCGCGAAGGCATCCACGTTCTTGAGTTGTGGTACCCCCGAACGTCCGTCGTTTACCGGTTGAATGGTGCCGTTACCATTAAAATACATTCTGTCAACACCAACTGATCGCTGAAAAGAACTAGCTCCGCGTGCGTTCGAGATGGCCCGGTTGTGGTAGAATAGGTACCACTGACCCTGATACTGAATCATGGATGCGTGGTTGTTATTACTATTATTTTCCCAGGGATTGTCCATGACGACACCACGATATTGAAAGCCCGAGGTTGGATTTGAACTCGTCATGTAGCGAATTTCTAAGCCAGCGGCGGAGTTAGTAGAGTAGCTCAAGTAGTAGGTCCCGTTTCGCTTCACCATGTAGGCAGCTTCAAAGAAGTTCGGAATATTGATCGTGATCGCTGAACCGCTGGTGCTGATCATGTTGTTGTTCAAGCGAATGACTCGGGCGTCGTCGCTGTCACTGCCACCACCAAAATAAAGATAGGCCTGACCGTTGTCATCAATGAAGACACCAGGGTCAAACACCCAATTTACGCCATTCACTCCCGGGGTATTTCGGTCCACAAGGGCTCTACCGAGTGCATCACGGTATGGACCCTCAGGTCGGTCGGCGACGGCCACTCCGATGGAACTCGCGCCATTTGGGAAGTAAAGATAGTATCTGCCATTTCGCTCGATGAAGTCCGGAGCGTAGGCTCGGCTGGCCCACGAGGTGTCATTTTCAACATCGAATACAATGCCGTGGTCTTGCCAGTTCACCATGTCATCAGATGAGAAGAGGGTGTAGTCTTTCATATCATACCCACCTTGGTTATCCAAGTCGTGGGAAGTTATCACGTATACCCTCCCGTTGAAGACCCGGGCCGCCGGATCGGCAGTGTAAACATGAGAAACGATGGGATTATCTGCCCTAGCGGTATTTATTAGAAAAACGCCAAAAACGAAGGGCATAAGCATTGCCGCGGCAAGACAAAGGCTCCTTATATAAATAGATGCAAAACGCATATAAACACCCTAAACTGGGTTGTGGTGATCTGTCGATAGCCAACGTATCATTGGTAGAGATTTATAGCTCTAGACTTTCGAAGTAGCTGATTGCTGACGATGAGTGCTCCTCTCATGTCGGCAGAATATGTGAAGATACTCCAAAGCTGCTGATACAGCCCGGAAGGAGCAAGAATTCTCCGGTTGTTTCCCGTGGGCTACATAATTGGCTGAAATTAAGCGGCTTTTATCCGTGGCGGCTGTATTATTGATACCAGCAAGTTGGTTTACCACGCTCTTTTCCCTCGGGTGTATGCGTCAACTAGCGATGAGCTAGCCGGTCGCGAGAGCTGCGTTTATTGGCACTTCTGGCCCTCTCGCTTCGCGATGATTGGTGAATCCGGATTGGTGCTGGCCTGCCTCTACGAACCTAATTTGCTGAGGTGAGTAATCACATGGGTTTGAAGTAATGAAGAACGAGGCCGGTGTAAGCTATTAGCCAATCGGTGATACCTATCATGTAACATATCGTCGTGGATGGTGAGTATCTAAAGAAACGATAGCTTCGTATTTGATGTTTTGCTTGAAATATATATTAAGGCTTCTTTTTCAATAGTTTGTGGTGTTCATTATGAGTATTTAACGCTCATGAATTTACTGTAAGAGTATGTGATTTGGCTTGAATATAGGAGACAAAATATATGAATTGTTGGTCTCTATAGCAGAAATTACTTGGGCTGAACCCAAGTTCCTGCTTCTAGCGCGTGGCTATGCCCGCTGCGCGCCCACTTGTTGATTCTTACAGAAGCAATTCAAGTAGTCTTTGCTGTATGCCACTTGTTGGTCTCGACACCTTTGGGTGCAATGGTTGCTGTGTAAGAGTAGATGATGATCTTGGATATTGATCTTCATAAGTTGAGAGCATAGATTTCGCTACTGAGTAATGGCAATTCTCATGAATAAATGTCTGGATATGTGGTTGTATATGGAGTTTCTGTTGCTCATGCGTTCCGCTCGAACGCATGAGTGTTCCAAACCGAGTCAGGAGAAAGCTATATGAACAAGCGGTATTTATCTTACCACATCCGGTGGATGTTTGTGGGATTACTGGTGGCCACTCATTGCGGAAAATCCCAGGATGCACCGTCTGATGATACAACGCCGGTCGGCACGAACAATCCACCAGACGGCTCAGATCCCACGGGTCCGGTATCGGGGCGCCCAGTTGCCGATTGTATTACGTGTCATGGCGATGAGACCAGCGCTGCACCGCCTAAGAACCTTAACGGTGAGACGGCACTGACTTCTGCTGGAGTTGGTGCGCATCGGGTGCATCTTAGGGAGTCGTCCCTTCAATTCAGGAGGATGTTGTGTACGTCGTGTCATATTGTTCCGGAGGAACTTGGTTCTCCCGGGCATTTGGACGAAATTCCAGGCGCTGAAGTAACTTTTGGAGAGGCTGCTCGCTGGGGAAATGCACAGTCGTCTTTTGCCAATGGCGAGTGCAGCAATGTGTACTGTCATGGTTCAACTCTTTCGGAGGGAGGGGTTCAATCTATCGGGTGGATAGATGTAGGACAGGCTGCTGCTGCTTGTGGGACTTGTCACGGGGTGCCGCCCAGACCACCTCATCCAACGGAGACCGATTGTGGGAGTTGTCATCCAACCATGGATGGGCCCGCAAGCTTTTCAGATCCCGCTCTTCATATCAATGGAACGGTAGAAATTATTGGGCAAGAGCGCCAATGCAATAGCTGTCATGGGGATTCCGTGTCACCAGCGCCCCCTAAAGATCTTGGTGGTGGTGTGCTTTCTTCTGCTACTGGGGTAGGTGCGCACAGAGCGCATCTACAAGCAGATAGTACCCGTTTCCGCTCGGTTCTGTGCTCAGACTGCCATGTGGTTCCGACGGAGCTTAATAGTCAGGGACATATCGATGATGCTAATAACCAGGCCGAGCTGAGCTTTGGTGGTATCGCCAGCGCTCGAGGAGTAAGCCCAGAGTATGTGGATGGCACCTGCGCGAATACCTATTGTCATGGGGCAACCATGGAGGGGGGAGCGCTGACCGTACCAGCCTGGACGGCCGTAGATGGGCAAGCGAGTGCATGCGGGGCTTGCCATGGTTTACCACCACCTTCACCGCATCCCGCCGCAACTAATTGCGGACAGTGTCATCCTAATGTGACCCCTGGCGAAGAGCCCGCGTTTCTTGATTCCAGTTCCCATATTGATGGGGTAGTTGATATTGCTATCGGACGACAAGCTTGCGATAGTTGCCACGGAGAGGGCGGGCAAGCTGCACCGCCGAAAGATCTACTGGGCAATACTGAGCCCAACTCTCCAGGGGTTGGTGCGCATCGGGCCCATCTCGAGGCTAGCGCCAACTATCGTGCGCTTCCTTGCTCAACGTGTCATATAGTACCGCGAAATGTCGAAGATCCAGAGCACATAGATGGCGATTCTCGAGCGGAGAATGTTTTTACCGCTCTGAATGGACTAGCGAGCTACGATCGAAATACCTTCACCTGTGGAAATCTCTATTGCCATGGGAATGGTCAGTCTCTAAGTGGACCGGTGAGTTGGACCGCTAACCAGCCGGTAAACTGTGGAAGCTGCCATACGACTGGCGTCGGTTTGAGTGGCGCTCATGGTGATCATGTGGAGGATGGTATCCGTTGCGCAGATTGTCACCAGACCGTGGCCGATGCTCAACGCAACATTGTGGATGGGGAGCTACATATGAATGGAACCAAAGATATCTCTTTCAGTCGAGGTGGCGAGTATGACGCACAAACAAGTACTTGTAGCTCCATCGGTTGCCACGCTGATTGGCAGTGGTCTGGTGAAGATGATGGCTGACGCTCAAGTTCACTAAAGATAGACTCCTTCATGGATTCTTGAACAGACCATAAAAGTGCCTAGTTTGTTGGCTTTCTCCCAAAAACAGACTCGCTTCCTAGAGCACACAGTTTTGGTTTATAGAACCAGAGAGCTAGCATTACCTGATCGGTGTTATCCTGAGATGCCTGGGCATCCATTGTTCGCAACAGGGACACCGTGCCATTTTCCGTAAAAAGACCCTTTGCAAGGCCCTATAGAATTGGTTCCAATTCCACGTATTCCGAGTAGAGGG